>DASTRL010000066.1:0-17184 GCA_035761265.1 Steroidobacteraceae bacterium
ACCGAGGGCGAAACTCTGGAAGCCATCGTGGTGACGGCGCGGCGCCGCCAGGAGTCGCTGCAGGACACGCCGGTGGCGGTCATCGCCATCTCCGGGGCCGCGCTCGAACGCCAGCAGGTGGTCGGCACCACGGACCTCGACAAGATCGCGCCCAACATCCAGTTCCACAGCTACGGCACGCTGACCGGCAACAACTCCGCCGCACAGGTGTTCATCCGCGGCATTGGCCAGACCGATGCGACACCGGCGGTGGATCCGGGCGTCGGCATCTACATCGACGACGTCTACATGGGCCGCTCGGTGGGCGGCGCCATGGACTTCCGCGATATCTCGAGCGTGCAGATCCTGCGCGGCCCGCAGGGAACATTGTTCGGTCGCAACACCATCGGCGGCGCCGTGCTGCTCACGACGAACGCACCAGGAGACGATGCGGGCAATTCCATCCGTGTCGGCCTGGGCCAGGACAACCTGCGCGAGATCTTCGGCGCCTTCGACATCCCGCTGGGCGGCGACTGGTCCGCGCGGCTCGCGGTCGGCGGACGCGAGCGCGACGGCTACGTCACCCGCGTGTTCGACGGCGAGGATCTCGGCAATGAAAAGATGTACACCGGCCAGGTGGGCATCCGCTGGAAGCCGTCCGACGCCTTCACGCTCACGCTGCGCGGCGACTACACGAACGAAGACGAGAACGGCTCGCCCTTCGTGTTCCAGTCGATGAACGAAGCGGCCACCTTCGTCGGCGCCGCGAGCCAGGCCGCGGGCTGTCCGAACATGCTCGATCCGCTGCCGCCGCCGGTGCTGGTGGGGCCGCTGGCCGATCCGCGCTGCGGCAACGACGCGCAGGCGCTCGGCAAGTACAAGAACGGCGGTACCTATCCCGCCTCGAGCACGCTCGAGAACAGCGGCGGCTCGCTGGTACTGGACTGGGAAGTCAACGACATGCTGACGCTCAAGTCCATCACGGCGGATCGCAGCCTCAAGTGGACCGGAACGCGCGACGCCGACAACACGCCGCTGCTGATCCTGCACACCAATTACGACAGCAAGAGCGACCAGTTCAGCGAGGAGTTGCAGGCGCTGATCAGCACCTCGCGGGTGGACGGCGTGCTCGGTCTCTTCTATTTCGACGAGGATTCCTTCGACCGACTGCTGGTGCCGCTCGGCAACCCGGGCACTTCCTATGACACGCAGCGCGTGTCGATGGACTCCAAGGCCAAGGCGGCGTTCACCGAGTGGACCTTCAAGGCGACCGATGCGTTGAGCTTCAGCGCCGGCCTGCGCTACACCAAGGAGACCAAGGGACTGCAGGCGATCATGTTCAACGTCTCGCCGGCATCGCGTGCCGAGCCGCCCGCGCCGACTGCGCTGTGCCCGTTCGCGGGCCCGCCGCCGACCCAGACCGGGTGCCTGTTCCTGACCACCAACCGCTTCGAGCGCGAGTTCAGCGCGACGACCGCCTCGGCCAGCGTGCAATACCGCGTCAACCCGCAGTTCATGACCTACCTGAGCTGGTCGGAGGGCTTCAAGAGCGGCGGCTTCAACCAGCGCTACAACGCCGCGCCGCCGGGGAACGAGCCCATCTCCTTCAAACCGGAGACGGCCGAGTCCTGGGAAGTCGGATTCAAGATGGATCCGTCGGAGACGGTGCGCATGAACGTCGCGCTGTTCAAGACGGACTACGACGACATCCAGATGACCTACCGCCTCGGCGTGGTGCCGCTGCTGTTCAACGCCGGCGTCGCGTCCATCGTCGGCGGCGAAGTCGAGCTGGAATTCGTGCCCACGGCGCAATTCCGGCTCGATGCCAGCCTCGGCTATCTGGACTCGGAGTTCGACAAGATCACACCGCCGCCGCCCTTCGGGCCGGTGACGCCCACGGCCACGGCCACGCTCAAGAGCCGCCTGCCGTTCACGCCGGAGTGGCAGGGTCACTTCGGCCTGTCGTATGACTTCCCGGCCGGCGCGAACTGGAAACTCACGCCGCGCGCGGACGTGAGCTACACCGACTCGCAGTTCTTCGACGCCGGCAATTCGCCCGAGATCGCGCAGCGCGAAGGCATCACGCTCGTCAATGCCTCGCTGACGCTCTCGAGCGACGACTCGAAGTGGCGCTTCGCGCTGATCGGCAACAACCTGACGGACGAGCAGTACCCGGTGGCGGGCACCTCGTCGTTGACGACCGCATCCGGTTACTCGGAGATCATCTACTCGCGTCCGCGCACGGTGGCCGTGAGCGCCACCTTCAACTTCTGAGGTCGGGCGGAATCAGATTTCCGTCCGCCTGAAGTCGCGCGCCAGCGTCTCGCGGATCTTCCGCGTGCGTTCCGGGGACGGCGGGGCAAGCATGCCCCGCCGTGCCGGTGCCAGATGCGCGAGCGCGCTCTCGGGATCCGCGAACACCAATTGCTGGAACAATGACTGCCAGACCGCGCGCTGGTCGGCCGGCAGGTCGCGGATCGTCAGCAACGCGTGCAGCAACGCGCCGTGCGGCGCGCCGTAGTCGGGCGCCGGATTCCACCAGTAGTTCACCAGCACGTTGAAAGGCGTCAGCGACTCCACGTGGTGCCACCAGCCGTATGGAATGAACAGCGCGTCACCCGGCCCCAGTTCCGCCTGCTGCGCATGGCGCAAGGCCTCCGCATAGCGCGGGAAGCGCGCATGGTCGGGCTGCGTGAACTGCACCAGGCTCACGGGCGCGCCCGAGGGCGTGAAATCCAGCGGCGCCATGTAAAGGTTGGCGAGCTGCCCGGGCGGAAACAGCGTGAATCGGCGGCGGCCGCCCACCACGCAGGCGATGTTGCAGGCCAGGTCGAAGTGCGTGTTGACCTTGACCGCGTTGCCGATCCAGATGCGCGGCTCGATGCGCTCATCGAGCAGCGGCATGCGGTGGGTCGCCGGGAATTCGGGTAGATAGGCCTTGGCGGACATCGACTCGAGGAAGATCGCGGGCGGCTCGGCGACCTCGGCGAGGCGCAGGAGCAGGTCGAGGGTTTCGCCGATGCCCGCAGGGCGCCGCGTGAAGTTGAACGCGGAAAGGTCATCGCTGTAGAAGATCCGGCCGTTCACCCCAGGCGGCGCCTCGATCAGGTGCGGCTGCCGCCCGCCGTCCAGCGACTTCAGCATCCGGGCGAGCGCGCCGCTGGATTCGCGGGCCGCGCGCACCATGGGCCAGTCGGCCGCCACGTCCTCGAGCACCACCGGCACCGCGGCTGCGGCGATTTCCGCCTCGAAGGTCGCGCGATCGACATCCCGACGGACGGTGATTCGGGCCAGGGCGTTCATGCAGTGCGACATGCTACGCCAACCGCCGGCCACGGGCCGAGCGTAGCTTTCGCGCAACGAACAGACGTGTCTCGCGCCGACTTCGGGACATCGCAGCGCGGTTTTCTTTCAATTGCGCTGTTCTGATCGAAGTTGCGTATATAAAAGTGACTTTCCCCTGGATGACACTGGTCTTCAGTATCACGTACGTCATTGGGCGACGTGAAATTTCCTGCGCGGTGACAAAACTGGAATCGCGCGATACGCGTCCGCGGATGGTTGCGCGCCGATGCTCGGCGTACTGTCCGCCAGGACATCGATGCTCGACGAGACACGCGCGACATTCGTCGCGTCCGGCCAACGACGGAAGTGGATGGAGCGCCGTTGTTGCCTGTGCATCTCGTCACCCTGGTGTCCACCATAGAAGGGGTAAATCCAATGCGAAAGAAGAAAGCGCAGCGCGCACTCGTCGGTACGTCGAGTTTGTTAGCGCTATCTATTGCGTTGCCAGCGGCAGCGCAAGACCAGGCGGCCGGAGCCAGACCGGAGGACCTCGAGGAAATCGTGGTCACCGGCCTGATCGGATCGCTGCAGCGAAACCTGGACATGAAGCGCCAGGCCGCGGGCGTCGTCGACGTGATCACGTCCGAGGACATCGGCAAGTTCCCGGACTCGAACGTGGCCGCGTCACTGCAGCGCGTGCCAGGCGTGTCCATCCAGCGCGCCGGAACTCGCGGCGAGCCGGAAAGCATCACCGTGCGCGGCTTCGGCGGTGACTTCAACGAGACGCTGTACGACGGTCGACGGATCTCCACCGCGGCCGGCGGCCGCTCGGTGGATTTCAGCACCGTGGGCGCGGACTTCGTCGGGTCGCTGACCGTGATGAAGACGCCGGATGTCTCGCTGTCGAGCAGCTCGATCGGTGCCACGGTGAACATCGCATTCCCGAAACCGTTCGACAGCCCCGGCACGCGTTTCGTCGCGAGCGCCGCGGCCTCCGAACAGGAGGAGGCGGGATCGATACAGCCCTCGGGCGGGCTGCTGTTCAGCACCACGTTCGCCGACGATACGATGGGCTTTCTTGCCGACGCCATCTACACCAAGCGGGACACCGACACGAACCGCGTGTTCGTCTCCGGATGGGAAGGCGGCAAGTTCGCGCCCTGCCAGCTCACTCCGACCTGCAATCCCGGCGACCTCGACGATGCCGACAAGACCATCGTCGGCTGGTGGCAGCAGCAGTTCGGCGCCGAACAGTCGCAGGTGTCGGACGAGCGCATCGACGGGCGCATCGCGTTCCAGTGGCGGCCGTCGGACAGCACGCTGCTGACCATCGACGACAACTTCTCGCGCCAGAAGATCGAAACCAATACCTACGGCTTCGGCCTGTGGTTCGGCATCAACGACCTGCGCAGCGTGCAGCTCGACGACAACGGCACGGTGACCGACTTCCGGCAGGCCGGCACGCCGATGGACCTCAACGGCGGCACGGAACACCGAGAGCGCCGGACCAACCAGATCGGCGTCAACCTCAAGCATTCGTTCTCGGACAACCTCAGCATCGACGCGGACGCCTCATACGCGAAGAGCGAGCAGAACCCGAGCGGCGGCGGCTTCGACGGCGCCGACATCGGCTACGGCGGCACCATCGGCTTCAACATGGGCGTGCAGGTGCTCGGCGACAGCAGCGATCATCTGCCGCAGATGACGACCTACGGGCCGAACGGCGACACCTCGCGCTATCTCGATCCGTCGGTCATCGGCTCGCACGTGCTCGTTCGGACGCTGCAGGAGAACAGCGACACCATCAAGCAGGCGCGCTTCAAGGTGAGCTGGCAGCAGGAGAACGTGAAGGTCGATGCCGGCCTCTCCTGGCTCGACGACAACTTCACGCTGCAGAACAGCAATACGTTCGCCAACAACTTCTGGCAGGCCTACGGCGGATACGGCGCACCGTCCGGGCGCACCTCCGGCGTGCTCGTGCCGTCCTCGCTCTACCGCGGCACGATCGGCACGTCGGGATTCATTCCGGGCTTCTCGGGCGCGGGCGCGTTGCCTCCGGGGTTGCTCGTGTACAGCCCTTACGATCTGTATGGCTTCCTGGGCGGGCTGGGTGATCCGTGGACCCAGCAGATCGACGGCTTCAACTATCCGGGCCCGAACCCCAATCCCACCAACGCGGTGCCGACGCTGGCCAATTCGCTGGCGCGGTGCGCGCCTGGCGGCGATCACCCCGCGCTCTGCGATTTCCACGGCACGCTCGACCTGGCGCTCGATCCGGGCAGCATCCAGGACATCACCGAGCGCACCTGGGCGCTGTTCCTCAGCGCGCATTTCGACACGGAGCTTGGCAGCAAGCCGTTCCATGTGACCGCGGGCGTGCGCCGCGAGAAGACCGACGTGTCCTCGAGCGGCGTCGGTCGCGTGCCGATCAGGCTGGACGTGAACACGCAGGATCCGACGCTGCTCACGACCATCTACTCGGACACGCAGCCCATCACCACGGACAGCGACTACGCGTACCTGCTGCCCAGCCTCGACATGAAGCTGGAACTGACGGACGCCTGGCACCTGCGTTTCGATGCTTCGCGCACGCTGACCCGGCCGCAGATCAACTTCCTGACGCCGGTGCTCAACGTCGCCAGCATTCCGCGCGTGGGCGCGCTGACGGCAACGGGTGGCAATCCCGCGTTGAAGCCGTATCTGTCCGACAACCTCGATCTGGCAGTCGAGTGGTACTACGGCAGGAACGCGTACCTGTCGGTGGACGCCTTCGTGAAGGACGTGACCAACTTCATCGTCCAGGGCACGCAGCGCCAGACGATCAATGGCGTCATCGACCCGACGACAGGGCAGCCGGCCATCTACACGGTCTCGCAACGCGTGAATGGCCCGGACGCGACGGTGAACGGTTGGGAAATCGCCTGGCAGCACGTGTTCGGCGACTCTGGCTTCGGCTTCAATGCCAATGCCACGTTCGTCGACACGAACAAGCCGTATGACCGCACGGACATCTCGCAGTCCGGCTTCGCGGTCACCGGCCTGGCGGACTCGGCCAACCTGGTGGCGTTCTACGACAAGCACGGCTTCGAGGCGCGTGTCGCGGCCAACTGGCGTGACGAGTACCTGTTGCAGTTCGGCCAGAACCAGAACAACTCGGCGTTCGGCGCCGAGCCGACGTTCGTGAATTCGAGCCTGCAGGTCGACTTCTCGACGAGCTACCAGATCACGGACCAGCTCAACGTGTACTTCGAGGCGCTCAACATCACGGACGAGACGCTGAGCACGCACGGCCGCTTCGACAACCAGCTGCTGGATGTCTTCGCGTACGGGCGCCGTTACGCGCTGGGCGCGCGCTTCCGGCTGTAACTGCCAGGGACGGAGGAGGGGATGCCAACGATCTCCCGGTTGACATCCCCTTCCTCCTGTCCTTCCATCGCTTCATGGTCCAACAGGTAAGACGCATCGTCATCGTGGGCGGCGGCACGGCCGGGTGGCTCACCGCGGGCGTGATCGCCGCCAGGCACCGCGCGCGCATGGACGCGGGGTTCAGCGTGACGCTGGTGGAATCGCCGACCACGCCGATCATCGGTGTGGGCGAGGGCACGTGGCCCACGCTGCGCAGCACGCTCGCGCGCATTGGCGTTTCCGAGACGGAGTTCTTCCGGCGATGCGATGTCGCCTTCAAGCAGGGCGCCCGGTTCACCGGCTGGACCACTGGCGCCGCCGATGATTTCTACTACCACCCCTTGATGATTCCGCAGAGCTTCGGGCAGGTGAATCTCGTGCCGCACTGGCTGGCGCGCGAGGACGGGCGCAGCTTTTGCGACGCCGTGTGCCCGCAAGGCCGGCTCTGCGACGAGGGCCTCGCGCCCAAGACCATCGCCACCGCCGAGTTCGAGGCGGTGGCCAACTATTCGTATCACCTAGACGCCGGCAAGTTCGCGCCGTTCCTGCAGGCGCATTGCTGCGAGAAGCTCGGTGTGCGGCACGTGCTCGCGGACGTGCGGCGCGTGAACCTCGCCGCCAATGGCGACATCCGCAGCCTCGACACGGAGCAGGCCGGCGAGATCGAGGGCGACCTGTTCGTCGATTGCACCGGATTCAAGGCGCTGCTGATCGGCGAGACGCTCGGCGTGCCGTTCAAGGATTGCAGCGACGTGCTGTTCTGCGACCGCGCGCTGGCGCTGCAGTTGCCGTACGCCAGCGAGGCGGCGCCCATCGCCTGCCAGACGATTTCCGCGGCGCAGAGCTCGGGATGGATCTGGGACATCGGGCTGCCCACGCGCCGCGGCATCGGCCACGTGTACTCGAGCCGCCACATCTCGGATGAGGACGCGGAACGCGAGCTGCGCGCCTACGTGGGCGCGGCGGGCGCGAAACTGCCGGTGCGCAAGATTCCAATACGCTCCGGCCATCGGCAGATCTTCTGGCAGCGCAATTGCGTGGCCGTCGGTCTCGCCGCCGGTTTCCTCGAGCCGCTGGAAGCTTCGGCCATCGTCCTGGTGGAGTTGTCGGCCAAGTTCATCGCCGAGCAGATGCCGGTTTGCCGCGAGGTGATGGACCTGATTGCCGCGCGATTCAACGCGACCACCACGTATCGCTGGGGCCGCATCATCGACTTCCTCAAGCTCCACTACGTGCTCACGAAGCGCGAAGACAGCGCATTCTGGCGCGACAACCTGCTTCCGGAGACCATCCCCGACCGCCTCCAGGATCTGCTGCTGCTCTGGAGCCACCAGTCGCCGTGGTTCCACGACGAGTTCGACCGCGTCGAGGAGGTTTTCCCGGCCGCGAGCTATCAATATGTGCTGTACGGCATGGGTTTCCGGACGCAGGTGGAACCATCGGCGCTGGCCGGCGATGCCAGGCAGGCCGAACGCGCGCTGCGCGAGAATGCAATCCAGACCGAGCGGCTGCGCGCCGGGCTGCCGCGCCATCGCGACTTGATCCGCAAGATCGTCGAACACGGCATGCAGGCCGTCTGAGAGCCATC
Source organism: Steroidobacteraceae bacterium (assembly GCA_035761265.1). Classification (GTDB taxonomy): domain Bacteria; phylum Pseudomonadota; class Gammaproteobacteria; order Steroidobacterales; family Steroidobacteraceae; genus CADEED01. The sequence goes on from DASTRL010000066.1 coordinate 8,258, forward strand.
GTTGGCCACGCTCGAACTACTCGATCCCCGGCGCCACGGCCACCTGCGCCTGCGCACGAGCACCGCGCCGCCGCCGCACTTCGTGCAGGTGGTCGCCGCGGAGTTTGCCTCGGCGGCTACCTGCTGCCCGATCTTCTTCACCAAGGAAGCCGCGACCGGCAGCTTCTATGCCGGTGCCATGTTTGGCTTCAAGCCCGGTGAGAACCTCCTGGGCTCGATCGAGGAGCGCGGCGGCTTCAATCCGCTCATGCTGCAGCGGGATGGCTTTTTCATCTCCGAGCAGAACATCGCCATCGATCGCGAGCATGCGAGATTCAGCGACTGCGAGGGTGAGCCGCTCTTCGACGCGTCCCAACAACCTGGCGACGCCTTGCGCACCATCCAGCGGACGCTGGGCGAGATCCACCACGGCCTCGAACAGACCCAGGCGTTCATCGCGGCCCTGTCCGACCTGAAGCTCATCGAATCCATCGACATCTCGCTCAGTTTCGACGGCGCCGAGCGCCTGACGCTGCAGGGGCTTTACACCGTGAGCCTGGACCGGCTCCGGGATCTCGACGACGCATCGGTGCTCCGGCTGTTCCGCGCCGGACATCTGCAGCTCGCCTACACGATGGCGGCCTCGCTCAAGCAGGTGGCGCGGCTCGCGCGACTGCGCAATCGCCGCAAAGCGCAGGCTTCCTGAAGCCTCAGTGGATCCAGCCCAATGACTGCGAGATGCGCCGCGCCGCTTCCTCGACCTGCTTGCGAGTCTGCTCCACGGAGGTGGGCAAGGACTTGTCCAGCACGTGCAGGTATGGAACGGTCAGCGCGGCCATCACCTTGCCGTCGAAACCGCGCACGGGATAGCTGACGTCGGTCACGCCCGCCGTGATCGGGCTGGGCTGCACCTCGTATCCTTGCCTGCGGGTCCGCTCGAGAATCCTGAGCAGCTTCTGCCGCGAGATGTCCCACGGCCGCGGCAGGCAACGCAGCAGACTGTCGCGATCCTGCGATTCCAGGTGCGCGAGCAGGATGTGCCCCGAGCAGCTCGACAGGAGATTGATCGTGGCGCCCATCCTCACCGACAGGTTCGCATGGCGGCGGGGATTTTCCTGCCGCAGCACCACGAGACCCTGCGTGCCGGACAACACCACGAGATGGCAGGAATGGTTGATGCGGCCGGAAAGCTCGTGCATCACCGGCGCGGCCGCCAACGTCAGCGATTGCGCCGGAGTCCCGCGATGCGCGAGCTTGAGCACGTGATAGGTGACGCTGTAGCGGGATGTTTCCGGATCCTTCTGCAGCCAGCGCCGCCGCTCGAGCACGATGATGATGCGGAACAGCTCGCTCATCGGCCGCTTCAGCCGCTGCGAGATGTCGGAGACGGTGAGGCCAGATTCGGCCTCGGCCAGCAGCTCGAGGATGTCGATGCCCTTCTCCAGGGCGGGCGCCGAATAGCGCTTCTGCGTGGGGGATCTGCCGGAGAGATTTCTGCTTCGGGGCATGGCGCGCGGCAGATTAACCGACGCGGCGCGCACCGTACATTCCGCAGGATGTTAGCGCTACATGTTGGAATTCACGCTCACACCGCGATACGCGGGTTTGAGCACGAATCCTTCGCTGCGATCCCGGGCGCGCTCGGCGTCGGTCTGCACGACGTAGTAGTACAAGACGTCCGCGACGATCAGCATCACGAAGAACGACGTCACGGTATCGGAGAAGAAATGCGCGCCCGAGGCGATGCGCGAGATGGACACGGTAATGCCGAGCGCCGCCCCGGCCACGAACATGCGGCGACGACGGCTCAATGCCATGGCCAGCGCCAGTGAAAAGAATCCGCCGGCCGCATCGCCGGAGGAGAAAGAACAGTTGGTCCTGCATTCATGGCTGATGACGAAGGCCGGCGTGAACTGCAGTTTTCCGCCGAACTCCGCGACGTCCCGGGGGCGCGCCCGGCCGAAGTGGTTCTTGAGGCCGAGGTTCACGATCAGTCCCGCGCCGATCATCAGCACCAGCACCAAGAACAGGACCCTGCGGCCGTCGACACCGAGGAAATGGCGCTTGAGCAGCCGATTGCAGGCATAGATGGCGACCACCGAGCCCACGGAGAACCAGAGAAACCAGGAGAGGGCGGTCTGCTGCAACCTCTGCCACCACGGATCGTGCGCAAAGGCCTTGCCGTTGAAGAACAGCCTGGAGATCGACAGGTCGATCTGGGGGAAAATGGTGACGACCACCGCGAACAGGACGAACGAGACCAGGATGATGCGGCTGCATCTCAGCTTGAGGTAATGCATCTCTCTAAGCCGCCCCCCGGCCGGCCCGACACGGAAGCTCGTTTGGTGTCGATCCTTAGACGATGACACAAATACGATTCCGTCGCTGGCCTGCAGCTATAGTTTCCCCATGAAGCTATTGAGACTCCGGTTCCAGATTTCCCATACGAGATTCACGATCGCCTTCGCCGCGGTGCTGTATGGCACCTGCAATGCGCTGCACATCGGCAAGCTCGCCAGCTGGTTCAAGGACGCGGACGGAATCGACGTGTCGGCGCTCGCCGCGTACCTGCTGGCCGGCCTGTGCCTGTTCATCGTGGTGTTCACGCTGCTGGCACACCGGCGGACCATCAAGCCGGCCGCCATCCTGCTCACCGTGCTGAGCGCGGCCGGGACGTATTTCATCGTGAAATACGGGGTCGCCATCGACAGCTCGATGGTGCTCAATACGGTACACACCGATCTCACCGAAGTCGGCCAGCTGCTTTCGGCCCAGATGATCCCGTACGTGGTGATGCTGATGGCGCTGCCCATCTGGGTCATTCTGGCGGCGGACATCACCTTTGCGCCCGCGGGCCGCTACCTGCTTGGCTCGCTCAAGATGCTGGGCATCGCCCTTTGCGTGGCGCTCGCCTCGTTGTACCTGGAGTACGGGGCGATCTTCCGCGCGGGCAATGTCTCGAACAAATACATCGTGTATTCGCTGGTGCCCATCAACATCATCTCGAGCTCGGTCAATGCGATGACCAAGGCGGCGAGGCCGTACATCAGGCGCCAGCAGAAGGACATCCAGTTCACGGCCAAGGTGTCCGAGCCCGGCAATCTCGTGGTGGTGCTGGCGGTTGGCGAGTCCTCGCGGCGCAAGAGCTTCAGCCTCTACGGCTACGAGCGCCGGGAAACGAATCCGGTGCTGAAACAAGTGCCGGGCCTGCACCTGCTCGACGGGGTGGCGACCCGCGCCTCGACGCTCTACGCACTGCCCAAGATCTTCGAGAAGGATGACATCAAGTTGACGACGGTGGTCTCGCGCGCGGGCGTTCCGACGGTCTGCTACGTGAACTACACGCTTTACGACAATTGCGCGGCGGTGGGTGAGACCAAGGTTGCCAATTGCGGGCACGGCGGCAAGTGCTATGACGAGGACGTCGTGCCGCTGCTCGAGAAGGACCTGGCGTCGTACCAATCGGGGTACCGCTTCCTCGTGCTGCACCTGGGAGGGGGCAGCCACGGACCGGCGTATGCCGACCGCTACCCGCCGGAGTTCCAGAAATTCCAGCCGATGTGCACCGATGCGGACGTCGCCAACCAGTGCACGCCCGAGCAGCTCTACAACTCGTACGACAACACCATTCTGTACGTCGACCACGTGCTCGGCCAGGCCATCGGAGCGCTCGACCGCTCCGGCGTGCCCTACGTGTTCATCTATCTATCCGACCATGGCGAGTCGTTGATGGAAGGCGGCTACATGTTCCACGGCGTGCCGCCGGGCGTGACGCTGCCGCCCGAGCAGGCGCAGATTCCGCTGATCGTGAAATCCTCGGTGCCGATTTCGATCGAGCGGCGCGCCGAGTACCGGCAGCCTGACGTGTTCGACACCGTGCTGCAGCTGTTCTCCATCGAGGCGGAAAAGTTCGACAAGGCGGGCGGCTTCATCCGCCGCGAACTCACCGCCGGTCCGGCCGACGCGCCTCGTTCTTCCAGGGCATCGGACGGGACTCGGCCGGACGCGGCGTCGCCGGGCGATTCGCAGGTTCCTGCGAGCGCGGTGCCGGCTGGCGCACTTCCGGACGCCGCACCTCGGGCTGGCGCACCTGTGGCTGGCGCACGGCCGGCCGGCGATCCTCCGGCATGCGTTCGCTGCGCGCGCGCTCGGACGCCCGTTCGCGCTGCGTCGCCATCCGGGCGGCGGCTTCACGCTGGAACTCCTGCACGCGCTGGCTGCGCTCACGGTCCTGCCGCTGGACCTCGCGCTGCGGTTGCCACGCTTCGGCCGGCTGGCGCTGGCGATCGCGCGCCGGCCGATCGTCGCGCCGACGCTCGACGCGCGGGCTAACTACCTGCGGCGGCCCGGCGGGCTGCAGAGCGGGCACCTGGCCGGGCGCGTAACCGCTGCGCGGCGCATTCCGTGGCGGCCGATCCTGCCGATTGCCGAAATCCCGGGATTGCGCGCGCTCGTGCGAAGAAGGCACCCGGTCCGCGATGCCGCGTGCCAGGCGCCCGGACACCGGCGGCGGCTCTCGCCTGACGATCACCGGGCGGTCCACGACGTTCTGCGGCGGGCGGAAGTTCGCGCGCGCCGCGCCACCCAGGCGGCTCTCGCGCGCCGGCGTAATGTGTGGCGGGCGCGCGGCCACGTCCGAACGGGCGATCTCGCGCTGATCGACGCGCACGCGATGGTCAGCCACGCGCGCCGCCGACGCGAACGTGGCGCGCGATACGGTGGTCACCGCGCCCGGCACGCCGCGATTGCGGTAGTCGTGGTGGTGGTCACGGCGGTCGTAGACATGGCGGGCCCAGTTGCGATCGACGATCACCGTGTTGGAGATATTGACGCGCTCCACGTAGTGCGGGCTGAAACGCCGCGCCGGCACGTAGACTTCGCGCGGACCGAGCGGAAACCAGCCGATGCGCTGCCCGATGGCGACCGACACGCTGACGCCCGGCGAACCCACCCAGCCCACCAGCGCGGGCGCATACACGGCGCGCACGTGTCGCGGACCCGGAACCCAGCACCAGCGGTTGCGAACGTGGGCCCAGCGGCCATAGTGGAAAGGCGCATAGCCCCAGGGCGCGTCATCGATCCAGGTCCAGCCCCAGGGGGAAACCCAGACCCAGCGGCCATACTGATAAGGAGCCCAGCCGAACGCCACGCGGGAGGGCGTCCAGACGTAGCCGTACTCGGGCTCGGCGCTCCAGGTGCCGTTGTCATCGAGGTCCTCGTAACCGGTGACATCGGGGGAGACGTACTCCGAGGTCGGCGAGGAGGCGACCCGCTCGTCGCGCCGGTCTCGATCCAGGCTCCAGGAGTCGAATTCATCGGGTCCACCCAGCGTGCCGAACTCGGCGGCAAGCTGTTCCGTGCCGCGGAAGGTGGCGACCTGCTGGTTGCGCACGATCACGCGCTGGCCGGGGCCGGTGGCTTCGGCCTGGCCTTCGCTGATCCTGACCACGGTGGTGTCGCCGGGATCGTTGACCTCGACGCGGTAACTGCCCGGCTGCAGCAGCGACAGCGCCACGTTCGGCGTGTCGATCTCGATGTGTTCGTTCTCGATCAGCGCGCGCACGCGGACGATGACGACGCCCGCCGTCATGCGCATCTGGATCGTGTCGTCATCGACGTTCAGGAAGGAAAAACCGGTGTCGCCATCGAGCCGCACGCTCGCCTGGCCCACCTGGATCTCGGCGCGTGCGCCTTGCTCCGTCCAGAGCTTGTCGCCGGTGGTCAGCGGCCGATTGAGGATGGCAGGGGCCCAGTCTTCCTCGCCGGCGGGCTGCAACGAAACTTCCCCCTGCAGGTAGCTGAGCCGGGCAGCGCGGTCGGGCGGATCCGGGTCGTAGGCTTCGCCATCTTCGGCCCGGGCGAAACCGAGCACGAGCGCAAGCGACAGGGCGGCCAGAAGGCGAGAAGTGGAGCGGAATGCGGAAACAGCCATGGTGCCGATCATAGGCCAGGGCTCTGAACCATCCCTGAACGTCATCCGCCCGGCGCGTTGTCAGTGCTCGATGACAGGGCAGGGATGCCCCTCGATCAACGGGTTACGTTCAATCGCTCGCTCGCGGACTGCGTCACGGGGCCGGGCGGGTCCGCGACTTCCACAGCGCGTTCGCGATGTAGATCGCAAGGCCGATCCAGATCAGCACGAAGCCATGCGCGCGCTCGGCGTTCAGCGTCTCATGGAACACCACGAGCCCGCAGATCAGCTGCAGGCTGGGCGCGATGAACTGCAGCACGCCGATGGTCGAATACGGCACCTGGCGCGCGCCGAACGCGAACAGCACCAGGGGCACGGAAGTGATGACGCCACCGGCGAGCAGCAATGCATCCACCGCGCCGCCGGCATGGCCGAGTGCCGCGGTGCCATTGATCTCGCACCAGATCAGGTAGGCCACGGCCAACGGCGCCAGCAGGATGGTCTCGATGGCGAGGCCCGGCAGCGCGTCGATGCGCACGGTCTTGCGGATCAATCCGTAGAACGCGAACGAGGAACCGACCATCAGCGCGATCCAGGGCGCATGCCCCGCGATGAACGTGAGATAGGCGACGCCGGCCGCCGCGAAGGCGACCGACAGCCACTGCGTGCGGTTCAGGCGCTCCGACAGCACGAAGATGCCGAGCAGCACGTTGAGCAGCGGGCCGATGAAATAGGCCAGGCTCACGTCGAGCACGCGATGATTGTTCACGGCCCAGGCGAAACCCACCCAGTTCACCGCGATGAAGAACGCACTGGCCACGAGCCTGACGAGCACTCCCTGGCGTCTGGCGGCTTCGTAGAGCTTGCCGAGGTCGCCGTTCACGGCGAGCCAGCCGATCACGAACACGCACGACCACACGATGCGATGCGCGGTGATCTCCATCGCGGAGACGTGCCGCAGTCCGATGAGGTAGATAGGGAACAGGCCCCAGATGCCGAAGGCCGCGAGCGCCGCGGCGTAACCACGCCCGGCGGTGGGCTCTTGCGAACGGGCGGTCAGGGTGGTGCCGGCAGTGGTGCTGGTGAGAGAGGATTGACTCATGACGGCATTGTCCGCAACGGCGTGGCGAGCCGCGTCTACCGGATGAGGGATCGGAGCTCAGTTCTTCTTAAGCGGGGTCAAGAAACTCCACGACCGAGGAATTCGCCGAGCCCGTCCAGCATCTCGAGCCAGCTCGGATAGGCGCCAGTCTCCTTCGCCAGCGCGAGCGGCGCATTCTGTCGCAATGTCAGGCGGGTCCTGCCGTGAAGGTCCTCGAGCGTGACGCTGACGATGGTCTCGGCAGGCCAATCCGGGTGATGCCCGGCGCGCGCGGCATCGATGCGCTGGCCCTCGCCATCCGCGATCGCGATCGAATACACGATGCGTTGCGGCCGGACGATGTCCAGGTATTCACCCACGCACCAGCAGTCGCCGAATGCCGGATTGCGAATGCGCGAGTGGAACCCGCCGCCCGGGCGCACCTCGATGCGCGGGAACTCGATGGTGCAGCCGCGTGGCGCGAACCACGCCACCAGGTATTCAGGCTTCGTCCAGGCTTCGAACACCATCTCCCGCGGAGCATCGAAGATCCGCTCGATGACGATGGTTTCCGCATCGCGCGGGTGACTAAGGCTTCTTGCGGACATCACGTCGCTCCCGGCGTTGCCTCATCTCTTTCAGCAGCGCATCCAATTGGTCGAAGGACTCATTCCACTGTCGGCGGTACTGGTCCATCCAGTCGCTGGCCTCCCTGAGCGAGGCCGCTCGCAACGCGCAGAACTGCTGGCGACCCAGCCGCTGCTTCTCGATGAGCCGCGCGCGCTCGAGGCAGGCGAGGTGCTTGGAGATCGCCTGCTGCGAAATGCTGAAGGGCTCGGCCAGCTCGGTGACCGTGGCGGGTCCGCGGCGCAGTCGCTCGAGGATCAGCCGACGCGTCTCGTCGGAGAGGGCCACGAAAGTCTGGTCGAGTGAATTCACAACTGAATGGTTGTGCATTGACGATCGAAAGTCAATGCCGCCGCGAACAATTCTCAGCCGTGCGACATCGCGTCCGTGGGACTTCTCCTACAGGGTTTGGCGCAAAAAGCAGCGTTCGACTGCGCTAAGCTCGCCCGTCCCGCATGAATGACGTATTGCATCAGGGTTCCGACACCGAGGAATTGCGGGGCCGCCTCGCCGCCATCGTCGCCTCTTCCGACGACGCGATCATCAGCAAGACCCTCGACGGCGTGATCGTCACCTGGAACGAGGGCGCCACGCGCATCTTCGGCCACACGGCCGAGGAGGCCATCGGCAAACCGATCACCATCGTGATTCCCGCGGACCGTCTCGACGAAGAGCCGAGGATTCTCGAGCGCCTGCGCCGTGGCGAACGCATCGATCACTTCCAGACGGTGCGCGTCCGCAAGGACGGCAGCCTCGTCGACATCTCGCTCACGATCTCGCCGATCCGCAATGCGGCCGGCGAGATCATCGGCGCGTCGAAGATCGCGCGCGACATCTCCGAACAGAAGCGCGCCGAGGAGGCGCTGCGCGTCAGCAACCAGCGCTTCCGGCTCATGGCCAATTCCGCGCCGGTGCTGATCTGGCTCGCGGACATCTCCAAGTCGCGCACCTGGTTCAACCGCCAGTGGCTGGAGTTCACCGGCCGCATGCTCGACGAGGAGAGCGGGTTCGGCTGGACCCAGAACGTGCACCCGGACGACCTGGCGCGATGCCTGCAGTCCTATGGCGAGGGATTCGATACCCGCCAGCCCTTTCGCGCCGAGTACCGCATCCGGCGTTTCGATGGCCAGCCGCGCTGGATCAGCGAGCAGGCCATCCCGATCTTCGAGGGAGCCGGCGGCGCCTTCTCCGGCTTCATCGGCTCCTGCGTCGACGTCACGGAAGCCAAGCAACTGCAGGTCGAACGCGAGGAGACGCTCAAGGCCGAGCGCGCGGCGCGCGAAGAGGCCGAGCGCGTCGGCCGCTTGAAGGACGAGTTCCTGGCGACGG
>DASTRL010000067.1:0-8877 GCA_035761265.1 Steroidobacteraceae bacterium
GCGCGCCGCTGCCGCGCTGGCCGCACTGCCCGGGTTCAGGTCGCGGACGAACGCCCGCACGCGCGAGCTCACGGCCACGCTGACCGACATCGATCTGATGGCGCAGCTCGGCAGGTACTACGCCGCCAAGATCCGCGGCGCCACCGAGCTCGCCCTGTACCGCGCCACGCGCGATGCCGCGCACCAGGCGCTGGCGCTCACGTACCTGGAGCAGGCGGCGGGGTTCTGGAGCCGATACTCCACGCAGCTCAGGGCTCTCTACGGCCCGCGCCTCTGGACCAATCGCGTGGGTTACGTCGACTGGGCGGAGCTCGACGCGGAAGTCCGCCACGACATCGACCTGGCGCGCGCGCCGCTGCCCTGAGCGCGCTGCAGGCGGGCCCCGACGACACGATTTCCGCCACCAAGCTGAACGAACCTGAACGGAAACGTTCAGGCTCGGCTCAGCTGGCCGCAAAGATACTGGCTCCGCAACGGATCGATGGCGATCCGCTAAGGAGACTCAGATGAAACGCCCAGTGACCTTGATTCTCACCGTCGCCGCCCTGCTGGCCACCGGCTCGGCATTCGCGAAAGATCAGTCCCGGGACTCGGTCAGCAATCGCGTCGCTGCGGCGGTCGCGCGCAGCCATGGTGGCAATGACCATCGCGGCAATGACCATCGGGGCAATGATCACCGCGGCAACGACCATCGCGGCAACGATCACCGCGGCAACGATTACCGCGGTCGCGACGACCGACCGGGAAATCATGCGCCGCCGAGCCGTGGGCTTCGCGACGATCGGCACGATCACGACCAGCGGAACTGGAACGATCATCGCCATGACCGGCGCAACGACCCCTGGAACGATCGCAATCACAATGGCCGCAACGACCGTTGGGACCACTACCGCAATGACTGGAACCGGCATCCGAACTACTGGGACAACCGCCGCCACGATCGCGCCGACTACGCGCGCTACCGGTATCGCTTCGGCTCGTACCACGCGCCGCGCGGCTACTACTACCGGATGTGGCGTCGCGGCGATCACCTGCCGCGTGGCTGGTACTCGCACGACTACGTGGTGTACGACTGGCGCCCGTATCGGCTGTACGCGCCGCCCTACGGATATCACTGGGTGCGCGTGGGCAACGATGTGCTGCTGACCGCGGTGGCCACCGGCATCGTCCTCGATGTGATCTACGACATCTGGTACTGAGCAATCCCGAGCTCGCGGTAATCGCCGGCGCCCAGGAAAGGACTCCTGGGCGCCGATGCATTCAGGTCTCTCGAGACCAATTGCAGCCGCCGGGGTCAGCCCGCATGATCAGACCCATGTCGAATCGCCTGGATGCCATCGAAGAAAAGGTCGCGTTCCTCGAGCGCGCGGTGAACGAGCTCAGCGACGTGGTGGCGCGGCAGCAGAAGGAGCTGGATCTCGCGCGGGAACGCAACCAGCGGCTGATGGAGAAGCTCGCCGCGGCCGAGGCCGATTTCGGGCCGAGCGCGACGGCCTACGAGAAGCCGCCGCACTACTGAACCCTGCCCGTCCCGTCAGATCCAGCGGCGCACCGACGCGCGATAGCGGCGATATTCTTCGCCGAATATGCCCTCGAGGAATGCTTCCTCGCTGCGGATGAAGCGGAAGTGCAGGATGCCGACGAACACTGGCAACGGCAGGAAGGCGCCGAGCGATCCATCGATGAGCGCCACGCCGAGCAGGATGAGCGTGAGGCCCAGGTACATGGGGTTGCGTGTCAGGCGGAACCAGCCGCCGGTCACGAGTGCGGTGGAAGGATGGAACGGAATCACCGGCGTGCCGGCGCGCCGGAAGGCGCCCGCCGCGGTGATCGCCATGAGTGCGCCGAACAGCAGCGGCACGACGCCCAGGTACTTCCAGGGCGCCTGCACCAGCCGCACGATGGGCCACCAGCGATCCAGCGCGAACGATGCCGCCAGCGCCAGCAACAGCCACACGGGCGGCAGCACGCGTCGCGCCGCCGCACTCATCGCGGGTTCTCGACGAACTTCACGGTGAGCTCGAGCGCTTCGAGCGCGCCGGGCAGCAGGATTTCGCCGCGCGGCAGATCCTTGCGCTGCTGGCCCTGGTTGCCGAGCACGAAATCGTGGTAGCCGTGTTCGAAGATTTCCAGGCGCACCGATTTGCCCTGCTTCGCCAGCTCGTCGTGCAGTGTCTTGTCCAGCGGCAGCAGCCGGTCTTCCGTGCCTACCAGGATCAGCACCGGCATCCGGATCGGCGCGATGTTCTCTTTCGCGATTGCCGGATCGGCCTGCGCGGTTTCGAAATCCGGGCGCGAGCCGTCCGAGTTCAGCCGCAGGCCCAGGAACCAAAGGGGCGCCGGCGCGCCCGCCACCACCGCGTGCAACGAGGGCACGCGCGAGGCGAGGTACATCGCGAGATTTCCGCCGAGGCTCACGCCATACACGCTGACCTCGTCGCGCTTCACGTAGGCGAGGTTCTGCACGTAGTCGACCACCGTGATGCCGTCATCGATGGCCGTGACCAGCCCGGTCGACGAGGGCTTGTTCATCTGGTTCCAGTCGCCGCCGCGATAGTCGGCCACGACCACCACGTAACCTTCCTGCAGGAAGCGCTCCCAGACCGGGCCGCCATGATCGCCGCGCGACCAGCCCACGAGCTGATCCATGCCGCGTCCGCCCGGCGCGCCATGGAACATGATGATCGCGGGGAACGGGCCATTGCCTTTCGGCTTGCGCACGGCCGCCGCGATGTACAGGCCATCCTTCGCCTTGATCCAGGTCTGCATGACCGGCGAATCCGCCTCGCTGACCACGTGGATGTATTTCTGCGCCGGCAGGGCTTGGTCGCTGCCGCCGTGCCGCGTGATCGCCGCATGCACGGCTGAAGACGACAGAATGGCCATCGCGCAGATCGCTGCTCGTTTCATCTTTCCTCCGACTTGAGTCTTTCGAGGTCCACGGCGATGCAGGAATTGAAGCGCGTCGCCGACGTGATTGCATGCGTGGGCACGGTCTCGTAACTCACGCGCCGTTTCGGTCCGTATTCGAACGTGAACAACAGCGGAATGCCGGCGGCCACGTTGCGCCGCAACGTCTCGGCCTGCGCGCCGATCAGCGCCGGGGAATAGTTGTTGGTGGAGATCTGCCATCGATCATGCGTGGTCGGCGCTTCCATGAACACCGTGCCACCGCCGGGCAGCCGCGGAATGAGCACGAATAGTTTGAGTGGCTGGTTGAGCGAGAGCTGGAACCGCACCTCGAAGGCATCGTCCCGCAGCTCCGAAACGGCCGTGCCCGAAAGCACGCAGGTGGAGCGCCCGCTGAGATAGGCGCGCCAGCCCAGTCGCGGCTCGTCCAGGCTGATCAGGCTACGCGGCTCATCTCCCGGATGCGCGATGCCCATGATGCCGAGCGCCAACCACCGCAACGCATTTGGCCGTCGAATCCGGTTCATGAGCGCCCCTTTTCTCGCCTTTGATGCTCAGCGGGTCTGCGAGGTTGGTCCGAACTTCACTTGTCGGCAGGCGGCGAGCATGGCCGCGGATGCCTTGCCGTGGACACAGCCGGACTGCGCGCTAAGGCAGAACGCTGTACCCGCCCGTCTCCGCGAACTGATCGCTCTCGCCGCTGCCGGCAGCGCCCACCGCCGCGCCGCGCGACAACCGGTCGCGGATCGCGGTCCATTTTTCTTCGCTGGGCACGTCCTGCACCAGGATCTGCTCGCATCCCGCCTTGTCCAACGCACGCAGGTTCGCATACAGGTCATGCGCGTAGGCATCGGGGCGGCGCCCGGCGTTGATCCAGGTGACCGAGGGATAGGTCTTGAGCGGCAGGCGCATGGCGAGCACCGCCACGCGACGTCCACCCTCCGACAGCGTCTCGGCGCGCTTGTCGATTTCGTCGACGGGCACGATGGTCATGGGCGTCATCGGCGCGTAGTGCGAGGTCTTGCTGCCCGGCACGCGCGGTGCCGCCGCAGTGGCGCCGACGATGACGTCGCCGACCACTTCTTTCATCTGCGAGTAGGTGACATAACCGGGGCGCAGCAGCCGGACCGTCTCGCCTTCGAAGCTGACGATGGTGGACTCGAGCCCGATCTGGCTTTCGCCCCCGTCGAGCACCACGCGCACGGCGTCGCCGAATTCCTCGCGCACGTGCTCGGCGCGCGTCGGGCTCACACGGCCGAAGCGGTTCGCCGAAGGCGCGGCGATGCCGCCGCCGAAAGCGGTGAGCAGCTGCTGGGCCATGGGATGCGAGGGCACGCGGATGGCCACGGTGTCCTGCCCACCCGTCACCACGTCGTGCACGTTCTCGGAACGCGGCAGGACCATGGTCAGCGGTCCCGGCCAGAAGCGTGCGGCGAGCTTCTGCGCGGCTTCCGGCACCTCGCGCGCCCAGCGATGCAGGTACTTCGGATTGTCGAGGTGGACGATGACCGGGTGATCCGGCGGACGTTCCTTGAGCTCGAAGATGCGCCGTACCGCGACTGGATTCTGCGCGTTGGCCCCGAGCCCGTAGACGGTTTCGGTGGGAAAAGCCACGAGCTCGCCGTCCCGCAGTGCGGTGACGGCGCTTTCCAGTTCCTTCAGGGTGGCGCGAACTACGCGGACCATGACCGGATTGTACAAAGGCCGGAAAGGTGCCGGAACAAAATGCCGCCCGCGTGAATCAGACCTGCGTCATCGATGAATTCCGCCGCGTCCGCGGCGTCATTCAAGGTCGCGCCGTTCCCACCCCTGACCGGTCTGGCGCAGCTCGTAGGTAGGCCAGTAGTGGCGGTCGAGTTTCAAGGTGATCACTTCGGGCGCGTTGTTCCACGTGATGGTGCGCAGCCGGATCGCCGACCGGTCCGCCCGTCCCGAGACCACCTTGAGGAAGGCATCCAGATTGGGCGTGGGTTCGCCGTCGACCTCGACGATGCGCCGTCCCGGGAACAGGCCGTATCTTGTCGCCGGCGAGCCATAGGCGAAATAACCCACGTAAACGCCTTCCGGCGGAATGCCGCGCTGGGCAGTCATCGCGCGATGCGGCGCCTGCAGCGTGGCGCCGGCCCACAGTACGATCCGGTCGATGTCGTTGCCGCTGAGCGCCGCGGTGGGCACGAGCACATGCTTTTCTTCTCCGTCGCGCCAGACGGTGACGTTGACCTCGGGCTTGTCGGCCACGGCCAGTTCGACCTCGCGGAATCGCGTGACCACCTTTTCGTCGACCGCCAGCAGCAGGTCGCCCTGCTTGAGCCGCCCCACCGCCGGCGAGCCGCCGACCAGGCGTACGATGGAAAGTACCTGGCGCTGATTGGGCGTGGCGTTCTCGAGCTTCTTGAGCCACTCGTCCGAGAGGCCCAGGCGCCGCGCCACCGCCAGCTGCTGCGGCACCAGCTCCGCCTCCAGCGAAAACACCGGCTGCTGGGACTGCACGCGACGGAGCATGTCCTGCACGATGCCGATGGCCACGCCGCGGTTTTCCTGCTGCAGATCGCGGCCCTGTTCCCAGGCGAAGCTGGACCACAGCGCGATCACGTCGCCGTCCTCGTCGGTGAGCACCCCGTCGAAATCCGTCGGGCCGTTCACGAGCTGGATGGTGTCGAGATTGCTCTCGCGGAACTGCATGGTGCGCGACAGCGGCAACTGGATCGGGTTGACCGACGCCACCTGCGTGGTGCGGGTATTGATCTCGCTGTCCGGTCCCATGCCCACCACCCACAGCGTCTCGCCGGGCACGATGCGCCGGTCCAACAACTTGGCGCTCTTCACCGGCGTGGTGCCGATGAGCTTGGGGTCGTAGCTGACGATGGCGAGGTTGTGCAGCGGATGGATGAATTCCACCTTGCCCGGAATCTCGATGGTGCCCGCGAAGGTGATGCGCACGTCGCCCATGGAGACCGGCACGGTGTTGCGGTCCACGACCACGAGGCCGCGCTGCGCGTCGACCACCAGTCCCGTGCCGCGGTAGTTGCGCTCGGTGATGCCGGAGATGGAGTACGGCATGTCGAACCCCACGCCGACCAGCGAAGGGGCAAGTTTTGCCGCGCGTGGATCATCCGGCTTGGCGAAGCGCGTGCTGCCGCCCACGTCGGGCTTGATGCTGCCCAGTGCCGGCAGCGCGGCGCATTGCCAGATGCCGGCCGCGTCGTCGCGCAGGCAGTGGTTTGCAGGGAACCAGCGCCGGTCCATGCGCGCGCTGCGCACGCTGGAGCCGTTCGGGTCGTCGACGGTTGAGTAGCGCACCGTGAACCGCTCACCATCGGCGAGCCCCGCGACCACGGCCTCGAAGGCCGCGAGATTCGGCGTCGGCTTGCCATTCGCACTCGAGATCACGGCACCGCGCGGCACGCCGGCCGCGCCGAAGATGTAGCCCGGATTCGCGACGTACACGCCGCTCACCGCCACGTTGAAATGCCGCGCCATCTGGTAGGACACGGTGTGCACCACCGCGTCGCCGAATTCGAGATAGGCGGCGGGCGTGATGTCGTGCATGTCGCCGACATTGAGCCTGGCGCTGAGCGGCTTGCCGCCGCGTTCCAGCTCGAGATCCACGGTGCCGCCGACCGAGTTGTCGACCACCTCGTCGAGCGGCTCGAACTCCGAGACCAGCTTGCCGTTGACGCGCACCAGGATGTCGCCGGGCTGCAGCGTGCCGTCGGCGGGGCCGCCGGGCAGCACCTCGTTGACCACCAGCATGCCGGTCAGCGCGGGGAACGCCTTGCGCGCCGTCTCCTCGGTCTTCTCGTTGAGTCCGAGGCGGCGCAGCTCATCGTACGGCGTGTAATGGAACACCACCTGCAGCGAGCCGCGCGACACCGGCTTGCCGGACTGGATCAGCTCCAGCGCGCGCTTCACGCGCCCCAGCGGTAGATAGAAGCTCGAGGCATTGCCGGTGGCGCCGCCGGCGTTCAGCGCGACCACACGGCCCTGGATGTCGATGACCGGCGAGCCCGACGAACCGCCCGAGGTGCCGGAGGCCGCCTGCAGGTAGAAGGTGTTGAAGTCGTTGTACTTGCCGATGCCGTAATCGGGCGCGTCGCGGTCGAGCTTGGCCAGCGTGCCGGCCAGGATCGAGAGCTGCTCGCCGGCATTGTTGCCGATGACGCGGATCTCGCGGCCGATCTGCGCGCCGTCCGGAAACAGCGGCAGCGAACGTGGCTTGATGAAGCGCAGCTTCTTGGGGTCGTAGCGATAGATGCCGAAGTCGTGGATGGGATCGCGATACACCGGATAGAGCTGCACTTCCTCGCGGTTGAGGAACGTGGCCTCGGAGGTGACCGGGCCGGGCGTGACCACGTGGCGGTTGGTGAGGATGAGACCGCGCTCCGCGTCCACCACGAAGCCCGTGGCCTGCGCGGAGGAATTCCACTCGGTGTCGAAGGCACGCGTCTGGTCGATCTCGATGGCGACCACGCTTTCGGCCACGCGCGCCAGCGTTCCGCGCCAGGCGGCGCTCTCGCCCTCGCTCTGCGGGATCGCGGCCTGCGCGGCCGACGACTGCGCCGCGAGCTGCTGCGCGGACTGCGTCTGCGGCCCTTGTGCGAGCGCAGGCTGCGCGAGCCCCGCGACCAGGAAACTCAGGCCAATGATTGCGAGCCGGCAAAAACGCATGCCATCTCCTCGATTGAAAGGGAAGCTCAACGCCAGAGAACCAGTACCCACACCACCGCGAGCAGCGTCAGTGACGTGAACACCGCCGCGGACCCGATGTCCTTGGCGAGACCCGAGAGCTTGTGCCGTTCGAGTCCGATGCGATCGACCGTGGCTTCAATGGCGCTGTTGATGAGTTCCACGATCAACACGATGAACATGGGTGCGATCAGCAGCACGCGCTCGACGCCGTTTCGCCCTAACCACAACCCCAGTGGAATGACCACCACCGCCAGGGCGAGTTCCTGACGAAATGCCGCCTCCTCGCGGAAGGCGCCGACGAATCCCTTGCCGCTCGCGCCCAGGGCGCGGAACAGGCGCGTGAATCCGGTCGGTTTTAATCGCTCGCCCACATCGTTCATCGGGCACCGACTCTACCAGAGCCGGTTGCACGGACGACGGGCCTTCGTCTCAGGAAGCGCTCGGCTTCCAGGCGAGGTCGAGCTGGCGCGCCGCGCGCACGTCGTCAAGTCGGCGGACGGTCATGGTATGCGGCGCGGAAGTCACCAGGTCCGCCTGGGCCTCGGCCTCCTTCTGGATGGCCACCATGGCGTCGATGAAGCCATCGAGCGCTTCCTTGCTTTCGGTTTCCGTGGGCTCGATCAGCAGGCATTCGGGCACGAGCAGCGGGAAATAGGTGGTGGGGGCGTGGAAGCCGTAGTCCAGCAGACGCTTGGCGATGTCCATCGCGGACACGCCGAGCTCGTTCTTCTGCTTCTTCGCGGTGATGATGAACTCGTGACTGGCACGGCGTTGCGGATAGGCCGGGTCGAAACCGGCCTGCGCCAGCCGTGCCATCAGGTAGTTGGCGTTGAGTGTTGCGAACTCGCCCACGCGGTGCATGCCCTCGCGGCCGAGCATGCGCATGTAGATGTAGGCGCGCAGTAGCACGCCGGCGTTGCCCATGAATGCCGAGAGTCGGCCGATGGACTGCGGCAGATCCTTTTCCGAGAGCCAGCGGAATTTCTCGCCCTCCTTGCCGACCACCGGAATGGGCATGAACGGCAGCAGTCGCGCGCCCACGCCCACCGCGCCCGAGCCCGGCCCGCCGCCGCCGTGCGGCGTCGAGAAGGTCTTGTGCAGGTTCATGTGGATCACGTCGAAGCCCATGTCGCCGGGCCGGACCTTGCCGAGGATGGCGTTGAGATTGGCGCCGTCGTAGTACAGCAGGCCGCCGGCGTCGTGCACGATCTTCGCCACTTCCTTGATGCGACGTTCGAACACGCCGCAGGTGGAAGGATTGGTGAGCATGATGCCGGC
>DASTRL010000068.1:0-18539 GCA_035761265.1 Steroidobacteraceae bacterium
CAGGGAAAACGCGGTCGCGTTTTCCCTGCCTGACACCACATTCTCCGACTCGCCGGACGATCCGTCATCAACGGCGGACGATGAGTCATGCCGCGGGACGCGCGGACATGCGCGGCGGACGCCCGGACATTCGCAGGGAAATTCCCAGTGGTTAGCCTGTCGTGCGTGCAGGGAGAAACCCGCACGTCTACTAACTACAGGAGTTTCATCATGCGTCTCATCCACATTCTGGGGCTCGCCGGAGCCCTGGCGGCCGGTGTCGCGTCCGCGCACGAAGGCCACGATCCCAACCTCGGCAAGGGCACGAAACCGCCGCCGCTCGCGGTACTGCAGCTCGACGAAGTGCGCAACGCCAACGCGAAGTACCTCGACGAGCAGAAGGCGATCGACGACGGCTTCCAGGACATCGGGTTGTTCGTGCCGAACATGGGTTGGCACTATCGCAATCTGAACCGCGTCGATGGCCACTTCGACGTCACGCGGCCCGAGTTCCTGGTCTACGCCGACGATCCGTGCGGCGGCAAGCGCAAGCTCGTCGCGGTCGAATACGTGGTGCCCTTCGAGGACGCGCGCCGCGCACCCGAGGGATTCTTCGGCAAGGCCGACCAGTGGGATGCCAACCAGACCTTCCAGCTCTGGACGCTGCACGCCTGGCTGTACGAGTACAACCCGGACGGCGTGTTCGCCCCCTTCAATCCGCGCGTGCCCTGAAGAAAGGGAAGAAAGGGGGACAGTCCCCCTTTGCTAGAAAACGGGGACGGACCTCATGCCAGGTCGGTCCCCGTTTTGCCGCGTCGCTGCCAGACGAGGGCGCCCCGCTCAGGCGACGGCGGTCGTCGCGCCCGTGCTCGCCTCGGCCAGCGACTGCTCGAGCAGGCCCAGTCCTTCCTCGAGCTGCGCCTCGGGGATGGTCAGCGGCGCCAGGATGCGGATCACGTTCGAGTACAACCCGCACGACAGCAGGATCAACCCGCGTCGTCCCGCCGCCTGCACCACCGCCTTGGTGAGCTCCGCATCCGGCATGTCGGCGCGCCGGTTCTTCACGAGTTCGATGGCCACCATCATGCCGAGCGCGCGCACTTCACCGATGCACGGGAACCGCGCCTGCAACTGGCGCAAGCGCGCGGCGAGGCGCGCGCCCATCTGCTCGGCACGCTCGCCGAGCTTCTCCCTGTCGATGACCTCGAGCACGGCGAGCCCGGCGGCACAGGCAAGCGGCGAACCGGCAAAGGTGCCGCCCAGACCGCCGACCACCGGCGCATCCATGATCTCCGCCTTGCCGATCACCGCCGATAGCGGCACGCCGCCCGCGATGCTCTTGGCCACCGTCATGAGATCCGGCTCGATGCCGGCGTGCTCGATGGCAAACAACTTCCCCGTGCGGGCAAAGCCCGTCTGGATTTCATCGACGATCAGCAGGATTCCGTGCTTGTCGCACAAGGCGCGCAGCGAACGCAGGAACTCCGGCGGCGCGATGTAGAAACCGCCTTCGCCCTGCACGGGCTCGATGATGATGGCCGCCACGCGCGCCGGATCCACGTCCGCCTTGAACAGGTTTTCGATGGCCGCGAGCGAGTCCTCGGCGCTCACGCCGTGGAATGACATCGGGTAGGGCACATGAAAGACTTCCGGCAGCATCGGCCCGAAGCCCGCCTTGTACGGTTGCACCTTGCCCGTGAGCGCGATGCAGCCGAGCGTGCGGCCGTGGAATCCGCCGGTGAACGCGATCACCGCGCTGCGCCGGGTGGCATAGCGCGCGATCTTGATCGCGTTCTCCACCGCCTCCGCGCCGGTCGATAGAAAGATGGTCTTCTTCGGCGTCGGCCCCGGCGCGCGCGCGTTCAGCGCCTCGGCGAGCGCGATGTAGCTCTCGTACGGCGTGACCTGAAAGCAGCCGTGCGTGATCTTCTCGAGCTGTGCCGCCATCGCGGCCTTCACGTGGCTGTGCAGGTGCCCGGTGTTCACCACCGCGATGCCGCTCGCGAAATCCACGTAGCGGCGTCCTTCGACATCCCACAGCTCCGCGTTCTGCGCGCGCTCGGCATACACCGCGAGCGAATTGCCCACGCCGCGCGGCACCGCGGCAATGCGACGTTTGTGGAGATCGGCGTTCTTCGACATGGAATGCTCCTGCGGCCGCGCCTGACCATCGGACGTCGCGCGGAAATGGATGGCAGGGATTCTACGCCCGCCCGGCGTCCGGGAGCCCGTGACACCCCGCAGGAAAACCCCGGGTCAGTGGGTCAGGCTTGCGCCTTGATCTGCGCGGCGCGATGGATGGCCGCACGAATGCGCTGGTAGGTCCCGCAACGGCAGATGTTGCCCGCCATCGCCGCGTCGATGTCGGCGTCCGTCGGTCGCGGCGTGCTCGCGAGCAGCGCCGAAGCCGACATGATCTGCCCCGACTGGCAGTAACCGCATTGCGGCACATCCAGTTCGATCCACGCCTGCTGCACGGGGTGGCTGCGACCCTTCGACAGCCCTTCGATGGTGGTGACCGGCTGGTCGCCGACGGCGCTCACCGGCGTCTGGCAGGAGCGCACCGGCTGGCCGTTCAAGTGAACGGTGCAGGCGCCGCACAAGGCCATGCCGCAGCCGAACTTGGTGCCGGTGAGGCCGAGAACATCCCGCAGCACCCAGAGCAAGGGCATTTCCGGCTCGACATCGATTTCCACGGTCTTGCCGTTCACGTTGAGCTTGGTCATGGGCGGGAATATAAGCCCGTCCGGCCCCCATCAGGGGGAGAAATTCGGCGCTGCGGTATCATTGCGCGCCCGACAGCCAAGCGCATAGGTTCGAGTTTGTCCGAGATTGCCGTGAAGCCGCCGATCGTCACCGAGGTCGTGATCATCGGCGCAGGTCCGTGTGGATTGTTCCAGGTTTTCGAGCTGGGTCTTCTCGGCATGAGTTGCCACGTGGTCGACTCGCTGGCGGCCCCGGGTGGGCAATGCACCGAGCTCTACCCGGACAAGCCCATCTACGACATTCCCGCATTGCCGGTTTGCGGCGCCCAGGAACTGGTCGACCGGCTGCTGCAGCAGATCGCGCCTTTCAATGCGCCGCTGCATCTCGGCCAGGAAGTCGTGAAGGTCCACAAGCGCGAAGACGGGCGCTTCGACGTCGAGACCGTGCTCGGCACGCGCTTCGATGCCGGCGCCGTGGTCATCGCCGGCGGCGTGGGATCCTTCCAGCCGCGGCGGCTCGGCCTGCCGGATGCGGAAGCCTTCGAAGGCCGCAACATCCACTACCGCGTGCGCGACGCGGCCGGCTACCACGGCAAGAAGCTGGCGATTTTCGGCGGCGGCGACTCGGCGCTCGACTGGGTCATCGACTTCGCGGGCAAGGCGACCATCACGCACATCCACCGGCGCTCCGAGTTCAAGGCGGCGCCGGCCTCGGTGGCCAGGATGCGCGCGCTCGCGGCGGCCGGTCAGGTGCGGTACATCGAAGGGCTGGCAGACTCTCTGCGGATGAGCGGCGGAACATTAAGCGGAATTAATGTCAAAGGCACCGACGGCACGATGCATGCTGTCGACGCCGATCACGTATTCGCATTCTTCGGGCTGCATCCGAAGCTCGGGCCCATCGCCGAGTGGGGCATGGAGCTGGAGAAGAAGGCATTGAAAGTCGACACCGAGAAGTTCCAGACCAGTATTCCAGGCATCTTCGCGGTGGGAGACATCAACACGTATCCGGGTAAGAAAAAACTGATTCTTTCCGGATTCCATGAGGCCGCCCTCGCGGCTTTCGCCATCCAACACTACCTTTATCCGGCCAAGAAGCAGTTCCTGCAGTACACGACCACGAGTCCTGTGATGCAGAAGCGTCTCGGCGTTCCTTTTTGACAAGCGAGGTCACCATGAAAGTCACTCTACGTTCCATCGCGATCTGCTCCCTGCTCGCCATCGCCGGCAACGCCTTCGGCGCCGACAAGGTCTGCAAGCTGGAGATCACCGGCACGGACGCCATGCAATTCGACAAGAAGGAATTGTCGGTCGCGGCGGACTGCACGCAGGTCGAGCTCACGCTGCATCACTCGGGCAAGCTGCCCGCGCAGGCCATGGGCCACAACTGGGTCCTGACCAAGTCCGCCGACATGGCGGGCGTGGTCGCCGACGGCGCCGCCGCCAGCTTCGCCAACGATCACATCAAGCCGGGCGATGCGCGCGTGATCGCGCACACCAAGATCGTCGGCGGCGGGCAGAGCACCAGCGTCACCTTTCCGACGTCCAAGCTGACGAAGGGCGGCGCGTACATGTTCTTCTGCAGCTTTCCCGGCCATTCGTCGCTGATGAAGGGCGCGTTCAAGTTCGGCTGACGATGGACCGACGGCTCGCCGACCTTCAGCAGCAATTCGAGCTCGAACGACTCGAGGTCAATCTGTTCCGCGGCCAGAGCCGCGACACCGGAAGCCCGCAGGTTTTCGGCGGGCAGGTGCTCGGGCAGGCACTGAAGGCGGCGAGCGCGACCATCGACGACGGCCGCATCTGTCATTCGCTGCACGCATATTTCCTGCGGCGCGGCGATTTCAACAAGCCCATCGTCTACAGCGTGGACCGCAGCCGCGACGGCGGCAGCTTCTCGGCGCGGCGCGTGCTGGCGATCCAGGACGGCGAGCAGCTGTTCCTCTGCTCGGCGTCCTTCCAGCACCCGGAACAGGGTCTCGAATACCAGGCGAGCATGCCCCAGGTGCCGCCGCCGGAGGAGCTGCAGCCCTTCGCCAAGCCGCCGGCGTCCGTGCTGGAGAAGCTCCCGGAAAAGCTGCGGCGCTGGCTCGAGATCGAACGGCCGTTCGAGTTCCGGCCCGTGCAGAAGTACAACCCGCTGGCGCCGGTGGCCTGCGAGCCGGTGCGCCAGATCTGGATGCGCGCGGTGGGCAAACTACCCGACGACGACGCGCTGCATCGCTGCATGCTGGCCTACATCTCCGACTACTGGCTGCTCGACACCTCGACGATGCCGCATGGCTCGTCGTTCCTGCGCGGCAATCTCATCATGGCGAGCATCGACCACGCCATATGGTTCCATCGGCCGGCGCGCGTCGACGAGTGGCTGCTCTACAGCCTGGACAGCCCATCGAGCTCCGGTGCGCGTGGCTTCGCGCGCGGCAGCATCTACACGCGCGCCGGTGTGCTCGCCGCGAGCACCGCGCAGGAAGGGCTCATACGGCTCGTCAAGCCGCAGTCCTGATCGGGGCGCTGTCGCTGGCCCTGTTGCGCACGGCCGCTCCGCGCGCCGCGGAAGTCGCCGACGAGCGCGATGCACTCGCCGAGCTCTGGTCGGGCATGTACGACATTTCCGAGGAGCTGATCACGGGCGAGGTGCCGGATTCGCCGCTGGCTTCGCTCACCGACCAGGAGCGGGTGCAGATCAACGTGCGGCGCATCCCGCTGCCCTGGCTGGGATCGCACGTGCTGTACGTCGAGGAGTATCTCTACGACGAGCCGTTCGAGCGCCGCCGCCGCGTGCTGCTGAGCATCGAGCCCGCGCAGCCGGACGGCACGCTGCGCGTGCGGCAGTTCACGCGCAAGGCCGAGGCCGGCAATCCGGGCGCGCTTTCCGCCGAGGACGTGGAAACCGTGCCCGGCTGCGACCTGTTCCTGAAGCGCGATGGCGGCCAGTTCCGCGGCGGCACCGTCGGCCGCGACTGCCGCGAGCCCGGCGCGCGCGCGCCTCGCTGGCTCGACTATCGCGTGGTGATCGGCGACGGGTTGTTCTGGTACCGCAAGCGCACCCTGACGCTGGCCAATGACGACCTGGTGGAGGAGATCGCGGGCTTCCCGCACGTCGACCTCGAGGAGGCGCGGCTGTTCTCCTGCGGGATTTCCTGGGCGAAGGACAAGGGGCCGCGCAAGGCGCTCGACAGCGTGGACCTGCACGATCGCGGCGGCCGCGCGCGCTTTCGCACGCCCGACGGCCGCGAGCTGCAGCTCGAGCTGCACGGCCGCGATTGGCCGCTGTCCGCGGGCCGCGAATCGCTGGTGCTGATCCTCACCGACGGTCGCGCGCAGGGCGAGACCATCGCCTCGAGCTGGACGTCGCTGGATGCCGCGCGCGTCGGCATCGACATCGGCTGGCTGGCGATCGATTGCGCGCCGGTGGTCTCGGAAACCGGCGAATCGCGTTCCTAGCAACCTCGCTGCGCTAGCCCGCGAGCCCGCGGAACAACAGGTACAGCATCCACACCCCGGCCACCGTGAGCACGATGAACACGAGCAGCACGGCGAGCGGCACCAGCAGCAGACCGAGCCGGCTGCGCCGCGCCGTGCGATCGGGAGAGGCCATCCAGGCATCGAGCAGCTTCAGGTTGCGCGTCTGCGCCTTGAACACGAAATCGAACAGGTCGCCGATCAGCGGCACCGTGCCGACGAGCGCATCGAGCGCGATGTTGCCGAGCATGTGCAGCTGGATGGCGCCCGGCGCCCGCAGGGTGCGCGCGACGTGCAGCGCATACACCGCCACCACGGCGCCGATGACGTCGCCCAGGCCCGGCACCAGGCCGAACAGCGCGTCGACCCCGAAGCGCCAGCGGGTACCCGGCACGGCGAACGCCTGGTCGAACAGCCGCGCAATGGCGCGCAGTCTCTCCAGTTCGCGCCGTCCGCGCGCTTCTCCCGCGCCGTCATCCCGAACCTTGTCGTCCATGCCGGCCCGGTACGACTAGCTACCCGAGCCGCCGAGGAGGCCCTGGATCTCGGTTTGCAGGGCCGTGTTGAATTTCGGCGGATCTTCCATCATGAGGAAGTGGCCGACGCCGGTGAGCGTGACGGCATGGAAGCCCGGCAGCAGCTTGCGGATGCGCGCCTCGTTCACCGGCTCTCCCAGGTCCGAATCGATGGCGACCACCGGAACGGTGAGATCCTTCAGCGGCTGGTTGAAGTCGTATTCGAGCACGGCGCGCAGCGCCGGGATGGCCACGCGCGGCGGCGACAGCGACATGTCGTAGGCCACCTTGTTGGCGAGCTCGCGGTTGCCCCCGGGATGGAACAGGTGCTCGGTGACGAGCTTGCGCGTCTGCCCGATGAAGTCCGCCTCCATGGGCTTGATGATGGCATCCACCTGCGCCGCGCTCGGCGCCGGCGCGCCGACCGTGTTGAAGGTTTCCACGCCGATGATGCCGATCACGCGCTTGCCGAGCTTGCGCGCGGCCTCGATCGCCACCGGGCCGCCCATGGAATGCCCGACGAGGATGACCCGCTGGTTGGGAACCGCGGCCATCGCGGCGGCCACGTCCTGACCGAAGCGCTCGATGCTCCATTCGCCGCGATTCGAATCGGTGCCGCCGTGGCCGGCGAGGTCCACGGTGACCACCGTGTAGCGCTGCTTGAACACCGGCACCTGCGCGCGCCAGTAGTTCGAATCGCAGGACCAGCCATGGATGAACACCAGCGCCGGCTCCCCCGAGCCGTACACGTGGTACTGCACGTGCACGCCATCCGGTGCGACGACGATGCGCGGTGCGCCTTCGGCGGGCTCGGCCCTGGAGGCGGATGCCGCGGGCGTCGCGGCGGCCGGCGGTGGGCTCTCCGGCTTCTGGCCGCAGGCGACGAGCAGGAGCGTGGCGCACGAGGCCAGGAGCGTGGTTCGCATGGTCCGCACTCTAGGCGAAGGCGGCGACGTAGTCACCGATGGGCAACGAAGAGGTCAAGCCGGGACTCTCGATGCCGAGCAGGTTGACCAGCCCGGCGATGCCGTGATCCTGCTCGCTCTCGATGCGAAAGTCCGGCTGCGGTTCGCCGGGCCCGTGCAGCTTGGGGCGGATGCCGGTGTAGTCGGGCATCAGTGCGCCGTCGGCGAGCCTGGGCCAGTAACGGCGGATGGCGACGTAGAACTGCGGCGCGCGCGCGGCATTCACCGAGTAGTCGATGCGGTCTATCCACTCCACATCCGGCCCGAAACGTACGCGGCGGCCGAGGTCGAGCGTGGCGTGAATGCCGAGCCCGGCCGGCTGCGGCACCGGATAGATGAGATGATGGAACGGCGAACGCGCGGCCACCGTGAAATAGTTGCCGCGCGCCAGGTGCAACTTCGGGATGCGTGAGGCGGGATAGCCTTCGATGCGCGCGAGCAGGTCCACGGCACCGAGCCCCGCGCTGTTGACGACGAATCGGGCTTCGATCTGCGTGGCGCTGCCACCACTGGTCTGCAAGCGGAAGCCGTCGGCGAGTCGCTCGAGGCGCTCGACGCGGCAGTGCGTCACCAACGTACCGCCGGCATTCTCCATGTCACCCTGCAGGGCCAGCATGTACGGATGCTGGTCGACGATGCCGCTGGTCGGGCAGTGCAATGCCGCCGTGCAACGCACTTCGGGCTCGAGCGTGCGGGCCTCATCGGCGGTGATCATGCGCACGCGCTCGACACCATTCGCCTGCGCGCGTTCGAGCAGGTGAGTGAGCACCTGCTCCTCTTCGGCGCCATTGGCGATGATCAGCTTGCCGCAGTTCTGGTGATCGACACCGCGCTGGCCGCAGTACTCGTACAGTGCGCGGTTGCCGGCGACACAGAATCGCGCCTTGAAGCTGCCGGGCGCGTAGTAGAGCCCGGCATGGATGACACCGCTGTTGCGCGCCGAGGTGACGGTGCCCGGATGCTCCTCCGCCTCGAGCAGCAGGATCTCGCGGCCGCGCAGCGCCAGTGCCCGCGCCACCGCGAGGCCGACCACGCCGGCGCCGATCACCACGCATTCGATTCGGTCCGTCATGTTCCGGCTTCAGTGGATTCTCAGGACCTTGCCCGGGTTCATGATGCCATTGGGATCGAGCGCCTTCTTGATGGAACGCATCACGTCGAGCTCGACGGGGTTCGCATACCGCTCCAGCTCGGACACTTTCAGCTGCCCGATGCCATGTTCCGCGCTGAAGCTGCCGCCGAACTCGCGCACCAGGTCGTGAATGGCCCGCCTGGTGTTCTGCTCCACCGCCTGCAGCTCGGATGACTGCGTGCCGGCACGCTGATTGATGTTGAAGTGCAGGTTGCCATCGCCGAGGTGGCCGTAGGCCACGAGCACGCCCTGCGGTACGTGTCGTGCCACCCACGCGCCCGCGACCTCGATGAAGCGCGGCACCTGCGACACCGGCACCGAGATGTCGTGCTTGAGACTGGCGCCATCCGCGCGCTGTGCCTCCGGGATCGACTCGCGCAGCCGCCAGAACATTTCGCGTTCGCGGCCGCTGTACGCGATGCTGGCATCGAACGCCCAGCCGGCTTCGAGCGCCGCGCCCAGCGACTTCTCCAGCAGGGCGTCCAGCGGCTCGTCGGCGCGCGAGGTGGACAGCTCGCACAGCACGTACCACCCGGACGGCGTGCCTACCGGCTCCACGATGCCGGGAATGTGCCGCAAGGTGAGCTCCACGCCGATGCGCGGAATCAGCTCGAAGGAACTGACGCAGTCACCGCTGGCCTCGCGCAGCGCGCCCAACAAGGAGACGGCGGCCGCCGGGTCGCGCACGGCCACGAAGGCCGTGGCGCGGGAGCGCAGTGCCGGATGGAGCTTCAGGCAGGCAGCGGTGATGACGCCCAGCGTGCCCTCGGCGCCGAGGAACAGCGACTTGACGTCATAACCGGTGTTGTCCTTGCGCAGGCCGGTGAGGGCCTCGAGCACGCGGCCATCCGCCAGCACCACCTCGAGGCCGAGCACCAGCTCGCGCGCCATGCCGTAACGGATCACGTTGAGGCCGCCGGCATTGGTGGAGAGATTGCCGCCCAGCATGCAGCTGCCCTCGCTGCCCAGGCTCAGCGGCAGGTAGCGGTCGGCCTCTGCGGCGGCCGCCTGCAAGCGCGCGAGGACGCAGCCGGCCTCGGCGATCATGGTGTAGTTGGTCGTGTCGATGGCGCGGACGCGGTTGAGCCGCGCCAACGAGAGCAGCACCTGGCTGCTCGAGCCATCCGGCGTGGCGCCGCCGCAGTAGCTGGTGTTGCCGCCCTGCGGCACGACGCCGATGCGATGCTGGTTGCAGAACGCCAGCACGCGGGCCACGGCCGCGGTGTCGGCCGGCGCCAGCACCGCGAGCGCCTGGCCGCGATACAACGCACGATGGTCGCGCAGCATCGGCGCGCTGCGTTCGGGGTCGGTGATGAGGCCGGGCTCGTCGAGCAGGTCGCCGAGCGCGCGCGCGAGGGAGGCGTGATCGTTCACGCCCGCATGATAGCGCGGCGCGATCCGCGCCGTTTACTTCACCGGACGGATGCGCCGCGGATGATGGTCGCGGACCGTCGCCGGGATCGGCTTCAGGTCCCAGATGATCCCCATCCACGACATCAGCTTCAGTAGATAGAAGGTGACGTCGATCTCCCACCAGTAGAACCCCTGGCGGGTGGACGAAGGGTAGTGGTGATGGTTGTTGTGCCAGCCCTCGCCGAGCGTGATCAGCGCCAGGAACCAGTTGTTGCGGCTGGAATCGCCGGTGCGATAGCGCTGCTTGCCGAACACGTGCGACAGCGAATTGATCGTGTAGGTGCCGTGCGAGCACAGCACCGTCGACACGAAAAAGCCCCAGATCAGCATCTGCCAGCCGTTGGTGTGCAGGCCGGGCGCGAATTTCTCGAGCAGCACGCCGAGGAAGAACACCGCGACGGCCAGCAGCACCGGCACGATGATGTCGAAGCGGTCGAGCCAGCGCAGCTCGGGGTAGCTCATGAGATCGCGTACCCGCTTGAGGTCTGGCGCGAAGCCCTTCTTCGACAGGAACCAGCTCATGTGGGCGCGCACGAAGCCGTGCTGGATGGGGGAGTGCGCGTCCTCGGGCTTGTCGGAATACTGGTGGTGATCGCGATGATGCGCGGCCCACCAGATGGGTCCGCGTTGCACGGCCGAGGAACCGAGCACGCCGAACAGGAACTGGCCGACGCGCGAGGTCTTGAAGGACTTGTGCGAGAAGTAACGATGATAGAAGCCGGTGATGGCGAACATGCGGATGAAATACAGCGCCGCGCACACGATGACCGCAACCGGGCTGACACCCACCACGAACACGAACAAACAAGCCACGTGCATCAGGATGAAGGGCAGCGTGCGCATCCAGTCGATGCGGTCCGCGGCGTCATTGTCGCCGGCGGCCTTCTCCGAGAGGCTGGTGTCGAACCACTGCAGCAGTGCGCGGCCGGCCCTGGCCAGGGGATTCAGGGTCTGCGTGTCGGAATTCATGGGCGTTCAGGGTTTCCTTCAGCGTGAGACAGCGGATATGAACAGGGCCGAATGATGTCGCATTCGGCCCCGGGGGACAGGTAACAGGTCGCGTTTAGGCCTGGCGAAGCGCCGCAATCCGCTCTTCGAGCGGCGGGTGCGTCATGAACAGCCTCTGCCAGCCCTGCGGCGTGCCGCTGCGGATGCCGAAGGCCTGCATCTTCTCGGGCAGAGCGGCCGGCATATGTACGCGACGGAGCGCTTCGAGGGCTCCGATCATCGACGGCGCACCGGCGAGTCGTGCACCTCCGGCGTCGGCGCGGAACTCACGCTTGCGCGAGAACCAGGCGACGATCATGCCGGCCAGGATGCCGAGCACCAGCTGCGCGACGATCACCGTGATCATGTACCCGGCGCCAGCGCCGCGCTCGTTCTTGAGCAGCACGCGATCGACGATGAAACCGATGACGCGCGCCAGGAAGAACACGAAGGTATTCATCACACCCTGGATGAGCGTGAGCGTGACCATGTCGCCGTTGGCGACGTGGCTCACTTCGTGTCCGAGCACCGCCTCGACTTCCTCGCGGCGCATGGTGTGCAGCAGCCCGGTGGAGACGGCGACCAGCGCGTTGTTGCGGCTGGCACCGGTGGCGAAGGCATTCGGGTCAGGCGAATCGAACACGCCGACCTCCGGCATGCCGATGCCGGCGGTCTGGGCCTGGCGGCGGACGGTGTTCACCAGCCACTGCTCGGCCTCGTTGCGGGGCTGCTGGATGACCTGCACGCCCATGGACATCTTGGCCATCCACTTGGAGATCAGCAGCGAGATGAAAGAGCCACCGAATCCCAGCACGGCCGAGAACACCAGCAGGGCGCCGAGATTCAGGCCTTGCTGCGTGAGGTATCGATCCAGGCCGAGCACGCTCACGACGATGGACAGCACCAGCATGATCGCGATGTTGGTGGCGATCAGGAGGAGGACTCTTTTCATGTTTTCAGGCGACTCCGTTTGAGTGACTCGCGCACGCGAGTGCGGCAATTCTGGCGGCGGGGCGGGGGATTTCAAGCTGGCCGAAGCCGGCTGTCAAATCAGGCGCTTAGAATGAAGTCCAGCACCGCTTCCGGATCATCCAGCGGTAGCCGGATGCCAGCAAAACCCAGCAGGCGCGCCTGCAGCGCCGCGTCTGCCGGCGCGGCCACCGCCGCGATGCCAGGGTCCGTCAGCACCAGCGGATCACCCATCCCACGAAACACTTCGACACGCCGCAGCCACTCGAGTTGCTTGAATCCCTCGACCAGCACGACGTCCACCGGCCGCAGTTGACCCAGCAGACCCTGCAGGCTGGCGGGTTCGGCCGAGGAGGCAATCCGCGCCCAGCCCGAATCCGAGGCGATGATGACTTCGGCGGCGCCCGCGGCGCGGTGGCGGTAGCTGTCCTTGCCCGGCGGGTCCAGCTCGATCTGGTGATGATGGGTCCGCTTGACGGTCGAGACCGAAAGTCCGCGGCGCCTGATCGCGGGGATCAGCTTTTCGATCAGCGTCGTCTTGCCACTGCCGGAGTGCCCGACGATGCCGGCGACGCGCATCACCCCACGCTCGCGCCCAGCAGCTTGCCGATGCTCCAGGCCGCGAGGCCCGCGCCGCCGCCCACCAGCACCTGCCGCAGGCCGCCGCGCAGCGCGCTGTGGCCGGTGAACAGGCTGAGCGTCACGCCCAGCCCGAACAGCGCGCAGACCGTGATCCCGGCCGCGGCATACAGCGCCTTGAAACCCTCGACGCCGAGAAGGAACGGCACCAGCGGAATGGCGGCGCCCACGGCGAACGCGAAGAACGAGGACACCGCCGCGGCGATGGGTGAACCGAGATCCTGCGGGTTGAGACCCAGCTCCTCGCGCGCCAGCACTTCGAGCGCGTGCTCCGGGTTGGCGAGCAGCTTGCGGCTGACCTCGCGCGCCTCGCCGAGCTCGAGTCCGCGCGCGTTGTAGATGAGCGCCAGCTCCTCGGCTTCGGCATCGGGGTACTCGGCCAGCTCCTCGCGCTCCAGCGCGATCTGGTATTCGTAGAACTCGCGTTGCGAGCGCACCGAGACGTATTCACCGGCGGCCATCGACAGCCCGCCGGCCAGGAGGCCGGCAACGCCCGTGATGAGCAACGTGTCGGAGCCCATGCCGGCGCCGGCCACCCCCATGACCAGCGATGCGTTCGAGACCAGCCCGTCGCTGGCGCCGAACACCGCGGCGCGCAGATTGTTGCCGCCCACCGAGGTGTGATGGCGCCCGCCGACTTCGCTGGCGGAGGTCGGAATGGCGTGCGAGGTGGGGGCGCTCGGCCCGGAATACACGGACAGGCCACGCAGCTTCATCGCCGCGAGCACCGGGCGCAGCCGCTGCGGCCGGATGTGCCGCAGCAGGCGCGCGACGATGCGTGCGCGCAGCGCGGGTGAGAATGCCTCGGGAATGGACGGGTCGGTGCGGCGCCAGCAGGCGGCCTGTTCTTCGGCCGCGGCCCCGAGCTTCAGGAACAGTTCGCGCTTGACCGGGTCGTGCTCCGCGGCGGCGAGGGCGCCATAGAGCCACGCGGATTCCTTTTCGTGATACCAGCTTTGGGCGGCGCCGGACACTAACTAGTAGTCGTCGTTTTCGTCGTCGTCGAAATCTTCGTCGTCGTCATCATCGTCGTCATCGTCCTCGTCGTCCTCGTCGTCGTCGAAGTCTTCGTCCTCTTCATCTTCTTCTTCGTCCTCGTCGTCCGACTCGTCGGACCAGCCTTCCGGCTCCTCCGTGGGCTCGAGATCCAGCTCGTGCCAGGTGTCGAGGTCCAGCTCTTCGATCTCGCCGTCGAGGTACTCGATCTCCACGAGCTCATCGTCCTCATCCACGGACAGGACGCGGAAGGTCTCTTCTTCCTCGCGGTTCTCGTACCACTTGCCCGGGATCGGTGCGTATTCTCTGCTCACGAATTCAAGCCTCTTCACTTCCGGGCCGAGAGTGTAGGGGGTGCCCGCGAATGCGGCAACGGGAGGTATTGCGTAAGATCGCTGCCATATTCACCGGACACGTATGACTGCCTCTCTGCCTCTAACTCGTGCACGCCGCATCGTCGTCAAGGTCGGCTCCGCGCTGCTGGTCGACCAGGCCAGCGGACAGGTCAACCGGCATTGGCTCGGTACCCTGGTCGAAGACCTCCTGCGCCTGCGCGCGCGCGGCCAGGAAGTGGTGCTCGTGTCGTCCGGTGCCATCGCGTTGGGACGGCGCGAACTCAAGCTGCCCGGCGGCGCACTCGCGCTGCCGCAAAGCCAGGCCGCCGCCGCCGTGGGTCAGATCGCACTGGCACACATCTATAAAGAGTTGTTCGCGGCCGCGGGCGTCACGGTGGCCCAGATCCTGTTGACGCTCGAGGACAGCGAGCACCGGCGTCGCTATCTCAACGCCCGCGCCACCTTGTCGGAACTGCTCGGGCTGGGGACGCTGCCGGTGATCAACGAGAACGACACGGTGGCCACCACCGAGATCCGCTACGGCGACAACGACCGGCTCGCCGCGCGCGTGGCGCAGATGACCAGCGCGGACTGCCTGTTGCTGCTGTCGGATGTTTCCGGGTTGTACACGGCGGATCCGAATCGCGACCCTTCCGCCCGCTTGATCCCGGAAGTGCGCGAGATCACGGCGGAAATCGAGGCCATGGGCGGCGGATCGGCGTCCGCGGTGGGATCGGGCGGCATGGCCACCAAGATCGCCGCCGCGAAGATCGCCACCACCGCCGGTTGCGCCATGGCCATCGCCGCCGGCGCGCCGCTGCATCCCGTGCGACGCCTGGAAGAGGGTGCCGAGTGCAGCTGGTTCCTGCCGGCGCAGAATCCGGAGAACGCGCGCAAGCAGTGGATCGCGGGCTCGCTGCGGCCGAACGGTTCGGTGACCATCGATGCGGGCGCGCTGCAGGCCCTGCGCTCGGGCAAGAGCCTGCTGCCGGCCGGCGTGATCGCCGTGAGCGGCCGCTTCGCGCGCGGTGACACCGTCAGCGTGCTCGACCGCGACGGCGCGGAAATCGCCCGTGGCATGATCGCCTACAGCGATGGTGACGCCGCGCGCATCATCGGCAAGCGCAGTGCCGACATCGAAGCACTGCTGGGCTTTCGCGGCCGCGACGAGATGATCCACCGCGACGACCTGGTCATGTTGCGCGCCGATCTCGCGCCTGTCTGATCCGGAGGAGAGTTTCGTGAACGCCGCCATCGACCCACAAACGAACCAGGACCTGGCCGCCACGATGCAGGCGCTGGGACGCGACGCCGTGGCCGCCGCCGGCGTGCTGGCGCTCGCCGACACCGCCACCAAGAACCGCGCGCTCACGGGCATGGCATCCGCGCTGCGCGCGCGCCGGGCGGAGTTGTTAGCCGCGAACGCCCGGGACATGGAGGCAGCCCGCGCCAAGGGCCTGTCGGGCGCGATGCTCGACCGGCTGGCCCTCGATGACAAACGCGTCGAAGCCATGGCGCGCGGGATCGAGGACATCATCGGGCTCGCCGATCCCATCGGCACGACCATCGCGCACTGGACCCGGCCGAACGGCCTCGACATCTCGCGGGTGCGCGTGCCGCTGGGCGTGGTCGGGATCATCTACGAGAGCCGCCCCAACGTGACCTGCGATGCCGGGGCGCTGTGCCTGAAGTCCGGCAACGCGGCCATCCTGCGCGGCGGATCCGAGAGCGTGCATTCCAGCCGCGCGATTCACGCCTGCCTGGTGGAGGGATTGCTCGCGGCCGGCCTGCCGGCGGCCAGCATCCAGCTCGTGCCGACCACGGACCGCGCCGCGGTCGGCTACATGCTGTCATCCATGACCGAGTTCATCGACGTGGTGGTGCCGCGCGGCGGCAAGAGCCTGGTGGCGCGCGTTCAGCAGGAGGCGCGCGTGCCGGTGATCGGGCATCTCGAGGGCGTGTGCCACGTGTACGTGGATCGCGATGCCGACCTTGCGATGGCAAGGGCCATCGTCAGGAACGCGAAGCTGCGGCGCACGGGCATCTGCGGTGCCGCCGAGACCCTGCTGGTCGACCGCGGCGCGGCCGCGACGCATCTCGGACCCATCATCCGCGACCTGCTCGACGCCGGCTGCGAGGTGCGCGGCGACGCGCAGGTGCAGGAGGTGGACGCGCGCGTGAAGGCCGCCACCGAGCAGGACTGGTACACCGAGTACCTCGACGCGATCATCGCCGCGCGCGTGGTCGACGGCGTCGACGCCGCCATCGAGCACATCGGCAGGTACGGCTCGGCGCACACCGAGAGCATCGTGACCGCGAACGCCGCCACGGCGCGGCGCTTCCTCGAGCGGGTAGATAGTGCCATCGTGATGCACAACGCCTCCACGCAGTTCGCCGACGGCGGCGAGTTCGGCATGGGCGCGGAGATCGGCATCTCCACCGACCGGTTCCATGCACGCGGCCCGGTGGGCGTGGAGCAGCTGACGTCCTACAAGTACGTGGTGCGCGGCAGCGGGCAGGTCAGACCGTAGAAAATGGGGACATTCCCCGTTTTCTACCGGAGCTTCGCGATCTCGGCCAGCGCCAGGCCGTGCTCGAGGAAATACAGCACGTGGATGTTCACCAGCGCGGCGAAGTAGTCGCGCGCCACCTCGGGCCGGCCGCGCGCCCAGTATTCCTCGCCCACGTAGAACAGCGCCTCGCACAGCCGCTCGTCGGTGCTGGTGTTCGGGATCACGTTGTCGGCCGAGTCGCCGTCCCGGATGGACTGGATCAGCTCGGCCTCGGAGTACTCGCCGCGCATGAAGAGCAGCAGCGGCTGTGGCCAGCCCTCGCCCGGCGTGCGTGCCACGAATTCGGGCCTGGCGATGCCGGCACGGCGCTGCGCCAGCCAGTACATGAGCTGCCCATAGCCCGCCTGGCGGCGGTCTTCGTCGCTCGCGGCCACGTAACGGAACTTGGCGATGGCCTCGGCCCACCGCTCCTCGACGAAATCGAGATTCGCGGCCAGCCGGTTGCTGCTCACCGAGCGCGGATCGAGCTTCAACGACTCGGTGATGGCCGCGCGCGTGCCGGGCAGGTCGCGCGCGTCGAACAGCACCCCCGCGAGCGCGGCAAACAGGTCGGCGCTGCGCGGACGACAGGCGATGGCGCGCCGGTAGGCGGCCGCGGCGGCCGTGAGATCCCCGGCATCGCGATATGCCACGGCGGCGTCGATGTGCAGCCCGGCGAAGCGCGCGGCGCCGATGCTGTCGGCGCATGCGCCATCGTCGGGCACGTGCGCCTGCTCTAGTTGATGCTCGGCGTCGCGCACCGCGGAGCCGTCCGCGACCCCGTAGCGGGACCGGTCGCGCGCCTGCTCGCGCTCGTGCGCCAGCATCAGAAGCGGGTGGGATTCCGGCGCGGAGTCACGCGCCGTGACGGCCGCCTGCGACGCGGCGGGCAACACGATCAGCAGCGCGAGCAGCCCGTGCAAGGCGTTCAAGCAGGAGCTTTCAGGCCCTTGAGGCCGCCGCGCAGGGAGCGGCAGTCGCCGAAGCCCTGCGATCGCAGCAGGTCGGCGGCGGCACCGCTGCGCCGGCCGGTCGTGCACACCAGCAGGTAACGGCCCTCGAGATCCAGGCCGGGGGCCTGCGCCAGTAGTTTGGACATGGGCAGGTGCAGGCTCGCCACGGGCGTCGGCTCGGCGAGCCTCTCGTGCGGGTCGCGCACGTCGATCACCGTGAAGCCCGCCGCCACCGCCTCGCCGAGAGCCGCGAACTGCACTTCGAGGCGATTCACGGCGTCGACGACCAGGGGCTGGCCGGCGCGCTGATGCGCGGCGCAGTCCACGGCGCGCCGCGCGCGCAGGCGCAACGTGCTCAGCGTCACGAGGTCGAAAATCAGCATTTCGTCGGGCGCGAGCCCGGGCAGGCCCAGCAGGTGCTTCAGCGCCTCCAGCGCCTGCAGGCTGCCGAACACGCCGGGCACCGGTCCGAGCACGCCGGCCTCGGCGCAATTGCCGACGAGCCCGTCGCGCGTCGCCTCGGGCCACACGCAGCGCAGGCAGGGTGCGGCATCGCTGCCGGCCACGAGCTGCAACTGCCCTTCGTATTGATACACGCTTGCGAACAGCACGGGCGTGCCGCAGCGCAGGGCGACGTCGTTGAGCAGGAACTTGGTGCTGAAGTTGTCGGTGCAGTCGACGATGAGCTGGTAGCCCTGCACCAGCGGCCCGGCATTGCCGGCATCGAGCCGCAGCGCGTGCACATCGACGCGCACGTCCGGATTCAAGGCGCGCACGCGCGCGGCAGCCAGCGCCGCTTTTTCGCGCCCGCAGTCGGCCAGGGCGTACCAGGTCTGGCGGTGCAGGTTGGAGGGCTCGAGCCGGTCGCCATCGACGATGCCGATGCGGCCGACGCCGGCACCGGCCAGGTACTGCAGCACGGGTACGCCGAGGC
>DASTRL010000069.1:0-10040 GCA_035761265.1 Steroidobacteraceae bacterium
CGGTGGCGCGATGGTATGGCCCGCTGCGCCAGGCGCGGGCGCGCCGCGCCCATCGCTGCCGTGACACGCAAAGCACACCGAGTTGTACAGCGTCGCGCCCGCCCGATAAGACTTGAGCCCATCGACGCCGAGCAGGCGGATGAGCTGCGGATCTTCGTTGTTCGCCCAGAGCTGCTCGTTGATGGCGAACACGCCGGCGGAAGTGGAAGCTGCGGCAGCGGCCTGAATTTCCTTCTTCGCATCGGGCAGCGCGGCGCGCCGCACCGACAACATGGCCTGGCTGGCGACGCGCGGATCGGCATCGCGCAGCGCCGCGCGCATGGCGGACGGCAGCGATGCATGCGCGGCAGGTTGGTCGACCAGATGTGCGTCAGCCAGCCGCAGGCCCGCGATGCGCACCTGTGGATCGCCGGACTTCAACGCGCGCAGGATGAGCTTGTCATCGAGCGCACCGAGCCCCTCGAGCGTCCACAACGCATGCAGTCGCGGGCGCGGATCCGCGGCGACCGCCGTCGCCAGAGTCTCGAGCGCCGGCACCACCGAGCGATCCCGCCGCAACACGAGCAGCTTCTGCGCCGTATCCCGCCACCACCCATTCGGATTCGACAGGTGCTGCACCAATTGCGCGGGCGTCTCGTCGAGCATCCGCGGCTGCGGCCCGCGCTCGAACCCCTCGTATCGCAACCGATAGATGCGCCCGCGTCCCGTGAGCTGCTCCATCTTCAACGCATCGATCTGCCCGCGAAGATACGACCCTTTCTGGGTCCACTCCCCCTGCTGGATGATGCCGCGGTACATATCCACTATATAAAGAGTGCCG
Organism: Steroidobacteraceae bacterium; assembly: GCA_035761265.1. Taxonomy (GTDB): domain Bacteria; phylum Pseudomonadota; class Gammaproteobacteria; order Steroidobacterales; family Steroidobacteraceae; genus CADEED01. Next base: position 821 of record DASTRL010000069.1, read on the forward strand.
TCCGGCGCCGTGGTCATGTTGACGGGCCGGAACAGCGGATCGGTCGAGCGGATGAACTCGCCGTGCTGCTTCTCATACGCATTGGCGAGCCGCGTGATGCCGTCTTCCACCGTGATCTTCGTGCGGCGGATCAGCCGCCCGACGGGCTCGGCAAACAACAGGTCGCCGCGCAGGTCCTCCGGCAACCGGTCGCCGCGGAAAATCGCCTGGCCGCTGGTGGCGGTGAAATGGTTGAGCGTGTTGTCCGGCCGTAGTTGGCCAGGTCCGCCCTGCACGTCGGGCATCCGCGCGATCGGCCACACGGTCTTGTACTCGCCGATCATCTCGCCCGGCGCGGAAAACTGACCATAGATGATGTGTTGCTGGAAGTGCACGGGCCCGGTCTCGTTGCCGGCGTTGACGAACCAGACCTTGCCCCAGTCGTCCTGCGTGAGTCCCCACTGGCCACCGTTGACGGGGATCTCTTCCTTGATCGCCTTGCCGTCGGCGCCGACGCGCAGCCGGTAGTCGTAGTAAGTGCAGTAGATGCCATTGTCCAGCGCCCAGACGAAGCCGTTCGGCTGGTGCTCCATGTTGCCGCCGCGCGGCCCGCCCTTGAACCACAGGGTCTTCTCGTCGGCGACGCCGTCGCCATTGGTGTCGCGATAGCTGTAGAGATCATCGGTGTTCGTCTCGCCGATGATGACGCGATCGTCGAGCGTCAGAAGTTTGCGCGGCAGCAGTAGTTTGTCGGCGAACACGGTGTGCTTGTCGTAGACGCCGTCGCCGTCGGTGTCCTCGTGGCGCGAGACGCGGCTGAACGGCTGCTGCTCGCCGGTGGCGTCGGCGTCCTGCATGTAGGTGCGCATCTCGGCGACGTACATCCGGCCGTTGCCGTCGAAGGCGATCATGACGGGCTCGGCAATGTCGGGCTCGGCGAGCACGGGCTCGAGGCGGTAGCCGGCGGGCATCTGCATCGTCGCGATGCTGCCGGCGGGGGAGAGGGCCTTGATTAGCGGCGGCGATGTGGCGGCTGGCGCGGCAGTGATTGCGGCGGCCTCGGGCGCTACCTTTGGATTCGAACATGCCGCGAGCAGCACAAGTGCGGCGGACGAAAGTGAAAGCAGGCAATAGTCGGGACGGTTCATGACGCAAAGCATGCCAGTGATCTCACGGCCGCCGCCAGCCGTGCTTCGCCTGATTTCCGGAGCCGTTGCGTTGCACGGCCACGCAGGTTGACACATTGCTCCCAGTCGAGATTTTAGCTAAATTAGCCAAATGAAGAGAGTGTCTGCGACCGACGCCAAGAACAATTTCGGCGGCTTGCTCGAGGATGTCGCCTCCCTGGGCGTGGTCGAGATCGTCCGGCACGGTCGAGTCGTCGCCGTTGTCGTGTCACCCCGGGAATGGCGCGCGGTGGCGGGCGGCGTCTCCGACGCGAAAGCCGCGTCGGCCAACGCATGGCGCCGCAATCACATGATTCCGGCGACGCTGGCGCGCGCCGCGCGGCGCGTGGGTCCGCCGGTGGACTTCGATGAAGAAGGAAACTGAGACCGAGGCAGTTCTTTCGCAGGACGACCTGCGTTCCATCCTGAAGGTCTGCTCTGCCAAAGGTGTGCTGGTCGGCGGACAGGCGCTCGCATTCTGGGCGGATCATTTCGGCGTGAGTCGCCCATCGGACCTCGTGGCGGCCGTCAGTGCGGACGCAGACTTCATCGCGGATGGTGAGCTCGCGCGGCAACTTGCCCACGTCCTGGGCTGGAAAGTCTGGATTCCCGGGTTGGACGACGCCACGTTTCAAACGGGAAAGGTCACGCGCAAGTTACGCGATGGCAGCGTCAAGCAAGTGGACTTCCTGGCGGGCGTCGCCGGACTCGCCACTGAAGATGTCGTCAGGCGCTCGCTCGAAATGGAAGTGCCGCAGATCGGCAGACTGCGGGTAATGCATCCGATCGACGTGCTCGACAGCCGAATTCAGAATCTGGCACTCATCCCCGCCAAGCGAAACCAGGCAGGCGTCTCGCAGGCGAGACTCTCGATCGATGCTGCCAGGGCGTTCATCAGTGCGGAGATCGTCGAGCGCGGCGAACGAAAAGCTCTGCCGCTGCTCGAACGAATCGCCGAGATCGCACAGGACGGCGGAGCAATCGGTGTCTTCCTGCGGTACGACATCGATCCGCTTCGTGCCGTGCCGCTCGAAGATTTCAGACTGACGACCGCACTTCACTCGCAACGTTGGCCGCAGGTCCTGACGGCGCTCGAGAAAAAGCGTGACAGGCTTCGCCGTCTGCAGGCACGTTCGAGGAAGCCGCGAAAGGGATAGCCGGCTCGCGTCACGCACATCGCGTCAGATCCGGTAGCCCAATCCGGGGCAGGCTGAAAATGGCTTCGGGTCATGGACACACGCGGGCCACGTTGCGTGATGGATACGAAAAGCGGACTCGCATGCCCGCGAATCCGATATGCCGATCAACGTCGCCAGCCCTCTAGAATGCTCGGGGTTCACAACCGGTTTTCGTTGCCGATTCACCTCAGGGGGATGCATGACCGATTCGACGAAGCGCGCAGGACTCACCCGGCGCGAGGCGCTGATCCTTTCCTCGACGGCAGGCCTCGGTGTGGCCGCGAACGTCGCCGCCGCGTCGGATAGCGTCAAGACGGCAGCTCACCAGGACCCGGGACGCGTGACGACGCCGCGCTCCGCGATCGCGAAGACGCAGTACGGCAAGGTGCGCGGCTTTCTCGACGGCGGAGTCTTCACCTTCAAGGGGATTCCGTACGGGCAGACCACAGCCGGTGAGAATCGCTGGCTTCCCCTGAAGCCGCCGACCCCGTGGACGGATGAATACCCCGCGCTGGTCTACGGCGCGAACTGTCCGCAGAACACGCACCCCTGGACCGCCATCGAGCAGACGTTCCTGTTCGACTGGGACGACGGCTGGATGAGCGAGGACATGCTCAAGCTCAACATCTGGACGTCGAGCCTCACCGGCAAGCGTCCCGTGATGGTCTATTTCCACGGCGGCGGCTTCAGCTTCGGCTCCTCGTACGAATTGCCGTCGCACGAGGGCGCGCAGATGGCGCGGCATCACGACGTGGTGCAGGTCTCGGTCAACCATCGCCTGAACATCCTCGGCTTCTTCGATGCGGCGGAGATCGGTGGTTCGGCCTACGAAGATTCCGCCAATGTCGGCATGACGGATCTGGTCGCCGCCTTGCGCTGGATCCACGAGAACATCGCCAACTTCGGCGGTGATCCGGATCGCGTCATGATCTACGGCCAATCGGGTGGCGGATCGAAGGTGACGACGCTCATGGGCATGCCATCCGCGGCGGGTTTGTTCCATCGCGCGGCGGCGCAATCGGGCGGCGGTGGGAACATTCCGAGCCGCGAGCAGCAGCGCGAGCTGGCACGGCAGACGATGAAGGAACTCGGGCTCGGCCCGAATGACATCGGTGCCCTCCAGAAAATGGAATGGTCGAAGCTCTTCGCGGCGGGCAACGCGGCCGCGGCCAAGATCAATCCCCCGGGACCGCGTACGGCAGGGCCGGGCGCGCCGGGCACGCCGCGCGTGGGCTGGTCACCGTGCGTCGATGGCAAGTTGATCAACATGCGATCGTTCTTCGACGCCGCGCCAACGGTGTCGAAGGACGTACCGATGCTGATCGGCTCGGTAAGCGAAGAAGGCAACCAGATGTCGCGCAAGCCTACCGAAGAGGAGTGGCGTGCGAATCTCGCCCAGGCTTACGGAGAAGAGAAGGCGGGCGCCATTGTCACTGCGCTCAAGAAGGCCTATCCACAGAAGAAGATCCAGACGCTGTCGTACATCTGCAGCGGTGCGCCGGGGCTCAACGGCCTGTCCATTCGCAACAACGTGGTGAAGATGGCGGGTTTCAAGCACGCGCTCAACGCCGCGCCGGCGTACACGTACTACTTCACGTGGCAGACGTCGATCCTGGACGGCGTGCCGGGTGCGTGGCACACGGCTGAGCTGCAGTTCTGCTTCGACAATACGAAGCGCTGCGAACAAGGCACGGGCAATACGCCCGAGGCACAGGCGCTGGCAAAGAAGATGGCGTCCTCGTGGGCCACCTTTGCGGCCACGGGCAACCCGAGTCTGCCGGGACTCAAATGGCAGCCCACCGATCCGAAGACGAATCGCACGATGGTCTGGGACAACGAGTGCCGCATGGTGGATGACCCGGAAGGGGAGGCGCGCAAGATACTGCTGACTTGAGTTGTTTGCGGCGCACGCCGCTTCCGGCTCAAATGCCCTGGTCAAACCAGCGATGCCGCGTGGTGCGCGGCGCGGGTCTGGCGTACGCTGCACTCGGTGGCCTGACCCTGCGCGGAAGCCGTCGTGAGAATGCCGGGACGCATCCCTCAATCAGCACTGCTGACGCTCGGCCACCTCGTGCTGGTGCCGGTGCTGTTCTTCCTGGGCGCGAAGCTGAGCCTGGCCTTCGCGATCCAGCCGGAATCCCTGGTGATCCTGTGGATGCCGAACGGCGTGCTGCTGGCCGCGCTGCTGCATTTCGGACTGCGGCGCTATGGATGGTTGGTGGCCGGAATCCTCGTTGCTGAGGTCGCGGCCGACTATCCCACCTATGCGCTTACCGAATCGCTGCTCTATGGAGCCATCAATCTCGGTGAAGCGACCCTGGCGTGGGCGATCCTGCGGCACTGGCGCTTCAATCCATCCTTTTCCGCGCCTCGCGATCTCGGCAGTTTTCTCCTGGCGGGTCCCATGATTTCCGCGCTGGTGGCGGCGGGTGTCGCCGCAGCCGTCTATCGACTGTTCGAATCGCAGGTCGGGTATCTCGAGTTCCTGCGCATCTGGTGGTTCAGCGATGGTGTCGGCGTACTGCTGATCACGCCGCTGGTCTTGAGCATCTGGCCGGTGCGCTCCAGCATTCGCATCGAGCCGGTGAGGCTCGCGGGGTACGACTTCGTCGTTGCCGTGGTGGCGCTCGCGGTGCTGGCAATGTTCCTGATGGCGCGCGATGGGCAATACGCGGGCTGGCCGGTGCGGCCGGTTCTCCTGCTGCCATTCGTGTTCTATGCCTCGGTGCGTCTCACGCCGCGCGCCACTTCGATCGTGCTGACCTTGGTGGCGATCGCCGTGCTTTTCGTCACGGCCAGAGGAAGGCGTCCCTTCGGTCCCATCGACCTTCAGCAGACCATCCTGCAAGTGCAGCAGTTCATCACCATCACGGCCGTCGGCGGACTGGGGATCTCCTCGTTGCTGGCGCAGCTACGCGCGAACCTGTCCGGGCTCGAGCTGCGGGTCCAGGAGCGGACGGCGGAGCTGCGCGAGGCGAATGAGCGGCTGAGCCAGCTCGCGGTGACGGATGAATTGACGGGGCTGGCCAACCGCCGCGCGTTGTTCGAAGCCATGAGCCGCGAAATCGAGCGCGCCAGACGTCATGGGCACCCGTTCACCATCATCATGTTCGACATCGACCGGTTCAAAGCCATAAATGATCTGCATGGCCATGCCGCGGGCGACCGGGTGCTGCAACGCGTGGCCCAATTGGCGCTCAGCCTCGTGCGCAGCGGCGACCTGTTGGCGCGTTATGGCGGCGAAGAGTTCCTCTTGCTGGCGCCCGAAACCGACCGTTCGCAAGCCATGCAGCTCGCCGAACGGATCCGCGCTGCGATCGAAGCCGCCGAGCTGCCGGTGGACCACACGAAGATTCGCTTCACGGCCAGCTTCGGCATTGCGGCATTGATCGGGGAGGACGCTGATGCCTCGGCGCTCATCGCCCGCGCTGACCAGGCGCTTTACGCCGCCAAGGACGGGGGCAGGAATCGCGTCGTCGCGAGCTGAGCGATCTACGGCGCGGCGCCCCCGCTACCGATCGAGCGACGGTCCCTGTTCCGGCGCCAGCGGCGCGAACACGAAACGCAGTCCCCGGTTGTACGACTCGATCTGGTTCCCCGCATGGCGCTCGCCCTCGATGATGCGGAAGTCGTAGGCGAGCCTCGGATACCGGCCGGGCGCGAAGCGCTGGTTCATGCGCAGGATCGGCGCGACGTAATTCGTGGCCTCGTTACCGCCCACGCTCATGAACAGCCGGGCATTCAGCGAGTTCCCGGACTTCGCAAACTCCTCCTCGTACTTCAGCAGCCAGCCATCGCCTACCGCGACGGCCGGAGTCACCGCCACGTACGCTTTGAACAGCTCGGGCTTGGTGAACATCGCGTAGAGCGTGAACAAACCGCCGAGCGAGGCGCCGCCCAGCACGCGCACCTTCGGATCCGTGCGGTACTCCTTGTCGATGAGCGGGATGAACACCTTCTCGATCGTGTCCAGGAAATCCTTGGCGTGTCCGGACGCCTCGAGCGGTGTGCCGAACGCGACCGGTGAAAGCTCCCAGCGGCGCAGATTGTTGACGTCAGGATTCTCGCCGGCGTAGCCCATGCCCACCGTGATGAACTCCGGTGCGTACTTGTCGTACACGAGCGGTCCGTGGATCGCAGTGAGCTTCTGGAAATCCCAGTAGCCATCGGTGACATACACGACCGGATATCGCTTGGTGGGCTCGGTCGCGTAGCTCACGGGAACCCCGATGAACAATGCGTATTGCCGACCGGCCGCGTTGACCGGCAGGGTGCGCACCTCGGATCGGGGAATCACATAGCCCGGCAACGCCGGCTTCTCCGCCGAGAATGCCGGCACCGCCGCTGCCGCCAATACGAGCAATCTGGCGTGAAACCATTTCATTTCGGCGATCCTTTTGGGTTCATGTGGCTGGGGCAGAGGATAGTTGCAGATCCACGCGAGTGCCATCCAGCTCTCGGAAAGTACATAGCGCAATACGCGGCTCTGCAGTTGTTCTGTTCGTGCGAGAAATACTAGCCTCGCGCACGTGTCGACGGAGCAGGGAGGAGTCAGGCCATGAGCTTCATCGAAACGGCGCTTCTGAAACCACGTCCCGACAGTATCTGGCAGAACGTCGTACTGCCGAGAAGAAGGCCTTACTACCCCTCGCCAGCGGATTGGCGCGACGAGGTGTTCTATTTCCTCATGGTCGATCGATTCAGCGACGGCAGGGAGGCGCATCGCCCGCTGCTCGATCGCGCGAATCTCGCCGGCGCGCGGCCGGCGATCGATGGCGGGCCCTGGCGCTGGGACATGTGGGCCAAGGCCGGCGGCGAGCGTTGGCAAGGCGGCACGCTCGAGGGCGTCAAATCGAAACTCGGATATCTGAAAGCGCTCGGTGTGACCGCGCTCTGGCTGAGCCCGATCTTCAAACAGCGCGTGCATCTCGACACGTACCATGGCTATGGCATCGAAGACTTTCTCGAAGTCGACCCGCACTTCGGCACCCGCCGCGACCTCGTCGAGCTGATCGCCGCGGCCCATGCGGAGAACATGCGCGTGATGCTGGACGTGGTCTTCAACCACTCGGGCGCGAACTGGCTCTATCCAGACAACCAGTGGACGCCGCCCTACAAGGCGTTCCCCGAAAAGTATCCCTTCGGCGCCTGGCTCGACGCGCAGGGGCGCCCGACGCCGGTGATCCACGGCGCGGACGACGGCGTGTGGCCGCGGGAATTCCAGAACACCGAGAGCTACACGCGCGCCGGCGACGGCAGTCTCGATGCGGGCGCGATCGACGATCCGCACGCCGAGCACAAACGCACCGACTTCTCGAACTTGCGCGACTTCGAGCTCGATGCGCCCGGCGTGCTCGACACGCTGGCGCGCTGCTACAAGTACTGGATCTCCGCGCTCGACATCGACGCAATGCGCATCGACACCCTCAAGCACGTCTCGCTCGAGGACGCGCGCAACTTCTGTGGTTCGATCAAGGAATTCGCCACGAACCTCGGCAAGAGCAATTTCTTCCTCGTCGGCGAGATCGCGGGCGGCACCTACAACGAGGATCTGTATCTGGACGTGCTGCAGCACAATCTCAACGCGGCGCTCGACATCGGCAACATGAGACCGCTGCTCGAGTTCACCGCCAAGGGCATCGCGGATCCACGCGAATATTTTTCGACGTTTACCCCGGGCCGGTTCAAGCAGATCGGATCGCACCGCCATTCGGGTGCACGTTATGTGTCGGTCTGCGACGATCACGATCACGTGTTCGGCGAGAAGGTCCGCTTTTCCGCCGACGCCGCCTCCGATCACCAGGTGGCCGCCGCGGTTGCACTGCAGCTCTTCTCGCTCGGCATTCCGTGCATCTACTACGGCACGGAACAGGCGCTCGGCGGACCGGAAGTCGAGGAACGCAAATGGCTGCCCGGCTGGAAGAGCAGCGATCGCTACCTGCGCGAGGCCATGTTCGGGCCGCCGCATCCGCGCAAGCCCGGAAGCGAAGGACTGCACGATGGCGGCGCGGGCACCGATCCAGAGCTTCCCGGCTTCGGACCCTTCGGTACCGCCGGTCATCATTGCTTCGACGACCTGCACCCGGCGTACGTGCGCATCGCCGCCATGACCGACCTGCGCAAGCGATTTCCGACGTTGCGCTATGGCCGCCAGTACCTGCGGCAGACCTCGTTCGCGGGCAAGCCCTTCGATTTCTACGGTGCGGGCGAGTTCATCGCGTGGTCGCGCATTCTCGACGACGAGGAGCTGCTCTGCATCGTCAACGGCCACGGCACGGATGCGCGCGGCGCCGACGTCATCGTGGACGCGACCTTGAACCGGCGTCCGAGCGATCCGCATTCACCCACGGTGATGACCGTCGTGCTGAACACGGCGCAGTCGGCCGCGGGGCAGGACTACGCCGGCAGTCATCCCGTGGGTTCGGCGGTGGAGGTGAAGCGCCGCGGCGACGGCGCCGCATACGTCGAGCTTCGCAACGTGGGTCCGTCCGAAACGCTCGTGCTCACGAATCACGACCAGCCCGAGGATGGCGAGATCCGTCCGTAGCCGCCCGCGGTCGTCCCCGCAGTTCACGCCTTTGTGCTGGCGCGCCAAAGGGGCTCGGCGGATGGGAGCGGCGCCGCTGGCCCGGATCCGGCGATGAGCGCGCCATCCGCACGGAATGGCCGGGACGACCGCACATCGCTTCGCTCGATGACGTGGGCGGCCTACGTGAGCGTGCCGGAGAGCTGCTGAAGAAGATCCCGGATCGGCGTAATCACTGACCGCTCCGTGAAGGCCAGACCTCTGGCATCGTCATCGCAGCGGCATCACCGGCAGCCGGATCGTGAATCTCGTCCCGGCTCCCACGACGCTGTGGACGTCGAGCGTGCCACCGTGCCGGTCGACGATGATCG
>DASTRL010000070.1:0-6174 GCA_035761265.1 Steroidobacteraceae bacterium
GGGCAGCCGCATCCGCGGCTCGCAGCCGGTCGGCTCCGCGGTCACGGCGTTGTCACGCGAGAACATCGAGATGGCCGCGCCGCTCACTACCGCGGCGCTGCTGCAGAAACTGCCGCAGGTGTTCAATCTGGGCGTGTCGGAGAACTCTCGCGGCCAGGCCGGCGGGTCCGGCAACATCACTTACGCCACGTCGGTCAACCTGCGTGGCCTCGGCCCGTATTCGACGCTCACGCTGCTGGATGGCCACCGCGCCGTGCCGCAGGGGACCACGGGCTTCGCCGTGGATCCGTCCACCATCCCGACGCTCGCGCTCGAACGCGTGGAAGTCGTCGCGGACGGCGCCTCTGCCATCTACGGCTCCGATGCCGTCGCCGGTGTCGTGAACCTGATTCCGCGTCGCAACTTCGAAGGCGTCGAGGTCAGCCTGCGGGGCGGGCAGGGCAGTGACTACGACGAGCATCAGGTCGGCGCGATCGGCGGCTTCGGCTGGTCCGGCGGCCACGTGATGCTGGCGCTCGAGAATTCCTTTCACAGCAATCTGAATGGCCTGGACCGCGACTATTTCCGCGGCGACCTCAGCGCCCGCGGCGGGCGCGACTTCCGCGTCGTGCAGTGCAATCCCGGCAACATCGTGGTCGCGGGCGTCAGCTATGCGATACCGGCCGGCGGCATCACGCCGGCGACCGCGGGCCAGCTCACGCCTGGAACCACCAATCGCTGCGACAACGCGCAGTACCAGGACCTGCTGCCCGAGCAGAAGCGCAACTCCGCGATGCTGACGTTCGACCAGCAGTTGGGCGAGCGCTTCGCGCTGTTCGCCGATGCGTTCTGGAGCAAGCGCGAGTTCGTGAACCACGTGGGCGACCAGGCCGCCGCGCTGACGGTGCGCGACGTGAATCCGTTCTTCACGCGGCCGCCCGGCACGACGGTGACCTCGGAAACCGTCAACTACTCCTTCGGCAGCCAGCTGCCGTCCAACGATACGTTCGGCTTCTCCGAGGCCTACCAGGGAACGCTGGGAACACGCGTGCAACTCGGCGGCAAGTGGGAACTCGAGGCTCTCTACTCCTACGGCCACGACGAGGAGCGCAGCACCTCGCAATACGGCATCAGCAATGGCGCGTTGAACGCCGCGCTGGCGCGCACGGATCCCGCCACCGCGCTGAATCCGTTCAGCACGGCGCCCAACACCGAAGCCGCGCTCGCGAACATTGCCAATCAGCTGTTCATCGCGCCGGGTGACACTCACTTCCAGGGCTGGGAACTGAAGGCCGATGGACCGCTCGCCCGCATGCCCGGCGGGGACCTCCGCGTGGCGGTCGGCTACGAGGGCCAGTTGCTGACCAGCCAGTCGGGCCTGATCAACGGCACATGGGCGGCGCCGGTCTACGGCATCACGCCGCGCGTGCGGCGCAAGGTGAATTCCGCGTTCGTCGAACTACTCGTGCCGTTCTTCGGCCCGGAAAACGCACGCCCGGGCCTGCGCGAACTGACGCTGGATCTCGCGGCGCGTTACGACGACTACAGCGATCTCGACGACGGCTCGACCGTCAATCCGAAATACGGCATCAACTGGGCGCCGATCGATTCGCTCAAATTTCGCGGCACCTACGGCGAGTCCTTCCGCGCGCCGACTTTCGCGCAGATCTACGGCAATTCCTCGGCACTGTACGTGCAGAACTATTCGGACCCCACCAAGGGCGGCGCGATCACCCAGGGCATCACGCTCTCTGGAGGCAACCTCCAGCTCGAGCCGGAAACGGCGCAGTCGTACACCTTGGGCGTGGATTACACGCCGCGCGACGACCTGCGCTTCGGTCTCACGTATTTCCACATCGACTACGAGAAGCAGATCACTTCATACCTGTCCGACCTGACCATCCTCAACCGCGAGGACCAGTTCGCCGGCACCGGCATCATCGTGCGCGATCCGGATCCGGTGTTCGTCGCGGGGCTGGTGGCCACCAAGCCGATCCGCGGTGTGCTGCCGAATCCGGTCACGCTGTATGTGGACGGGCGCACCAACAACCTCGGCACCACCATCGCGGCGGGCTTCGATTTCGACGTTGACTACCGGTTCGACGCCGGCTCCGCCGGACAGTTCGGCATCGGTCTCATGACGACGTATTTCACCGACTACGACGTGGCCATCACCCCGGCCGCCGATCGCATCGACCAGCTCAATACGATCTACAACCCGCTCGAGTTCAAGGCGCGCGCCAATCTGTCGTGGCGCCGTGGCGGCTTTGCCGGCGGGATGTTCATCACGTATCTCGGCGCCTACGACAACAACCTCGCCAACCCGGTGCAGAAGGTCGATTCGAAGACCACGATCGATCTCAACCTGGCGTACACATTCAGCGGTGGATTCGCCGAGAACCTGACGATCGGCGTCGACGCGCTCAACCTGCTCGACGAGGATCCGCCGTTCGTGAACATCGCGCAGAGCCCGAACGGCGGTGGCGGTTTTGATCCGACGCTCAACAACCCTGTGGGCCGCATCATCGGACTCTCACTTCGCAAGAAGTGGTGAGTAGCCGGCGAGGGGCGGCTCAACCTCTCCCCAGGGGAAGCCGTCCCTCGCCGGAGATTTTATTTCGGGTACGTGAGCTGGTCCTGGATCGCGAGCAACACGTCGTGGCGCGAGACTTCTCCCAGCAGCGTGTTGCGCCACTGGTCGGGAGTCACGGGAAGCACCGTGACCTGTTCGCGCAGGAAGACGTCGAGTGCCGTGCACAGCGGCATGTCCGGCGTGAGCGCCATCGCAATGGGCTGCGCGACCTCGTCGACCGCGGTCGTTCCCGCCAGTTCCTGATTGTTGAGCCTGGCCAGCACGATGCGCGGATCCATCCAGGCGACCAGCTCGCCGTCGCGGGTGACGTAGACGCGCGCGATCGGCCGCTTCGGCAGCCGCGCGAACACTTCCTGCAGCGACAGGGTTCCCGGCACGACCGCGGCCGCGGGTTTCACCAGCGGCTGCACCGTGCGCAGCCGCCAGTCCTCCTCGGACTTCGCCGTGGCGGCGGCGGTCAGCGAGTCGTGATAGATCGATTCGCCGCGCCGATAGACCTTGGCGCTGTAGTGCGCGACGACGCAGGCGAGCATCAAGGGCAGCACGATTTCGTAGTCGAGCGTCATCTCGAACAGCATCAGGATCGAGGTGAGCGGTGCATGGGTGGTCGCCGCCAGGAAGGCGCCCATGCCGATGAGCGCGAACGCCGCGGCATCGGATGTCATCGAGGGAAGCGCCTGGTGCAGCAGGCCGCCGAACAATGAGCCCACGGCACAACCGATGAACAGCGTCGGCGTGAACACACCGCCGACGGCGCCCGACCCGGCCGTGGAGGACGTGGCGAGGATCTTGGCGGCGAGCACCGCGAGCAGCCAGGCGCCGATGAGTTCGCCACGCAGGATGTTGCCGACGACGCTGTACCCGTTGCCCCACACCTGCGGTACGAAGATCGAGATCAGGCCGACGATGAGGCCGCCAAGGCCGAGGCGCCAGTAGAGCGCGACCCGCAAACGCGCGAACGTGGCCTTGGCGTAACCGAGGAGCGCGAGGAAGAAAGGCGCCAGGTGGCCTAACAACACGCCGAGGATCACGTAGAAGACGAGTTCCCAGTTGGAGGCGAAGTGCACCTGCGGCACGTCGAACACCGGGCCATAGCCGAGCAGCTGGCGGGTCGTCGCGCTCGCGGTGACCGAGGCGACCACCAGCGGTCCGAAGCTCTCCATGGCGGTCGAGCCCAGCACGATTTCCGAGACGAACAGCGCGCCGGAGATGGGCGCGTTGTAGGCAGAGGCAATGCCCGCGGCCGCGCCGCAGGCCACCATGAGTCGCAAGCGTGGAATCGGCGCGCGCGCGAAATCTCCGATCTTGGAGCCCAGCATCGCCGCGATCTGCACCATCGGGCCCTCGCGGCCGATCGAACCGCCCGAGGCGATCGTCAACAGGGACGAAACGCTGCTGGCCATGGTCGCGCGGAAGCCGATGTGCCCGTCGCCGACGACCACGGCTTCCATGTAGTCGACGGTGCGCGACGCCCTGAGCGCGCGACCGGCAAGATGCAGCACCAGTCCCGCGAACAAGCCGCCGATGAGCGGTATGAGCGCGCGGTGCCACCACGCCAGCGCGGTGGCAGCCTGCACGAGGCTGCCGGACTGCCCGGTGAAGAGCCGCTCGAGCAGGTGCACGCCTTCACGAAACGCGACGCTGCTCAGCGCCCCGCACAAGCCGACCAGGGCGGCCCAGAAAACGATGTTCGCCAGATCCTCGTGCCCGAACAGGATGAGCCGCAGTCGCGTGAGCAACGAAAGGGGAAAGCGCGCGATCTCACGGGATGAGGGCATTGGGCCGCATCGTACCTGTTCCTGGCAGCAAAGCCGCGTTCCAGCGCCACGAATCACAACCTTGCAAAAAGTTCATGGAATGCCGGCGTCGCGGGCACTAGTGTCGCGCGCCCGCGCGTCTGGGCTCCAGGCGTGCGTCGACGCGCGAGCCACCGGTCCTTCCTGCGCCTGGCTTGCGCCGCCTGCGCCAGGCCTGCGGCGACGGGCTAACTACGCGCCGCCGGTTTCCGCAATCCGCAGGCAGTGCATGAGGCACCCGCGCCGCGACGGTGCTTTGGTCTCCAGTACGCCATGTAAGAGCCATACCCCAGCGCTGCACCAGTCGCCGCGATGAGCAGCCATTTATACGGCGCCAGTGCATCGAGCGAGCTGATCCAGGCGCCGCTGGCACCCAGGCCAATGAACACCATCGGCAGCAGGCAACACGCGGCACACAGGCCCAATGAGGCCAGGAGGCCGCCACCCAACGACCACTTCAGCAACCGACTGCGCGGCCTGGTCGTGCAGCTGCAAGGCGGTGCCGAGTTCGAATTGTTCGCACTCATCGGGACGCCATCCGTACTCATGCTTCTTTCCCTCAGCCTCTGGACTTCGGCCATTGCGACCGTGCGAAAGAGCGTACATATTCGAGTCAACTCGAAGTCAAGGCCGAACATGAAGACCTACTCGATTGGACAGATTGCGAAGCAGACCGGAGTGCCGGCGACCGCGCTCCGCTACTACGAAGACGCAGGAATCCTGCCCGCGCCGGCACGCATCGGCGGGCGTCGCTCGTACGACGCCCGAGCTGTGCGCCACATCGACGTCCTGCGCTTCGCGCAGCGGGCGGGCTTCACGCTGGAAGAGATCCGGACTCTGTTCCACGGCTTCGGCGCCGAGACGCCGTTGAGTGCGCGCTGGCAGGCGTTGGCGCGCGCCAAGCTGCGGGAGCTCGAGCTGCTGGCGAAGCGCATCAGGCGGATGAAGCGGGCGCTGACCATCGGGCTCGAATGCGGTTGTATCCGCATCGAAGACTGTCTGCTGTCGCCCAAGGATGCGGAGTCGCCACGCCGCGTTGAACGCAAGTCCTGCTGCGGTTGACGCATCGGGCCCTGCTCATGACCTTCGATCAGGGAGTCATCTGCTCACCGACCGGATTGCGGAAGACGGTCGCATGGGTGGCCGCGCTCAATCTCGGCTACTTCGCGATCGAATGCGGCGTCGCGACTTCGATCGGCTCGGTCTCGCTGTTCGCGGATTCGATCGACTTCCTCGAAGACACCGCCGTCAATCTACTCATCCTGGTGGCTCTGAGCTGGCACGCGAAGCGCCGCGCGCGCGTCGGCATGCTGCTCGCGGCCGTGCTGCTGGCGCCGGGAATCGCAACGCTCTGGACCGCGTGGCAGAAGTATGGTGCGCCGGTGCCGCCGGCGGCGCTGCCGCTTTCGCTGACAGGCCTCGGTGCGCTCGCGGTCAATCTGTCATGCGCCATCCTGCTCGCGCGTTTTCGCCACGCCGGCGGCAGCCTCACGCGGGCCGCGTTTCTATCGGCGCGCAACGACGTCGCCGCGAACGTGGCCATCATCGCCGCGGGCGGAGTCACGGCCCTGACACACTCCGTGTGGCCCGACCTCATCGCCGGCGCCGCCATCCTGCTGATGAACCTGGACGCGGCGCGCGAGGTGTTTGCAGCGGCTCGCGAAGAGCGACGGCCCACGCACGCCGAACCGTAGTGTCCCCGCCCGGGATTCACGCCCGGCCGAGCGCGGCCAGTCCTTGATACCCCACATAGAGACCGACCAGCACGATGAGCGCTCCGGAAACGTAAGGCGCCTTGCGCGCGAA
>DASTRL010000071.1:0-24344 GCA_035761265.1 Steroidobacteraceae bacterium
CGCGCTCAGCCTCGAGGAAGATCACCTCGAAGCGCGGATCAACCTGGGACGGCTGCTGCACCTCGACGGCCAGCTCGAGGCGGCGGAGAAGTTGTACCGCCAGGCGAAGACCTCGAGCGCGCTGCTGTCATTCAACCTCGCCATCCTGCTCGAAGACCTCGAGCGGGAAGAGGAGGCGGTCGCGGCGTACCGCGACGCGCTGGCGCAGGACCCGCTGCTGCACGATGCGCATTTCAACCTGGCGCGCTTGCACGAGAAGGCGAACCGGCCGCGCGAGGCGTTGCGGCATCTGCTGGCCTATCGACGCCACATCGCGCGCTACGGCGAGTAGTTGCACCTGGCTGCGCAGCGAACGGCAGGATTTCGATTGCGAACGGTCAGGCGCGCGCGCCATCGCCTGGGCGCTGCCGCGATTCGTCGCGTCGCAACTGCGCGCTTCGCCGCGCGCGCGACCTGAACTCTCTTCCACGCGCAAAGTCCTCTCGGATAAGGTCGGCGCATCAGGGAGCGTCGTGCTTTGTCAGTCAGGCCAAAACATGTGCGAACATTGCTCGTGAACGGCGAGCCGGCCGTGCGCGCGCAATTGCAACTGGTACCGGCGCGGCCCCAGCCGCCGGTGCTTCCGGAGCCGTGGCCGCCGCAGATCATCGGTGAGACATCCGGCCGCATCCACTTCCTCGATGCGCTCGAGGTCGAGTACCTCGAAGCGGCGGCCAACTACGTCGTGGCGCACTTCGGCCCCGGTGAATACCTGGCGCGCGCGACGCTCAAGTCGATGTCGGCGCGGCTCGCGCCGCTGGGCTTCGTGCAGATCGAGCGCTCGCTGCTGGTGAACCTGCGGCGCGTGGCCCACGTCGAGCGCCAGGGCCGCGGACAGTTCTGCTTCGTGATGCGCGGTGGCGCGCGCCTCGTGTCGAGCCGCGAACGCGGCGCCGACCTGCGCGCACTGTTCCTGCGCGCGACCGCTCCGTGACACGGCGGCATTCCCGCAACAGTTGATCCGCCGTTCGCGGCGCGGCCGCTGCCATTCGCTGCAAGGCCGCTTCGTCCCGCCAGGAGCCGGCTCGTCCCGCCGCTGACCGGGCTGGTCACATAACTCGTTGACGTGCGGTGCAGCGGCCTATCTTCCCGCGCATGAGGCCGGTGCGCGCATGCGCGACAAACGCAACAGCGCCCGGTCACCCAAACTTCGGGGAGTCGCCATGAAACGCAAACAGCTCGCTTGCCTCGTTTCCTCTCTCGCTGGCGCGCAGGCCATCGCGCAGTCGCCGCCGGCCACCGCGCCGCAGGACACGGCCATGGACGAGGTCATCGTCACCGGCTCGCGCATCGCGAGTCCGAATGCCACGAGCACCAGTCCCGTGCAGGTGGTCACGCGCGAGGACATGCAGGTCTCCGGCAAGCACGACATCACGGACATCATCAGCCAGCTACCGCAGAACTTCACCAACGACCTGGGGCAGGACCTCGGCAACCGCACCCCGGGGCTAACTACCGCGGGCGGCGTAGCCACCGCGGACCTGCGCGGCCTGGGCCCGAATCGCACGCTGGTGCTGGTGGACGGGCGCCGGCTCGGCATCGGCTCACCGTACACCTTCATCCAGGCGCCGGCGCCGGACCTCGACCAGATCCCCGCGGCGCTGGTCGAGCGCGTGGAAGTGCTCACCGGCGGCGCCTCGGCCACCTACGGCTCCGATGCCATCGCCGGCGTCATCAACTTCATCATGAAGAAGAACTTCGAGGGCTTCCAGGTCGACGCGCAGTTCGGCGGCAACTGGCACGACAATGGCAACTCGTACGCGCGCCAGGCGCTGATCGACTCCGGCGAGACACCGCTCAAGGGCGAGAGCACCGACGGCAAGAGCGTTTCGGTCAACTTCCTCGCGGGCACCAGCCTCGCCGATGGCCGCGGCAACGTCACCGCGTACTTCGGCTACCTGAAGACCGATCCGGTGAAGAGCTCCGACCGCGACTTCGGCCAGTGCCAGCTCAATCCCAGCGACGACCTCACGGGCGCCATCTGCTTCGGCAGCCAGAACTCGAACATCTTCGAGCCGCAGACCGGGCCCAACGCCTTCACCGACTACAGCGTGAAGGGCAACAGCTTCATCGACTTCGGCTCCGAGGAGACGACGCCGCCGGCATTCTTCAATTCGCAGCCGTACATCTACATGCAGCGCGGCGACGAGCGCTACACCGCCGGATTCATGGCGCATCTGGACATGACCGACCAGTTCCAGGTGTACACCGAGTTCGGCTACATGAACGACCGCTCGCACCAGGAGGTCGCCCCCGCGGCGGCATTCCTGTTCTCGAACCCGAACGATCCGATCAGCGGCAACTACAACATCAACTGCAGCAATCCGCTGTTGAGCCAGCAGCAGCAGCTCACGCTGTGCACGCAGGCCGAGATCGACGCCGACGCCGCGGCCATCGCCAGCGGCGGCGCGCCGGTCACGGCCAACGTGGCGATCGGCCGCCGCAACATCGAGGGTGGCGGACGCGCCAGCGACTACGAGCACAGCAACTATCGCGCGGTGCTGGGCGGCAAGGGTGACATCAACAAGGCGTGGAGCTACGACGCCTACGCGCAGTACTACTACACGACGTTCTTCACCTCGAACGAGAAGTACCTGAGCTTCACCGCCATCGACCAGGCGCTGCTGGTCAAGCGCGACGCGAACGGCAACCCCGTGTGCCTGAGCGGCGGACGTTGCGTGCCCTGGAACATCTTCTCGGACGGCGGCGTCACGCAGGAGCAGCTCGACTTCCTCTACCTGAACGGCACCGGCTACGGCACCACGACGCTGCGCACCATTCACGGCGAGGTATCCGGTCAGCTCGGTGAATACGGCATCAAGCTGCCGACGGCCGAGGATGGCGTGGCGATCAACGTCGGCTACGAGCACCGCAACGAGCACGTGCAGTTCACGCCGGACGCGGGCCTCGCCAGCGGCCAGCTCTCGGGCTTCGGCAGCGCGGCCGTCGGCATCGACAACAGCGTGTCGGTCAACGAGGGGTTCCTCGAAGTGCGCGTGCCGCTGGTGCAGGACAAGCCCGGCATCAAGGACCTGATCTTCGACACCGGCTACCGCCTGTCCGACTATTCGAGCACCGGCCGCGTGAACACCTACAAGTTCGAGACCCAGTACGCGCCGACGGATTCCTTCCGGTTCCGCGGCTCCTACCAGCACGCGGTGCGATCACCCACCGTGGTGGAGCTCTACAACGGCGACCTGGTGGGCCTCATCCAGCTCGGCGACGACCCGTGTTCGTCGCCGGACAACGTCACGCCCGCGGCCGCGACGCTCGAGCAATGCCTGCGCACCGTGCCGGCGGCGGAGCAGGCGGCCTTCATCGCCCGCTACGGCAACGGCAGCACCACCAACAACATCCCGAAGGCGATCCTCGGCCAGCTCTCGCAGCTCACCGGCGGCAACGCGGACCTGGAGAACGAGACCGCGAACTCCTACACCGTGGGCTTCAACCTCACGCCGGAGGCGTTGCCCGGCTTCAATGCCAGCGTCGACTACTACAACATCAAGATCGAAAACGTCGTCGGCGTGATCGCGGCGAACGTGGCGCTGAACACCTGCCTCGACACCGGCGATCCGACCTACTGCTCGCTGATCGTGCGTGGGCACACCACCGGCGGCCTCGTCGGCAACAACATCGACGGCGGCGGCTACATCGTGCAGAAGAACCTGAACATCGCGCAGGCGAAGATCGACGGCATCGACCTGCAGGCCGCGTACCTGTGGCGCCTGCCGGGCGAGTCCGGGTCGCTGTCGTTCGCCATGAACGGAGCCTATCTACTCTCGACGGAGACCACGCCGCTGCCCGGCGCGCACACCTACGATTGCGCCGGCCTGTATGGCAGCACCTGCCAGACGGTGAACCCGCGCTGGCGCCACAATCTGCGCAGCACCTGGCAGACGCCGTGGAGCTTCGATGTCGCCTTGACCTGGCGCTACGTCGGCCCCGTTTGGCTCGACAACAACGACTCCGACCCCACGCTGCGCGGCGCGGAGCATCGCGACCCGGGCACCGGCGAGCCCCTGTACAAGGCCTTCGGCGCGAAGTTCCCGAGCTTCAGCTACTTCGATCTCGCCAGCACGTGGAACGCGACGGACGACATCCAGGTGCGGCTCGGCATCAACAACATCCTCGACAAGGATCCGCCGCTCGGCACGGTCGAAGTGGTCGGCGGCGGCGCCGCGAACACGTACTCGACCTACGACATCATGGGACGGCAGGTGTTCATGTCGGTGACGGCCAAGTTCTAGCGTCTGCCCGGTCTTTGTGGGTTCCGCGCCACACATCGACCTGCAATTGACGGATTTCCCCGGCTGGCGCGTCTTGCATCCCGCGAGCGCGACGGTAGTTAGAAAGGATGTCGTCGGTCGCGCCGACGGCGGTCGGCCACAGCGTGCGATTTGTCCGACTAACTATTATCGGGGCTTCCCGATGGCTGATTGTTACCGCTCCCAATATTGTGTGCACGACATACGGATATGCGAACGTGCATGCGGAGGCATCTCCTAAGGAAAGTTTGTTGCCTTAGTAAAATCGCGCTGTTAGCGTCGCTCCACAATCAACTCGAGCGCCACGTGCGCTTCATCGATATGGGGGGAGCATGAATTCGCAGAAGTTTCGCAACGCATCCTTGATCGCGCTGGCGGTGTCGGCGGCACTGGGTACCGGCACGGCCTGGTCACAGGAGGCACCTCCGGCCACGGCCGGGCAGTCCGCCGATCAGGGCGAGGAGATGAACGTCATCACGGTGACGGGCTCGCGCACCATCACCGAAGTGGTCAAGTCGCCGACGCCGATCACCTCGGTCGACATCGCCGAGATCGCGGCCACCACGCCGAGCGACACGGCCGACGCGCTCAACAAGCTGCCCACCATCATGGGCGGCCGTACGCCGCGCACCCAGGGCAATGGCAGCACGAACAACGGCGGCAATACGTTGTCGCTGCGCAACTTCGGCCCGTCACGCACCCTGGTGCTGCTGAACGGCCATCGTATCGCGCCGAGCAACCAGGACGGCTCCGTCAACATCGACGTGCTGCCGCAGATGCTGGTCAAGAAGGTGGACATCGTCACGGGCGGCGCTTCGGCGATCTATGGCTCGGACGCGGTGGCGGGCGTGGTCAACTACGTGCTCGACACGGAGTTCACCGGCCTCGCCGTGAAAGGCGACTACGGCATGTCGAAGTACAGCGACGGCGACCAGTACCAGGTCGGCGCGGCCTGGGGCACGAACCTGTTCAGCGACCGCGGGCATTTCGAGGTGTCCGCGCGCTTCCGCCACCAGGACATGATTCCCATCCGTGAACGGCCCTATGGCAAGAATGGGCAGACCTGGCTGCTGACCGGCAATGGCACGCCGGCCAATCCGTTCGTGAATACGCCGTACACCCGCGTGTTCAACAGCGGCCCGGATGCCGGCAACATCATCTGCGGCACCGCCTGCCTCTACAACAACTACACCGTCAATGCGGCCGGCGACCTGGTGCCGATGGTGCACGGCACGGCGACCGGCTCACCGCCCGTCGAATCGGGCGGCGACGGCGCGTACATCAAGTACGGCACGTTCCGTTCCGAGGTGGAAATGAAGGACGTGTTCACGCGCTTCGACGTGGACCTGGGCGAAAGCGCCAACTGGTACATCCAGGGATCCTGGGCACAGGCCGAGAACGCGTCCGACTGGATCCAGTGGGTCGTGAGCCCGGCCCCTGGCCGTCCAAACTCGATCTTCTCCAACAACCCGTTCATCAAACCGGCCACGCAGGCATTGCTGGGTTCGGCGCTCGACTGCTCGGCTACACCGGCGCCCGCCGGCGTGCTCTGCCTGCCGACGACTCCCGCCACCTCCCCGCAAACCGGCAGCACTCCGCCGCCGCCGCCCGGAGTGGGGCAGGGCAACGTGCCGTTCATTCGCGTACCGTCTTATACCTTCAACACGGTCGACGGGCAGCCCGCCGTTGACAGCCCGAACCGCCTGTACCGCACTCTCGGCGACCAGAAGCAGTGGAACGCGGAGACCGGGGTCACCGGATCGTTCGGTGAATGGAACTGGGACGTCTACTACAACCACAACGTCAGCGAGCTGACGGTCACCAATCCCAACAACACCAGCAACGCGAGGTACCTGGCGGCCCTGGATGCCGTGAATGATGGCGGCACGATCAAGTGCTGGGTGAGCACGCAGCCGCAGTTCGCCGGGCTCTACCCGGGATGCGTGCCGATCGACGTGTTCAACCCGGCCAGCGTCACGGCAGAGGCTTATGAGTTCCTGCGCCAGAAGACCTCGTGGACGCTGACGCAGAAACTCGACGACGTCGGCTTCTCGATCGGTGGCAGCCTCGGCTTCGGCCTGCCGGCGGGCGACATCATCGCGAACGTTTCGGGCGAATATCGCTGGCAGACCTACAACATGGCCAGCGATTTCCTGCCGAGCGACTTCGTCAACTGCACGGGCCTCAGGTTCTGCCTCGCCAACGGCTCCGCGCCGCTGCTCTGGGTGCAGAACACCGTCGGCGAAGTCGATGCGAAGAACCACGTCTACGAATACGCGGTGGAGTTCAACGTGCCGCTGGCCAAGGACATCCCGGCCTTGCAGGACGTCGCCCTGAACCTCGCGGGCCGACGCGCCCAGTATTCGGACTTCGAGGCCGGCGATTCGTGGAAGATCGGCCTCAACTGGCAGATCGTCGACTCGGTGCGCTTCCGCGGCACCCTGTCGTCGGATTTCCGTGCGCCGAACATGAACAACCTGTACGAGCCCGTCGGTGTGACGTCGACGGGCTTCCAGGACCGGCTTACGGGTGTCAGCAACTCGGGCATGCGGTTGTTCACTGGCGGCAATCCGAATCTGACGCCGGAAACGGCGAAGACGGTGACGGCGGGCCTGGTGTTCACGCCGAGCTTCATCGATCGGTTCAGCTTCGCGGTCGACTTCTACCAGACGCACTTGTCGAACGCGATCACGCAGATCAGCTACCAGAGCGACGCCATCCAGGGTCTGTGCCTGGCCAGCGCGCCGCAGTACAACTCGCCGTTCTGCGCACTGGCGATCCGACCGATCACCGATGTGAACGACCCCAACTACACCCAGCCGGTCAACGCGCCGACGGCAATCCGTAATGCGCCTACCAATTCGGCGTTGATCAAGACGCGCGGCTTCGATTTCCAGATCGAGTACGGCGCGGACCTGTGGGGCGGGCAGTTCTCCTTCCGCCACCTGGCGAACTACCAGCCGACCAATTCCACGCTCAACACGCCGGCTTCGACCTTCTACACGTGGGCGGTGCAGCCGCACCTGATGCAGACCACGTTCATCAACTGGTCGAACAGCGGCTGGAACGTGGCCTTGCAGAACCGCTGGCTGAGCAATGTCAACCTGAAGACCAGCGATAACGCGCTCAATGGCAATCGGCAGAACTACGTCGACTCGAGCCTCGATGCAAATGACGTGGTCGACGTCACGCTGGGCAAGAACTTCGAGTTCGGCGACAGCAAGGTCGAGGCCTATCTGACCGTGAGCAATCTGCTCGACGAGCGCGCTCCGTTGTACGGATCGAACTCGGGCCTGCCGGGCCTGTTCTATCCGACGCTGGGTTTCTACGACGACATGGGCCGATACTTCACGCTGGGGTTCCGCTCGAAGTTCTGAGCGTCACTCCGGGATCGGGACAATCCGTCCTCCGCGGGTTGTCCCGATCTTTTCTGCCCCGTTCATTCACGGCTCCCGCACGGGCCTGAATCCGATCATGCGATGCGCGCGCAACGATGGCCACGCGGCCGAGCGCGCCGTGGTGCGCAGGTCGAAGGCTTCCACGAAGAAGCTGCCGCCGCGCACCACGCGGTACGCGCCGCTCGCGGGACCTTGCGGGTTCTTGCGCGGCGACACGGCGTAGTAGTCGCGGTCGTACCAGTCCTGGGTCCACTCGAGCACATTGCCGGCCATGTCGAGTGCGCCATACGGCGAGGCGCCGGCCTCGAAGGAGCCCACCGGCATCACCGTGTCGTAGACTTGCGCGCCCACGTAGTTAGCCAGGCGCCGGTCGATGGCCTGGCCGAAGGGATAGCGCCGCCCGTCGGTGCCGCGTGCGGCCTTTTCCCATTCCGCCTCGGTGGGCAGGCGATAGCGTTTGCCGGTCCTGCTGCTGAGCCACGCGCAGTAGGCCGTGGCCGAGTCCCAGTTGATGCCGATCACGGGGTAGTCGTCGCTGCCCGGCGTGCCGCCGCCATGGTTGTTGGCCTGCGTCCAGTACGGGATCTGGTCGCGCGGCAGGATGCGCCCGCCGGGCCAGAACTTGGGGTCGTCATATCCCGGGTCATCTCGAAACTTCTTCCATTCGCGATTCGTGATCTCGAAGCGGGAGATGTAGTACGCGTCGAGCTCCACGACATGCGCGGGCCGCTCGCGCGCCAGGCCTTCGCGGGTGCCGTCTCCCATGCGGAATGCGCCGGCGGGCACGAGCACGTAGTCGCCGTAACCATCGTTGACGGTGGCCACGGGCGCGCGGTTGCCCCGCACCGCGGCACCGGCTGCGGCGGCCGGCGCCGGCAGGAATCCATTGACGCGCAGGAAGCCCTGCAGCCGCGGCATCCAGTCGCCGAACTCCGAACTACCGACGCCGCTGCCGAAGCCGTGCCGCCCGCGTTGATAGACGTGCAGCTCGGCGACCGCGCCCGCCCTGGTGAGATCCGTGAAGAGCTGCGCGTTGGCGAGCGACGGTCCCTGGTCGCCGGCGGCCGACAGCAGGAACGTGGGTGGATAGTCCTTCAGTGATTCCCCGGGAGCGGCGCGTCCGGCGCCGTAGATGAGCGCCACGTAGTCGGGCCGCGAGCTCGCGCGTTCGACCGTGTCGGCGGAGTCGGCCACGCCCGGATCGGAGGCGGCGACCACCGCGCGCGCGAGGCTGCCTCCGGCGGAGAAGCCGATGAGGCCGACCTTCGCCGGATCCAGATGCCAGCGCGCCGCGTTGGCGCGCACCAGTCGCAGCGCACGCTCGCCGTCCTGCGTGCGCGCCTCGTTGTCGTAGGGCGGCGAGAGCCGGTAGGTGAGCACGAAGGCCGTGACGCCCCAGTCGTTGAAGACCTCGGCCACTTCGGCGCCCTCGCCACCGTACATGAGCATGATGTTGCCCCCGCCCGGCGCGATGACCACGGCATTGCCGTTCGCGGTACCTGCGCGTGGCAGGAATACCGTGAGGAAGGGCGCATCCAGCGGGCCATTGCCCTGCGCACCGGGCACCTGACCCTCCCACAAGGGCAGGTTGCGATAGGCGGTGAGTGCCTCGTGCGGTTCGGCTGCCGCCGCGGACGCGATGCAGGACGCGGCCAGCGCCGGCCACAAGAAATGTCTCACGAGGCCCCCTACCGTAATAAAACGGCCCGGATTGTATGCAATCTCACCTATGCCCGTGGCGCCGCGAAGGGCGCAAGATCGGATCATGAAAACCTTGTTGCCATTGCTGTTCGTCACGTTGCTGGCGGCCTGTGCCACGTCCATCCACGCGCGCTCCGACCACGACGCCCGCAATGATTTCTCGCGCTACCAGTCCTTCGCGTGGATCGCGGAAGATCCGCTGATCACGCCGCAGGGCTCCGCCGAGCACGTGAGTCCGCTCAATCGCCGGCGAATCGTCGAGGCCATCGAGTCGCAGCTCACCGCCAAGGGATTCAGCAAGGCGGCGGATGCGTCCAGCGCGGATTTCATCCTCTCGTTCACGGTGGGCGCGCGCGACCGCATCGACGTGCAGTCCTATCCGGTGCGCTATCGCGGCTACTGGGGATGGGGTACGACCTACGTGGGGGACAACGCGAACGTGTCGACGTATCGCGAAGGCACGCTGGCCATCGACGTCTTCGACGGACGCTCCAACCAGCCCGTGTGGCACGGCTGGGCGACCAAGCGGGTCACCGATCGCGACGTGGAGAATGCCGCGCAGCTGATCCCGCAGGCGGTGGCCGCCATCCTCGCCGAATTCCCGCCGCGTTGATGCCAGGAGCTGCCATGTACTACATCGTGGATTCCGCCAAGTCATTCGACCAGGCGGCCGCGGACCTGGACGCCGCGGTCAAGGCGCACGGCTTCGGCGTGCTGCACGTGCATGATCTCGGCAACACGCTGCGAAGCAAGGGGCAGTCGTTCACCGAGCAGTGCAAGGTGTTCGAGGTCTGCAATCCGTCGCAGGCTTCCAAGGTGCTGGCCACGGACATGCGGCTCAACATGGCGCTGCCGTGCCGCATATCCGTCTTCTCGGAGCGCGGCAAGACCCGCATCGGGATGCTGCGCCCGGTGCAGATGCTGGCGCCGCTCTCGCAGGACCCGGCGCTGCGGCAGGTGGCGCAGGAAGTGGAGCAGGCGACCATCCGGATGATCGACACGGCCAAGTAGTTCGAACGATGGACAAGCCGGGCGGGAACACTGTTCCGCCGGCCGTTACGCCTTGAAGGTGAATCTTCAATCAATCCTTCAAGGAGTTTTCCATGTCTCTTCGCAATAGATTGTTCGTCGGCTCGACCCTGCTGGCCGTCACGCTCATCGGCGTGTCGTCCCTGGCGAGCGCCGCGGACACCCAGCCCGTGGTACGGGAAAACGCTTCGGTCGTGAAGCGCAAGCCTTTGATCCTCGCCGGATACACCGATGCCCGCGGGGGCACGGCGCTCGTCCGTGGCGATACCGGGCGTGCCCTGCAACAGATCCACGCCAGGAAGGCGGCGCGCCGGACGGCCGACGAGCTGACCAATCAGTGCGTGGCCCACACCGTCCTGCGGCAGTGGTCCGCCGCGGCGCCGGCTTGCGATGCGGCCGTCGAGGGTGCACTCGAGGCGCGCGCCAGCGCCCGCCAGCGCGCGCTCGTGCCGCGCAAGCTGGTGGACGCGAAAGTGGCCGTGGCGTACTCGAATCGCGCCGTGATGCACTGGGTCTCCGGTGACCCGGTTGCGGCGCAGCAGGATCTCGCCAAGGCACGGAGCTTCTCGCCCAAGGCGTCTTACGTGATGCGCAATCTCGAGGTCGCCGGACGTGAACCTTCGCTGGCGCGCGCCGCGGGGCAGCCGAGAGGCTGAGTCCCTGCGGGCCCGGAGCCTGCGTGCGATGAGCGGCGAGCCTCGGGTTATCCTGCGGCTCGCCGTTTTGTCAGGGCCGACATCCAGGGGAGAGCAAGAGGCGTGCGCGCCAATCCATCCGGTAGCCGCATACGCGGGTTCGTGGGTCGCAGCCGTGAATTCGCCGCGCTCGCGAGCGCACTCGACGCCGCCGACGGAGGGCGGGGCACGCTCTGCCTGATCAGCGGCGAGCCCGGCATCGGCAAGAGCCGCCTGCTGGCGCAGTTCGCGGCCGAACAGGCGCGGCGATGTCCTGCCATGCATTGGGGCCTGGCCTGGGAGTCGGGCGGCGCGCCTGTCTACTGGCCGTGGATCCAGATCCTGCGCTCGCTGTTGTCGCGGGAATGCGCGCGCGCCGCCCTGCGCGACATGCCGCACATCGTTGCGCCGCTCGCCGAGCTGGTTCCCGAGCTCCTGCCATTACCGCGCGCGGAGGCCGTGCGGCTCGAGCCGGAGCAGGCGCGCTTCCGGCTCATGGACGCGGTGTCGACCCTGCTCGCGGCGTGCGCCGCGCAGGAAGCGCTGGTGATGGTGCTCGAAGACCTGCACGCGGCGGACTCGGATTCGCTGCTGTTGCTCGAATTCGCGATCCGCCAGCTGCATGGCGCACGCGTGCTGGTCGTCGGCTCCCTGCGCGACGCCGAAATCGAGCGCCCGCGCATCGGCAACATCGTCGCGCGCCTGAGTCGAGCGGCGATCCAGCTTCCCCTGCGCCGGCTAGATCGCGACGACGTGCGCGAGTACCTGCGCGTGTCGACGGGCGAGCGGCCGCTCGAACAGGAGGTCGCCGCGCTGCTCGCGTTGACGGAGGGACATCCGCTGTACCTGGCCGAAGTGGTGGAGCTCGGACTCGAGCGCGGCACCCTGCTCAATGCGCCGTCGAGCATCCGCCTCGCGGTTCTCGAGCGTGCCTCGCAGTTGCCCGAAACGACGCGGGCGCTGCTCGGCACGGCGTCGGTGCTGGGCCGCAGTTTTCAGCTCGAGGCACTCGCGGAGATCTCGGCGTGCACCGAGGAGCAACTGCGGGAGCGGCTCGAGCCGGCGCTCGCCAGCGGACTGCTGGAGCGCGACTCGGGCGCGCTGCGCTTCGAGCACATGCTGGTCCGCGAGGCGTTCCACGAGTCGCTCCCGGCCACCGAGCGCCGGCGGTTGCACGAGCGCGAGGCGCAGCGCATGCGCGCGCGCGCCGATCGCGGCACCACGATCTCGTGGGCGGCTCTCGCGCAGCACCTCGAGGAATCCGCGGAGCAGGCGAATGCCGAGACCATCGAGGCCTGGCGGCAGGCGGCGCACCAGGCCGAAGCGCGCCATTCGTTCGACGCGGCTCTCTGCTACCAGCGCGCGCTGCAACTGGTCGGCGAGGGGGCCGGCGGCGATGGCACGCGCGCGCGCCTGTTGCTCGAGCTGGCGGCCGCGCAGATCCGCGCGGGGGATCTGGATGCCGGCCGGCGCAACAGCGCCGAGGCATTTCGCATCGGCGAGGCGCTCGACGATGCGCCGCTGCTGGCGGACGCGGCGCTCACCTACGGCAGCATCTTCATCTTCGGCTGTGTCGATCCGCGACTCGTGGGTCTGCTCAAGGCGGCGCTGGCGCGGCTCGGCGAGGGCGACATCGACCGGCGCGCGCGGCTGCAGGCGCGACTGGCGGCCGCGATGCAGCCGGCCGCGGATCCCGCCGAGCCCGCAGGCCTGGCGCGCGAGGCCATCGCGCTCGCGCGTTCCGCAGGCGATGCGCGCACGCTGCTGACCACCTTGCGCAGCGCCGTGTCGGCGTTGATGGATCTCGGCGATCCGGTCGAGCGGCTCGCGCTCAATCAGGAATACGTGCGTCTCGCACGCCAGCTCGGCGACAACCCGGAATGCATGCGCGGTCACCTGCGCTCCGCGGTGGACGCGATGGAGTTGGCCGAGGCGGCGATTCTCGACGAGTCGATCGCGCAGTGCGACCGGCTGGCCGAGCAGTTGTGCCTGCCGCATTACCAGTGGACCGCCGCGGCGCTGCGCGTCATGCGCGCGACCTCGCGCGGCGAGTTCGCGGACGCCGAGGCGGCGCTGGCGCGGGCGCGCCGCCTCGCGGATCGCGCGCAGGATTCCAACGCGCCGTTGACGCTGCTGGTGCAGCAGCTCGCGCTGGCGGAGATCATGGAAGACCGCGAGCAACTCGAAGCATTGTGCGCGCGACTGGAACGGGAGAGCGCCAGGCTCACGCAATCGGACCTCTATCTGAAGCCGGCATTGCTCGCCGCCGCGACGCGCTCATTGGGGCGCAGGCCGAGTCCGGCCGAGCTCGACGAAGCCGGTCTGCGCGCCATCCTGCGCTTCTGCGACATGGGCGCCTTCACCTGCCTGGGCGACTATCTGCCGGCGCTCGGCAATCGCGCACTGGTCGATCTCGCCTATGAAAGCCTGCTGCCATTCGAGGACCGCTGCGGGCATTGGGGAATGCTCGGGCTGCGCTGGATGGGTCCGGTGGCGCGCAGCCTGGCGATGCTCGCGGTGGCGCAGCGCCGCTTCGACGTGGCCGACGAGCACTTCGCCAAGGCCGTGGAACTGGCGCGGCGCATGCAGGCACGCCCGTGGATCTGCAGAATCGTGCTCGACTGGCTGGAGGCGGCGCGCGCTGCCGGGGTCGTCTCCAGGCGCGCACTGGCACAGTTCGATGAAGCGCTGGCCACGGCGGATGAGCTCGGCCTGCAGAGCCTGCAACAGCGCCTGCTCCAGTGTCGCGAGCCGGCGCCGCGCGACGCCGAGCCGGCTCCGATCGGTCCGCCGGCCGTCGCCGGTTTTCGGGTGGCGCCGGACGGCGAGGTGTGGGTGTGCGAGTGCGGCGGCACGACTTTTCGACTGCGTGACAGCCGCGGCATGCAGATCCTGGCGCGACTGGTGGCAGCCCCCGGACGCGAGATCCACGTGCTCGACCTGATCGGCGCGAATCCGGGCGATCAGCCCGTGGATTCCGGCGATTGCGGTGAGGCGCTCGACGAGCAGGCGCGCCGTGACTATCGCCGCCGGCTGGAGTCGTTGCGCGAGCAGCTCGAGGAGGCGGAGAGCCGCCACGATCTGGCCGCCGCGGAGGCGGCCCGCGAGGAAATCGAGCTGTTGAGCGCGGAGTTGTCGAGGGCGTTCGGGCTCGGCGGCCGCGCCCGGCGCACCGGATCGAACGTGGAACGCGCCCGCGTGAACGTGCAGCGGCGCCTCAAGCACGCCATCGACCGCATCGCGAGCGAGTGTCCGCCGGCCGGCAAGCACCTGAACTGGGCCATACGCACCGGATCATTCTGCTCGTACCAGCCGGACTGAGCGCCCCCGGAACATTGTTCCGCGCCGGATCACGCCTTCAGGGAAAGTGACCCGGAGAATCCCCATGCAGCTCAAAGACCAGCTCGGCAATTCCGTTTCGGCCCGCCACCGCATCGCCCTGGACCTGTATGACCAGGCCGTCACGCAATTCGCGTTCTACCGTACCGATCCCGTTGCGACCATCGATGAAGCGCTGGCGCTCGATCCCGGCTTCATCATGGGCCATTGCTTCAAGGCGGGCCTGCTCGCCACGACCAGCGAGCAGGGTTGCGAGGCGGGCATTGCGGCCGCACTGGCCGCCGCCGAACGCCACGTCGGTCAGGCGCTGCAGCGCGAGCGCATGCATCTGAATGCCGCGCGCGCCTGGCTGAGCCGCGACTTTGCCGGCGCGGCCAAGCTCTACGGCGACATCAGCGCGGAGTATCCGCGGGATTTCCTGGCGCTGCAGATCGCCCATCTCATGGATTTCCTGCTGGGCCATGCCAGCATGCTGCGCGACCGCCCCGCGCAGGCGCTGCGTGCCTGGAGGACCGGCGACCCGCTGCGCGGCGCGATTCTCGGCATGCTGGCGTTCGGCCTCGAGGAATGCGGCGCCTGGGACGACGCGGAGGCCTTCGGGCGCCGCGCCATCGAGCAGAACCCGGCCGACATCTGGGCGGTGCATGCGGTGGCGCACGTGTTCGAGATGCGCGGGCAGAGCCGCACCGGCATCGACTTCATCAAGACGACCGCGCCCGCCTGGAGCGAGCACAACTTCCTGGCGTTCCACAACTGGTGGCATCTGGCGCTGTTTCACCTGGACGAGGGCGATTGTGACAGCGCGCTCGCGCTGTACGACACGCGCATCCGTCCGGCGCCAAGCTGTGTCGCCGGCGAGATGGTCGACGCCTCGGCGCTGCTGTGGCGGCTGCGATTGCGCGGCGTAGACGTCGGCGATCGCTGGAGCGAGCTCGCACGCGCGTGGGAGAAGCTCGGCGATGCGGGTTACTACGCATTCAACGATGCGCACGCGCTCATGGCTTTCCTCGCCACCGGCAACCAGCGCCAGAAAAGGCGCATCTTCGATGGCATGGACGCGGCCGCGCGCCGCAAGGACACCAATGCCATGATGAGCCGCGACGTCGGCCTGCCGGTGCTGCGTGCGCTCGATGCATTCGACGCGCAGGACTACGAGATCACCATCGACGAGCTGCAGCGGGTGCGCGCGTTCGCGCAGCGCTACGGCGGCAGTCACGCGCAACGCGACCTGCTGCAGCTGACGACGACCGAAGCCGCGCTGCGTGCGGAGCGGCTCCCGCTGGCGCAGGCACTGATCGCGGAGCGCCTCGCCCTCAAGCCGCGCAGCACGTTCAATCGGCAACTGCTCGAGCGCGCCGAGGAGCGCCGCGAGCTGGTCGCTCAGAACTCGTAGCGTCCCGAGAGCGCGATGACGTTGACGTCGTAGGCCGGGCTGGCATCGCCCAGCGTCAGCACGTTGCTGATCGTGGCCGGCGTCACCTCGTCGAGCTGCCAGTCGTCGCTGCGATAGCTCTCGTACCAGTACGCCAGGCGCAGCGAGAGATTCTTGCGCAGCCAGTAGTTCGCGTACAGCCGCACGCTGTCGAGCCGCGTGTCGAGGTCCGGAAAGCCGCTGGTCGCATTGCGCATGACGATCTCACCGGTGGAGCGCGACCAGGTGTAGTCGAGGCCGAGATCGAGCTTGCCGCTCGCGGCGTACCTCAGGCCGGCGCCGGCGCTGTCGGTGGTGTCCGTGCCGTCGCCGAACCACTGCGGCGTGGGTGTCAGCATCGCGGCGTTCGCCTGGTTCGACTCAATGCGCTCGTGCGCCAGATAGCAGTTGGCGCTGAACTTCTGCGAGACAGCCCAGGTGCAGTCCGCCGCGGCGGCCCAGGAGCGGCCGTCGGTGAGCCCGATGGCCGAGTTGTAATAGGAGTCCCAGGTGACGTTGCCGTCGATGCCGAAGTTGAAGCGCGCGCCCGGCGCGAAGTCGACGCGCAGCTTCACCTCGTCGCGATCGCGGTCCGCGAGGTTGTACAGGCGCATCAGCGAATTCTGCGCGGGAGCATCGCCCGGGTTGGGTTGATAGCCCGAGCCGGTGCGCTCGGCATGCGTCCACTTCAGCGAAATCTCGGCGATATCCTTCGCCGCGAGGCTCGCCTTGCCCCAGCAGCTGCCTTCGCGCGTGCGCGCCACTTCCTGCAGATCGCGCCGGATCTGCTCGAGCGCGCAGCCGGCGTACATCCTGAGCCACGGCATGAAGGCGTACGCCGCGTCGGCGCTCAGCCTGCTGTGCGCGAAGCTGTACGGAAAATTGGTGCGCGGCGCCGCGAGGCCGCTGTCCGTCGTCACGCCGGCGTACGACGCCTGCGGCGTGCGGTTGTCGCGCTCGTCGTAGGCGATCGCGGCATTCAGGCGCAGCTTGTCGGTGGGCGTGGTGTTGAATTTCACGCTCCAGTCGAGCGTGTCGACCCGGCCGTCGAGCGAGTCGCGCGGCAGCGGCTGCGTGCTGAGGTCGGGATTCACCGTGTAGGGCAGGAAGGCCTCGTCCTGGGTCATGCGGCCGGTGGCCAGCTCCGCCGTGAGCTGCGTGCGGTCGTCGAAGCGATAGCCGGCGGACGCCAGCAGCTGGTGGAATTCATTGTCGGGCGCCAGCGCGAGCTGGCCGGTCGTGCCGCCGCTCGTGAACGGTAGATAGGGATTGGTCCACGACAGCGCGGCGTCGTCGTTGCGGAAGATCGAGCCGTAGTAGGCGAAGCGCGCCTGGAATGCTTCGCGGCTGTAGGACGCCGAGGCATCGAACTGGTCGGTCGTGTAGTCGATGGGGACGGGCAGGCGCGCGGCATTGAACACGAAGGCCGCGCCCGCGGCGCGCGCGCCGTCCTTCTCCTCGTGCCGGAAGTTCACGCCGAAGGCCCAGTGCTTCACCGGCAACAGCGAACCGCCGAGCTCGAGCTGCTTGCGCTGCGTCTCGAGGTCGATGCGGCGCAGGCTCTGGTCGAGCGCTCCCATCGTGTCCGTGGTGGCGCTCGGCACCCAGCCGGCGGGCAGCGTCAGCGAGGCGCCGCGGACCCCCAGGTACGGCGAGCGGCTGGTATCCGAAAGATGGTGCGGCAACTCCTTGTAGCTGAGGTGCAGCTCGTACCGGCCCTGCTTGCCGCCCTCGACGCCGAAGTAGCGCGAGTCGAGGCCGAGATCCATCGCGGACAGGTCGATCCAGGTGCCGTTCTTGTTGCGATAGCGTCCTTCCGCATCCGCCACCACGTAGGTTCCCTGCTCGTTGAGGCCGCTGTACTCGCCGAATTTCGCCGAATCCTCCGAGACGTAGCCGACGCCGAGATCCGGCGTGAACTGCAGCCCCTCGTCGGCCGGACAGAACTTGCAGGGCCACTTCGTCGTGTCGACCGCCGGTGTGTCCGCGGCCTCGACGCGCGAGGGCGCGAGGACGGCGCAGGCGATCAGCAATACGGGTACGGGCGTGCGCATCGTCATCTCATCAGTTTCACGCCGGAGGGATGATTCGAACCGTGCACCTGCGAATGGCAGTTCGTGCACGCGCCGGACAGCAGGAACCCCGAGGCGTTGCCGCCCGGCAGGCCGGCGGCGGTGCGCGCGACGCTCGGGTGGCCCGCCTGGGAGTGGCACTGCTGGCACAGCAGCGGCGGGCGTTTCACGAGCAGCGTGGGATGGTTGGACCCATGCGGCGTGTGGCAGTTGGTGCAGTTCTCCGCGACCGGCGCGTGCTCCCACAGGAAGGGGCCGCGCTTCTCCGCATGGCAGCTGTAACAGGTTTCGTTGAGCGTGGGCTTGATCAGTAGTTTGTCGGCCGTGGAACCGTGCACCTGGTGGCAGGAGCTGCACGCCATCTGCGCGAAGCGCACCGGGTGGACGGAGGGCTTGTCGAACTCCGCGCGCTGGGTCTTGTGGCAGGCGTAGCAGACCTCCGGCTGCTGCGCGGTGCTCCGCACGGCGTCGTGCTCGGCATGGATGCGATGGCAGCTCGCGCAGGCCACGTCGTTGTTGCCGTGCGGATTGCCACGCCAGGCGATGCGCGCCTGGTTCTGGTGGCAACCGAGGCAGATCTGGTTCTGCTTTTCGGCAGGCACCGGTGAGCGCGCGCCGAATTCGACGATGGGCGCCTGCTTCTGTCCTTCCGGCACTTCCTCGGCGTGCGCGGCACCGGGCCCGTGGCAGCTCTCGCACTGCAGCCTGGCGAACGGCGTGCGCGGGTCCATGGATCGTGCATGCGCGGTCTTGAAGATCGACAGCACCGGGAATTTCGAGCTCTCGTCGTGGCACCGGAGGCAGGTGTCGGCGCCGCGCCGCGTGTACTGCGAAGCGGCGGTATCGGCGGCGCGCGCGGGCCCGGCGAGCAGCGCAACGGCCAGCGCCAGGCTGACGAGGGACCACGGCAGGATGCGCGACCGCATGAGGCGCTACTTCGCGTGCACGACCTTGACGTCGGCGATGCGCCCCGTGTCGTGGCAGATGAGGCAGGTCTCCTTGGTGGCGAGCGCGGTGCCGCGCGGCGAGTAGATGGAGCCGCCGTTGATCTCCATGTGGGTGCGGGCGAGGTCGGTGTCGTGGCACGAGAAGCAGGCGGTGGCGATCGGCGAATTCACCAGCGAGCGGGAGTCCGCCTCGAGCGTGCCGCCCGCGGGGTTGCTCACCGCGACGCCATCGGTGGTGCACGAATTCGCGGCCGTGAGTCCGGCGTTGAAACTGAAACCGGTGCCGTAGTTGGCGGGGTAGCCCGCGATGAACGGCGACAGCGAATACGCGCCGAGATCCGTCTGCGGCGCGGACGTGCCCGCGGTGCAGCTCGCCCCCGTGTAGGTCGGCACCGTGTCGCCGGCATGCAGGGCGAAGAAGCCGGTGGCGACGGTGCGGTACAGGCGGTTGGGCAGCGCGCTCTGCGAGGCCGGGTTGCTGAAGTCGTACGCGCCGCGCGCGTGGCAGCCCTCGCAATTGCGCAGGATGCCCGGGAACTTGATGTCGGCGAACGATTCGCCCACCGCCTCGGCGTGCCAGGTGAACTCGTGCGTCCGCTTGTTGCCGGCGTGGATCGAATGAATGTAGCTGGTCGAGTCGGCCGACCAGCCGCTGCTGGTCTGATTCGGGCGGTGGCACCAGGCGCAGGTGGTGCCGTCGTTGCGCTGCCCGCCATGGAAGGAGTCCTGCGTGAAGGCGCCGAGTTCCTGGTGGCACTTGTTGCAGCGTGCGTCCTCGACGATGGGCCGGCGACCGGTGTATCCGTCCGCCACCCTGGTGGCATTGGGCACGATCGTGATGAGGCCGCCGATCTTGTTAGGCTGACCGATCGGCGAGGGCGCGACCGCATAGCACTGGTTGGGTCGCGGGCGCAGGGGATCGAATGCCAGCCCGCATTCGCCGTCGAGATTGGTCTGGGTCAGCGGCAGCGTGCTGCTGAGGCTGTACGAGAACCCGAGCCCGCCGGTGAGCATCACCGCGCTGTCGGGCACGCGCACGCCGGTCAGCGTCAGCGTGTAATAGCCGCTGCCGTCGGGTCCGGCGAGCGTGCCCGCGCCGGATCCGCTCGCCGAGCCGTTCCAGATGCTGCGCAGGTAACCGGAGACGCTGGCGTTGAAGTCCGCCGGCTGCAGCACGCCGTCCTGCGGCACGGCGAACACGAAGTAGGCGCTCGGCGCTCCCATGAAATCGGGCCAGATCTCCTTCGCCCCGGTGGCGGGATTCGGCGTGGCGGTCGCGAAGTCGTTGAGGTCCGCGCGCGCGCCGTCCTGCAACATGCGGAACACCATCACGGGTTGTTTGCTCGCGTTGCGTGACACGCTCTTGATGTCATAGGTCACCTTGATGGCGCCGGCCGGCAGCCGGTTCGCGTTCGACGCGATCCACGCCGCGTTGGTGTTCGAATTGCCCCCCGCCACGTGCAGGGAGCTCTGCGTGTTGGGCGGCGTTACCGGCAGGTGCGCCAGGTCGACGTTGGCCGGTGTGTGGCAGGTGTTGCAGGTGGAGTCATCGGGCTGCGCGCCGCCGCCGTGCGCCAGGCCGTTGAAACGCGTCGTCTGCGTCAGCCCTTCGAGCGCATCGGCCACGGTCACGCCCGCGCCGGTCGCGAAGTTGATGCCGTCGTGACAGGAGCCGCAGGCCCGCCGGCTCGGCGCGTTCTTCCAGTTGTCGCCCTGCGCGGTGGGCGCGGTCGAGGCGGGCGAGCCGTCGTGGCACTTGGTGCAATTGCGCAGGTCCTGCGGGAACTTCACCTCGTTGTAGACGACGCCGCCGTAGTTGTACTTCTTCCTGGCCAGGAACTCGCCCATGTGGATCTTGTGGATGTGATTGGGCAGGTTGCCGACCGCGCGACCGTCGACGACGTAAGTGCTCGAGGCGGTGAACGTGAGCGTGTTCGGATCGAAAGCCGCCTCGGTACGCCCGTACTTGCGCTGCTCGGTGTGGCAGACCACGCAGTAGCGGGTCTCGCTGCGCGCGCCACCGTGAAAGCCCGCGCCCGAGCTCTCCGGGTCATCGCCCGGAATGCCGCCGAGCTGCTGGTGGCATTCGTTGCATTTCGCCGTCGCCACGATGTCGCGCCCGGAGTTGGCGACCGCCTGGCCGCTGGCCGGCGTGAAGTCGTAGATCACGTCGATCGCCCTGGTGAGCGGCACGCCCGGATAACCCGGCACCTCCACGCCATTCGGCGTGTTGGTGCCCGTGCCCGGCGCATTGCCGGAGATCTGGATGGTGAGGCGATGCACGAGACTCGGCTCGAAGGTCAGGTCGCCGAGGTCCGCCTTGTTGTTGGGCGCGCTCACCGTCATGCCATCGACCTGCGCCTTGATGTTGCGGATGTCGCGGTAGAACGTGTACGTGTACCTGCCATCGCCGTGGTCGACGAGCGTGCCGGTGTTGTCGGTGGATGGCCGCGACGGCGCGGCGGCGGCGCTCGTGGTCGGCACCGAGGTGACGATGTAGCTCACCCACTCGCTCGGCCCGCCGTTCGAACCCGGCACGAGCTTGGCGATCGAGAACGCGAGGTTGGTGAGGCCCGCCAGCGTGGCGGTGCCGCTCTTCGAGGTGTTGCCGAGTCCCTTGACCCCGATTCCGCTGTCATCGGTGACCATGAAGTCGACGACCGGCGCGCTGTTGATGGCGACGCTCGTGACCGTCACGTGCATCGACAGGGCCGCCCAGCTCGCGGCTGCGGCATCGCTCGCCGGCGATGTGTTCGCCGGGATGGTGACGACGGGAGTGTTGTTGCCGGGCGGCCCTGCGGGTCCCGATGGGCCCTGTGGGCCGGGCGCGCCGGCGGGCCCGGAGTCGTGTCCGCACCCTGCTGCCAGCAGGATGCTACTCAGAATCATTCCACACGATACGCGCTGGACGAATCTCATCGGTGCCTCCCGGTCCCGCGGCTCGATTCATACCGCGACGGACTAACCACCTGCATGCGGCGCAATACCGACCGGCGTACGTGGTTGTCCCGATTCAATCGCGCAACCGCGCTCGCACCATTTCCGCAGACGCAGCCAGCCGGGAGTACGAACGATGCTCATTGCCATGCGGTACCAGCCTTCGAAGTGGCGGCGGCTGATCATCCTCTCCGGTCTGCTCGCCAGTGCCGCCGCCTGGGGCGACGTCACGGCGCAGCTCGAGAACTGCGCCGCGTGCCATGGAAAGGACGGCGCCAGCACCGACCCGGACGTGCCCATCATCGGCGGGTATTCGGCCAAGTACCTGGCCGACAGCCTGACGAACTACCGCAACAAGGCGCGTCCCTGCCCCGAAGTGAAGTATCCGGCCGGTGCGCTCAAGGGACAGAGCGGCGACATGTGCAGCGTCGCGGGCAAGCTATCGGACGCGGACGTGGCCGCTCTCGCGGACTATCTGTCGAAGAAGCCATTCGTCCGCGCCAAACAGTCGTTCGATGCCGCCAAGGCCGAACGCGGCAAGCAGATCCACGAGGCGCATTGCATGAAGTGCCACGAGGACGGCGGCAGCAGCCCGGATGACGACGCCGGGATCCTGGCCGGGCAGTGGATGCCGTACGTCCGGCACACCTTCGAGGAGTTCGGCTCCGGCAAGCGGCCGATCCCGAAGAAGATGAAGCCCAAGTTCGACGAGCTCACCAAGGACGACATCGACGCGCTGGTCAACTACTTCGGCAGCTTCAAGTGAGCCTGTGGAGCAAGCCCAGGCGGCGCTGGCTGCTCGGGATACCGCTCGGCGGCTTCCTGCTGCTGGGACTCGGTGCGCTGGGTTGGGCCGCATTCGACAGCACGCTGCACTACACGAACAGCCTCACGTTCTGCACCTCCTGCCACGAGATGCGCGACAACATGCTGGCGGAATACCAGCGCAGCCCGCACTACAAGAACGCCGCGGGCGTGCGCGCCATCTGCTCGGATTGCCACGTGCCGCGCGCCTTCTTCCCGAAGATGCAGGCCAAGATGGCGGCCACGGTGAATGAGCTGCCGAAATGGGTGATGGGCACGAGGCGGCCGCCGGAGAAGTTCGCGGCCGCGCGACTGGAGATGGCCGAGCACGTCTGGGCGAGGATGAAGGCCAACGATTCGCGTGAATGTCGCAATTGCCACTCGGTCGAAGCGATGGATGTGGCCGCCCAGGATTCGAGCGCCGGCAAGAAGCACAACGTGGAGCGCATGCGGGCGCGCGGCGAGACCTGCATCGATTGCCACAAGGGCATAGGTCACGGCCTGCCGCCCGGCTACGACGAATAGCCGAATTGTCGAGCTATTGCGTGCCCGACGTGCTACCGTCGCTCCCGCTCGTGATCCTTTAGCCTTGACTGCCTGGCCGCGCCGTTCCGGCGCGTGCTCTACGCTTCATCTCCAAAGCCTCCCGAACCTCCAGCGTGCCATCCGGCGCGTTGGCGACATTCCGTACTTTTCACTCGAGACTTTTCATGACCAAACTTTATGTCGGAAACCTTCCCTTCTCGGCGACTGAAGAAGCCGTTCGCAATCTCTTCACTGCTCATGGCACGGTGGAGAAGGTTTCGCTGATCAGCGACCGCGACACCGGTCGTCCGCGCGGCTTCGGCTTCGTCGAGATGTCCAATTCGGATGCCTCGCGCGCCATGCAGGCACTGAACGGCAGCGATTTCGATGGCCGCGCGCTCAAGATCAATGAGGCGCAGGACCGTCGCACCGGCGGATTTTCGCGTCATTGATCGATCGAGGGCGTCCAGGCCTGAGGAGAGCCGATGCAAATCCGGACCGAAGCGATGCTCCGCTATCATCCCGCGCTGGACGTTGCGCCGGAACCGGCGTCCGATCTGGCGCCCTCGAATTTCAGGATCCTGATCGTCAGCGACGACATGCGTTCGGCGGACTCGCTGAAACGCACGCTGCGCGATCTGGGTTACTTCTCCACCTTCACCGCGTATTCGGCACGTCGCGCGCTGGTCGCGGCGGTGGATTTCTCGCCCGCAGTCGCGCTGCTCGATCTCGAGCTGCCCGACATGACCGGGTTTCAGCTCGCGGGCAGGTTTCGCTCGCATCTTTCGGCCGGTGTGCGACAAGTCCCCTTGCTCGCCATCGCCGAACTGCCGCGATATGGCAACGCCGAGCTGACGCGCGCCGCGGGCTTCATCGGCTGCCTGGCGAAGCCGGTGCAAGCGGCGGCGCTCGACGCGTTACTGGGCAAGCTGCACAGGGGAGCGCTGTCATGAGCAAAGGCATGGACCAGAAAAAGAGCGACAAGAAGAAGCCGCTCAAGTCCTTCGACGAGAAGCGCGCGGCGAAGCGGGCCAAGAAGGCCGAAAAGCAGTTCCTGAATCGCGGCTGACGATGCCCGCTTGAAATTCCCGGCGACGATCAACTGATGCGCTGATCCAGTCTACCTACCCGAGCCGGATCCCCTGAGCGGCTGTGGCTGTCCGGGTGATCCGTCAGCCGGATGCTGCGATCGGCCGAGCGAGT
>DASTRL010000072.1:0-3687 GCA_035761265.1 Steroidobacteraceae bacterium
TTCGTGCTCAACGTGCTGGCCTTCGTGCTCATCGGCCTGCAGCTTCGGCCCATCATCCAGTCGCTGCATGCCAACGAGCGCGTCTACTACCTGGAGGTCGCGGCCGCGGTGCTCGGCATGGTGATCCTGGTGCGCCTCGCCTGGGTGATGTTCTACAACCGCCTGGCGTGGTGGAAGCATCGGCTCTTCGGACCGGGGCGGTGGCCGGGAAAATTCGTGCCTTCGGTGCAGGGCAGCTTCATCGTCGGATGGGCGGGCATGCGTGGCATCGTCACGCTCGCCACGGCCTACGCGCTGCCGGAGACGTTCCCGCACCGCGACCTGGCGCTGCTGTGTGCATTTTTCGTCGTGGTCGGCACGCTGGTCCTGCAGGGGCTGACGTTGCGGCCGCTGATCCTGACGCTCGGACTCAAGGACGACGGCACCATCGAGCATGAAGTCCGCGTCGCGCAGGATGTGCTCGCGCTGGTGGCGCTGGAAATCCTCGAGACCGACAACTCGCCGACCGCCAACGCGCTGCGCGATGAATTCGTGACCACCGAAGTGGCCGAGAGCGACGCGCCTCACGCCACCGCGCGCGAGGCGCGCAATCTGCTGCGCATCCGCATCCTGGACGCACAGCGCGAGGCGCTGGTGAAGATGCGCGACACGGCCGAAATCGGCGACGATGCATTCCACCGCATCGAGGATTATCTCGATCGCGTCGAGTTCAACGTACGATAGACATCGCATGAGCGGACCTGAAGAAGAAAAAGACCCGGCGCCCGGCGTGCCGCTGGTGCTCGAAGCCGAGCGCGCCGAAAAGGAATGGCTCGCCGCGCTGCTCAACAGCATGACCGAGGAGGTGTATTTCACCGATTCGCAGCAGCGCTACACCTACGCGAATCCCGCCGCGATGCGCGAATTCGGCCACGACACGGTCGCCGGCGTGCGCGTCACGGACGTGGTCTCCAGCCTCGAGGTGCTGCGGCCGGATGGCACGCCGCGCCCGCTCGAGGAGGCGCCGCCGCTGCGCGCCCTGAAGGGTGAGATCATCCGCGACGAGGAACACCTGGTGCGCACGCCGCGCACCGGCGAGCTGCGCCATCGCGAGGTCAGCGCGGCGCCGGTGCGCGATGCGACCGGACGCATCATCGGTTCGGTCTCGGTGGTGCGCGACATCACCGAGCGCACCCGCGGCGAGGCGGCGCTGCGCGAGAGCGAGCGGCGGCTGCGCGAGGCGGACCGGCACAAGGACGAATTCATCGCCATACTGGCGCACGAGCTGCGCAATCCGCTGGTGCCCATCCGCAACGGCATCGAGCTGCTGAAGAACGCGCGTACCCGCCCGGATCTCATCGAGTCCGTGCGGCCCATGATGGAGCGGCAGATCGCCCACATGGTGCGCCTCATCGACGACCTGCTCGACGTGGCGCGGATCTCGGCCGGCAAGATCGAGCTCAAGCGCGCGCCGGCGACTTTGTCGTCGGTGATCGGCAGCGCCATCGAGGCCACGCGCACGGCCATCGATGCGGCGCGGCTCGAACTCGTGGTCGCGCCGATTCCGGATCTCACGCTGCACGTGGACGCCACGCGCCTGTCGCAGGTGATCGCCAACCTCCTGCAGAACGCCAGCAAATTCACGCCGGCCGGCGGCACCATCCGCCTCACCGCCCGGATCGTGCAGATCGAGGGCGCGGAGCAGCTCGTCATCAGCGTCGCCGACACCGGCATCGGCATCGCGCCGGAGCAGTTGCCGCGCGTGTTCGACCTGTTCGCGCAGGCCGGCACGCGCATGCGCGAGCACCAGGGCGGCCTCGGCATCGGGCTCGCGATCGCGCGGCGGTTGATCGAGCTGCACGGCGGAACCCTGGTGGCGCGCAGCGATGGTGAGCACGCCGGCAGCGAATTCATCATCACGCTGCCCACGCCCGCGCGTACAGGCTTGCAGGCCACGCCACCGTCCGGGCAAGAGCTGTCGCTCGCCGGTCTGCGTCTGCTGATCGTCGACGACAATCCGGACGCCGCGGATTCCATGGCCATGCTGGCCGAGATGGAAGGTGCGCAGGTGCGCGCGGCCTATTCCGCCGCGCAGGCGTTGGCATCCATCGAAGACGAGACGCCGCAGGTCGTGCTGCTCGACATCGGCATGCCCGGGATGAACGGCTATGAGGCTTGCCGCCGCATCCGCGCGAAGTTCGGCGATCGCATCACGCTGATCGCGGTCAGCGGCTGGGGCCAGGACGCCGACAAACAACTGGCCAGGGACGCCGGATTCGATGCGCACCTCACCAAGCCCGCGGAACCCGAGGCGCTGGCCCGCACCATCGCGCGCCTGACGCGACGTTGACCGCGGGATTCAGCGTCCCGCGCGCCGGCCCTCGACGGTGGAGTGGCTGTAGGGATCGCTGGCCGGAAACGTCGACGCCACCGCCGCGTCGACTTCCTCGTCGACGGGACGTTGCCGCGGCTCGCCGCTGCGCCGCGGCGCTCCGACGGGCTCCGTGCCCTCAGCGCCGATCAGCGCATCCGCGCCGGAATCGCCATCCGCGAGCTGCGTGCGCGAGGGCTCGCGCGCCAGCGCCGCGCGGATTTCCTGCGCATCGCGCGTGCCCGCATCCAGCGCCTTCTGCAGGTTCTGCGCGTACTTCTCGATGCGCTTCGCCGGCAGCAGCGGCTCGTGCGGATCCACGCTCGCTTCCAGCAGCGCCGGGCCGTCGTGCGACAGCGCCGCCTCGAGCGCGGCGCCCACCGAATCGGGCGAATCGGTACGGAAGGCGGCGATGCCGAAGCCCTCGGCCACGCGCGCGAAGTCGATGGGCGTGAGATCGCACTCGAACTCGCGGTTGCCGAGGAACATGAGCTGTTCCCACTTGATCTGCCCGAGCGAGTCGTTCTTCATCACGACGATCTTGATCGGCAGCCTGTAACGCACGATGGTCGCGAGCTCCCCTAACAACATGGAGAGCCCGCCGTCGCCGGTGAACGCCACCACCTGCCTGCCGGGAAACGCCAGCGCCGCGGCGATGGCATACGGAATCGAGCAGGCCATGGTGGCGAGCATTCCCGAGCCGCTGAATCTCTGGCTGCCGCGCGCCTGCAGGTAGCGCGCCAGCACGCCGGTGTTGTGCCCGGAGTCCCACGACACGAGCGCGTCGTCGCGCAGCCTGAGGTCGAGCTCGCGCGCGAGCTTGCCGGGGGCGAGCCGCCCCGTGCCGTTGTCCGCGGAGGTCTCGAGCAATGCCTGCCATTCGCGCTTGCGGCGCTGGCAGCGCTCGAGAAACTGCCGGTCGCCATGCGCCTTGAGACGCGCGGCGAGGATCGCGAGCGTCTTGCGCGCATCGCCCACCAGGCCGACCTCGGCCGGGAAGCGCAGGCCGATGCGCGAGGCATCGCGGTCGATCTGCACGCCGCGCGCCTGCCCCGGCTTCGGGTAGTACTCGACGTACGGGAACGTCGAGCCCACGATGAGCAGCGTGTCGCACTCCTC
The DNA here is from genome assembly GCA_035761265.1 of Steroidobacteraceae bacterium. Lineage (GTDB taxonomy): Bacteria > Pseudomonadota > Gammaproteobacteria > Steroidobacterales > Steroidobacteraceae > CADEED01. Next base: position 3,470 of record DASTRL010000072.1, read on the forward strand.
GAAGGCCTCCTGCGATGGGCGCGTGCCCAGCAAGCCGATGCCGCCCAGGCACAGCGGATGATCGTCCGGCACCACCGCCTTGCCGAGCAGCGCCTTGACGATGGGTGCGCCCAGCAGCTCGGCGACTTCGAGCAGCTCACCGCCCGCCTGCTGCGCCCCATGGCCCGCCAGGATCGCGACGCGCTTGCCGCGATTCAGGATGTCGATGGCGCGCGCGA
>DASTRL010000073.1:0-6928 GCA_035761265.1 Steroidobacteraceae bacterium
GAAGCCGCGCTCGAGAAAGAGCTCGAGCGCGTCTTCGACATCTGCCACGGCTGTCGCCGCTGCTTCTCGCTCTGCAACTCCTTCCCGACCCTCTTCGACGCGATCGACGCCAGCGAAACGCTCGAGCTCGATGGCGTCGACAGGAAGGTCTACTGGGACGTGGTCGATCACTGTTACCTGTGTGACATGTGCTTCATGACCAAGTGTCCGTACGTGCCGCCGCATCCGTGGAACATCGACTTCCCGCACCTGATGCTGCGCGCCAAGCACGTGCAGCACCGCAAGGGCGAGCACGGCTTCCGGGACAAACTACTTTCGAACACGCGCGGTCTCGGCAGCCTCGCCGGCATCCCGGTGGTGGCCGAGATCGTCAACGCGGTCAATGGCACGCAGGCGGGTCGCAAGCTGCTCGAGAAGACGCTGGGCGTCGACGCCACCGCGCCGATCCCGAAGTTCCATGCGAAGACCGGCACATCGCGCGCGCGCGCGCTGGCCGGCAGCACGAACGAGATCAGGGCGAGCGAGGAGACCCGTGGCAAGGTGGCGTTGTTCGTCACCTGCTACGGCCATCGCAACGAGCCGCACATGCCAGAAGACCTGACCGCGGTGTTCGAGCACAACGGCATCCCGGTGAAGGTGATCGGCAAGGAAAAGTGCTGCGGCATGCCGAAGCTCGAGCTCGGCGATCTCGAGACGGTGGAGAAATACAAGAACTTCAACATCCCGCAGCTCAAGGCACTGGTGGAGGAGGGGTACGACATCGTCGCGCCGATTCCTTCCTGCGTGCTCATGTTCAAGCAGGAGCTGCCGCTGATGTTTCCCGATGACGCGGACGTGCAGCTCGTGAAGCGGCGCATCTTCGATCCTTTCGAATACCTGATGCTGCGGCACAAGGCCGGGCTGCTGCGCACCGACTTCAAGGAAAAGCTCGGCAAGGTCAGCTACCACGTGCCCTGCCACCTGCGCGTGCAGAACATGGGTCTCAAGACCCGCGACGTGCTCAAGCTCGTGCCGGAGACCACGGTGGAGGTCATCGAACGCTGCTCGGGTCACGATGGCACCTATGCCGTGAAGAAGGAGTTCCGCGCCGCCTCGGTGAAGATCGGCAAGCCGGTGGCGACGCGCGTCGCGCAGTCCGGCGCCGATCACTACTCGAGTGATTGTCCGATGGCGGGCCACCAGATCCAGAGCATTCTCGGCGACGGGGCGCGTGAACCGGAGCATCCGATGTCGCTGGTCCGCCGCGCCTACGGCATATGAGCGCCGCGATGCAGAAGCTGCGGGAAACCGATCTGTTGTCGCTGGAACGTTACGCGCGCGAGCGGCCCGAGTTCCGCGCGCGTGTCATCGCGCACAAGAAGAATCGGCAGCTGAGCATCGGACCGAACACGATGTGGCTGTTCGAGGACCGGCTCACGGTGCAGTACCAGGTGCAGGAGATGCTGCGCACCGAGCGCATCTTCGAAGCCGAGGGCATCGCCGAGGAGCTGGAGGCCTACAACCCGCTGATCCCGGACGGGCGCAACTGGAAAGTCACGCTGCTCATCGAATTCCCCGATCCCGAGGTGCGCAAGGTGCAGCTCGAGAGGCTGCGTGGCATCGAGGATCGCTGCTGGGTGCGTGTTGCGGGTTTCGACCGTGTGTTGGCGATCGCCGACGAGGACCTGGAGCGCGAGAACGAAATCAAGACCTCGGCGGTACATTTCCTGCGCTTCGAGCTCGGCGATGGCATGGTGGCCGCACTGCGCGGCGGCGCCGCGCTCGGCGCCGGCATCGATCATCCTAACTACCGCCACGAGCTGGCGGTGCTGCCCGGAAACGTGCGCGACGCGCTGCTGGCCGACCTGGCCTGAGCCCGGGCTCGGTGCCGGCGGGACCCGGAATTCCCGCGCGGCACCGCGTCGATTCACACCGGTTCTTTGCGGCCCTGCTTCTCCGACTTCCAGAGGATGGCCGCATACACCAGGTTGGCGATGCCCACGGCCGCGGGGATCAGGCCGAACAACGCGCCTTCGCGGCCACCGGCCACGTTGATCGCGATGTACAGCAGGATGCCGATCAAGGTCAGCATGATGCCGCTGCGCAGCGATTTGGCCGCCGACGCGGTGGCCGGACCGTTGCTCATGCCGACCAGATGCGGCGGAAGCGGCGGTAGCTCGATTCCCTTGTCGATGGCATGCATGCGTTCGCGATGGTTCTGCTCGAGCAGCTGCGACTTGCGCTTGTGCTCGGACCACAGGAACTGCATGCCGATGCCGATCGACATGACGATGGCCACGATGGGGATGAAAACTGCGATAACTCCGGGATCCATATCGAATTTCTCCAAGTGAGCGTTGCGGACGCCCTTGATACTCCCCAGCCCGCAAAGCGGTTGCAGCGCGGGTTGCGACCGGTTCGCGCAACCGGCTATATGGTTGCGCAGTATCAACCACGTGCAGGCTGTGAGAATGAACCTTCGCGCCGGATCCCCCGCGCCGTCCGCGGCGATGGAGCGGGACGCCGACCTGTTGGCGGCGCTGCAGGCCGGCGATCGCCATGCGGTGCTCGAAGGGCTGATGGATCGTTACCGCCAGAAGGTCATGCATCTTGCCGTGTCCATCCTGCGCGACCAGGCGCTGGCCGAAGACATGGCGCAGACCGTCTTCGTGAAAGTCTGGCAGGCCCTGCCCAAGTTCGATGGCCGGGCGTCGCTCTCGACCTGGCTGTACACCATCGCGCGCAACACCTGCCTGTCGGCGGTGCAGCGCGAGCGCCGCATCGTGCCGCTCGAGGACTTCGCCGAAGTGGCGGACGACGACGGCGACCCCATGCTCTTCGGGACGGCGCAGGCGGGCGCCGAAACGGCCGGGCAGGCCGCCGCGGAATACGACGTGGCCCGGCTGCTGGATCAGCTGCCGGAACCGTATCGCCGCGTGGTGGTCCTCTTCTATCTGGAAGATCGCAGCTGTGAAGAGGTCGGCGAGCTCCTTTCCATGCCCACGGGTACAGTCAAGGCGCTGTTGCACCGGGGCCGCAAGCGTCTCGCCGCCATTGCCGGCGCGACGACGGAGACCGAATCATGAATCACACCCAGAATCCTCATGACGTGGAAGCCCGGCTCGAGCGTTCGCTGCGCAGCCAGGTTCGCGTACCGAAGCTCGACGGGCGTTTCGACGCCGCGGTCTGGGCGCGAATCGAAGCCGAGAAGGTCAGGGCTGTGACGCCGGTGGCGCGCAGCGCCGCCTCGCGCTGGATGTTCGCGATCAACGTGGCCGGCGTGCTGATCACCGTGGTGCTGGTGATCTTCTTCTGTGTGCGGGCGTTCACGAGCGAGGGTGTCTCGGTGCCGGTGCCCGAAGTGTCCACGGGATTGGTCGAACACCTGGTCACTCTGCTCATGTGGCCGATCACGATTCTCGCGCTCGCCACCGGCATCATGTTCACGCCGCTCGGCCGGCGCCTGCGCGCCGAATTCGGTTGAGTTTCCCGCGGGATTGCCAGGGATTGGCTGCGCTCCCGGTGCTGATTCGCTGCTAAACTCCGCGCCGCGCGGCACTGACAGGCCGCGCGCCGCTGAGGTTACCCGCGAGAGAATGTCTTACAACGCATCCGACATCGAAGTCCTGTCCGGCCTCGAGCCCGTGCGCCGCCGGCCGGGCATGTACACCGACACCTCCCGGCCCAACCATCTCGCGCACGAGGTCATCGACAACTCCGTCGACGAGGCGCTCGCCGGCCACGCGAAGGAAATCAACGTCGTGCTGCACAAGGACAACTCGCTGTCCGTCGCGGACGACGGGCGTGGCATGCCCGTGGACATCCATCCGAAGGAAAAGGTGAGCGGCGTCGAGCTGATCCTCACGCGCCTGCACGCGGGCGGAAAGTTCAACGACAAGAACTACGAGGTCTCCGGCGGCCTGCACGGCGTCGGCGTCTCGGTGGTGAACGCGCTGTCGAGGCAGCTCGAGACCTGGATCAAGCGCAACGGCAAGGAATACAACATCAGCTTCAAGGACGGCAAAGTCGCCTCGAAGCTGGAGGTGGTCGGCACCGTCGGCCAGCGCAACACCGGCACCACGGTGCGCTTCTGGCCGGACCCGAAGTTCTTCGACAGCGACAAGTTCTCGGTGCCGCAGCTCAAGCACGTGCTCAAGGCGAAGGCCGTGCTGTGCCCGGGCCTGAAGATCACGTTCGAGAACGAGGCGACCAAGGAGAAGGACGAGTGGTTCTTCACCGGCGATCTCGCCGCGTATCTCAAGGACGAAATCGGCAAGGAAGACATGCTCCCGGCCGAGCCCATCACGGCGAAGAACGACAACGAGCGCGTCAACGCCGTCGACTACGCGCTGGTGTGGACGCCGAACGCGGATCGCGCGGTGGGCGAGAGCTACGTGAACCTGATCCCGACGGCCGAAGGCGGCACGCACGTGAACGGCCTGCGCGCGGGCGTCGCGGGCGCGGTGCGCGAGTTCTGTGAATTCCGCAATCTCGTGCCGCGCGGCCTCAAGCTCACGCCCGAGGACGTCTTCCTCAAGGCCTGCTTCGTGCTCTCGATCAAGATCCAGGAACCGCAATTCGCGGGGCAGATGAAGGAGCGCCTCGCCACGCGCGACGCGGCTTCGCTGGTCGAAGGTTTCGTGCACGACTCGCTGTCGCTGTGGCTCAACCAGCATCCGGATGCCGGCGAGCGCATCGCGCAGTTCGCCATCGAGAACGCGCAGGAGCGCACCAAGGCAGCGACCCAGGTGAAGCGCAAGCGCATCACCGCGGGTCCCGCGCTGCCCGGCAAGCTCGCCGACTGCACCGGCGGGGATCCCAAGCATTCGGAACTGTTCCTGGTCGAAGGTGACTCGGCCGGCGGTTCTGCCAAGCAGGCGCGCGATCGCGAGACGCAGGCCATCATGCCGTTGCGCGGCAAGATCCTGAACACCTGGGAAGTCTCGGTGGGCGAGATCGCCTCGTCGCAGGAGGTGCACGACATCTCCGTGGCCATCGGCATCGATCCCGGGACCAACGATCTCTCCGGCCTGCGCTACGGCAAGATCTGCATCCTCGCGGACGCCGACTCGGACGGTCAGCACATCGCGACGCTGCTGTGCGCGCTGTTCTTGCGGCATTTCCGGCCGCTGGTCGCAAACGGTCATGTGTATGTCGCGATGCCGCCGCTGTTCCGCATCGACGCCGGCAAGAACGTGTACTACGCGCTCGACGAAGCCGAGCGCGACCAGCTCCTCAAGAAGATCGAGAACAGCAAGGAAACCAAGGCCAAGCCGGTGGTCACGCGCTTCAAGGGCCTCGGCGAGATGAATCCCTCGCAGCTGCGCGAGACCACCATGGATCCGCGCACGCGCCGCCTGGTGCAGCTCACCATCGCCGCGAAGGACGACAGCGACCAGTTGATGGACATGTTGCTCGCGAAGAAGCGCGCTTCCGACCGCAAGGACTGGCTGGAAGAGAAGGGCAACCTTGCGGAAGTCATTCCCTAACTATCGGGAAAACCCACAGTGCAAGATGAAATGAATTTCGAAGGTGTGGAGAAGCAACCGCTCCGCACCTTCACGGAAAAGGCGTACCTCGACTATTCGATGTACGTGATCCTGGATCGCGCGTTGCCGTCGCTCAGCGACGGGCTCAAGCCCGTGCAGCGGCGCATCACCTACGCGATGAGCGAGCTCGGCCTCTCGGCCGTCAGCAAACACAAGAAGTCCGCGCGCACCGTCGGTGACGTGATCGGCAAGTTCCATCCGCACGGCGACTCGGCCTGCTACGAAGCCATGGTGCTCATGGCGCAGGATTTCTCGTACCGCTATCCGATCATCGACGGCCAGGGCAACTGGGGCTCGATCGACGATCCGAAGTCGTTCGCGGCGATGCGCTACACGGAGTCGAAGCTCACGCGGTACGCGGAAGTGCTGCTTTCCGAGCTTTCGGACGGCACGGTCGACTGGCAGCCGAATTTCGATGGCACGATGGAGGAGCCCGCGTTCCTGCCGGCGCGCCTGCCGAACGTGCTGCTCAACGGCACGCAGGGCATCGCGGTGGGCATGTCCACGGACATCCCGCCGCACAATCTCCGAGAAGTTGCGGCAGCGTGTATCCATCTGCTGGACGAGCCGGATGCGCAGACGCGCACGCTGATGAAATACGTGAAGGGCCCGGACCTGCCGACCGGCGGCGAAATCATCACGCCGCGCTCGGACCTGCTGCAGTTGTATAACTCCGGCAACGGCACGTTCAAGGCGCGCGCGGTCTACAAGGAAGAAGACGAGGTCATCGTGATCTCCGAGCTCCCGTACCAGGTGTCGGGATCCAAGGTCATCGAACAGATCGCCGCGCAGATGCGCGAGAAGAAGCTGCCGATGGTCGACGACATCCGCGACGAGTCCGACCACGAAGAGCGCATCCGCATCGTCATCGAGCCGAAGAAGCGCGCCGACGTGCAGCAGCTCATGGCGCACCTGTTCGCCACCACGGACCTCGAGCGCAACTACCGCGTGAACCTCAACGTGATCACGCTCGAGGGCAAGCCGAAGGTGCTGGGCCTGCGCGACCTGCTCAACGAGTGGCTCACGTTTCGCACGCAGACGGTCACGCGCCGTCTGCAGTACCGGCTCGACAAGGTCGATAAACGCCTGCACATCCTCGACGGCCTGCTGGCCGCGTACCTCAACCTCGACGAAGTGATCCGCATCATCCGCCGCGAGGACGAGCCGAAGCCGGTGCTCATGAAGCGCTTCAAGCTCTCGGACATCCAGGCCGAGGCCATCCTCGAGACCAAGCTGCGGCATCTCGCCAAGCTCGAGGAGATGAAGATCCGCGAGGAGCAGTCGAAGCTCGAGGAAGAGCGCGGCAACCTCGAGGCACTGCTGAAGAGCAAGGCCAAGCTGAACAAGCTGGTGCGCGACGAGCTCAGCGCGGATGCCGAGGAGTACGGCGATGCGCGCCG
>DASTRL010000074.1:0-36971 GCA_035761265.1 Steroidobacteraceae bacterium
AGCGAGAGCAGTCCACCTTCGGAGAAATACCATTCGACGCTCAGGTCGTAGTTCGTGGCGCGGAAGGGCTCGAGGTAGGGGTTGCCGATCGTGAGTGAACCGATGGCGCCAACCGCGGACGGCGTCGTGATGCTGGCGATGCTCGGCGCCAGGTTGGCGAGCTGCGGGCGCGCCATGACCTTGGCCCAGCCGCCGCGCACCAGGATGTCGTCGGTGATCGCGAAGGCCACATTGAGCGACGGCAGATCATCGTCGTACTCGTGCGGCACGTGCAGCGGCCGCGGGCCGTCAGGACCCGCGGTGGTGAAGCCGCTCGCGACCACGCGCGTCTCGGCATGGCGAATGCCGTAGTTGCCGAACAGCCGGTGACCGGCGAGATCGAAGTTCCAGTCGAGCTGCGCGAAGTAGCTGGTGTCGTATTCGTCGACGGCGAACTGGTTGCCGGGGTTCGAGAGGTATCCCAGCGTCCAGTCGCCGTACTTGTTCACGCAGCCGCAGTCGAAACCGATGATCTCGCGGAATGCGCTCATGTTCGGCGCGAAGAATGCGCGCGGCGCCCCCTCCGGCAGATCCAGTCCGTCGCCGAATCCGTAGACGCGGCCGAGATCCGTGGCGCTGACGCCGAGCTCCTCGAGCGTCGGATTGATCGCCTCGTTGGTCAGGCGCTGGCCCTGGTTCGTCTTGAACTTGTATTCGCGGCGCGTACCGCCGAACTCGAGGCGCAGCGAATCGGTCAGCGAGAGATCGAAATTCAGGTGACCGCCTTCGTATTCGTTGTCGGTCTCGCGCTCGTAGTGGCGCATGGTCGAGAAGCCTTTCACCAGGCTCCAGTTGGCAGGATCCGCCAGGTCGAAGCCGTAGCTGATGATGGGCATGGAGCCATGGTCACGCTCGTCGTAGACGAAGGTCTCCGGCGTGTCCATGCGATTGAACTCGACCAGCAGCCCCGTGTTGTCATTCGCGGATCGCGACCGCCCGTACAGCACGTCCATTTTCAACTGGTCGCCGATGTCCTGCTCCCAGTTGATCGAGCCCTGCTGGAACACGGTGGTGAAGTACGACGAGTCGGTGGCCGAGCGCCAGTCGACGTTGCGCAACTCCAGGTAGTCGGCGTTGCCGGCCGCGGACACGTGCGCCGCCAGCACGTCGACGCCGGGACGGCCGATGAAGCGGTCGCGCGCGTACATGCCGCGCGCGTCGCTCACCGCGGTGGCGCCCGGGTAACCGACCGAACCTGGATTGTTGTAGTAGTCGTAAGGCTCGAGATTGTTGGGATTGGTGCTGAAGCTCGTGGTGCCGAGTCCGGCGAATACGCCGGTGGGAACTGCCTCCGTGCCACCGCAATCGATGGCTTCGATGTAGGTGGTGCCCGCGCGCGGCGTGCACGTCGCATAGGTGCCGCGGCGGCTCGTGATCGACGTGGTCGCGTTCTGGAAGTTCGCGTTGGTGTTGTTGCGGTTGAGACCGACGGATTGGATCTGGTTGACGTCGCTCTTCTGATCGAACTTCGAGTAGACGCCGTCGAAGCTGATCGAGGTCGAGTCACTGGGACGCCATTGCAGCGCCACGGTGGCGCCGAGACGCTCCTGCGACAAATCCTGCTGCTCGACATTGAGCAGCGAGGGAATGCGGACGATGCTGTTGTTGAGGTTCGTGTTGAAGGGCGCGCCGGGATACAGCGCCGCGTACGCCGCCGGATCCGAGCCGGTCTCGGCGGCGACCGCCGCGGCATTGGCAAAGCCCAGGTTGACCCCCACCGGCACCGCGAAACCGGACCGTGCCGGTGTGACCCCCGTGAGCTGGCTGCTTCGATACAGATAGTCTGACTGGCCGGCTTGCCGGCGATACCGGTCGACTTCCGAATCGCGCTCACTGTAGGCCACCGACACCGAGGCGCCCAGCCGGCCGTCGAACCACTGGTCCGCGATCAATCCCGCGATGCGCGGGTTGTGCGTGCCGCCGTTCTCGTAGTACGCATCCTCGGCCGACAGCGCGATGCGCCGGCCCTTGTAGTCGAGCGGCTTGCCGGTGATGAGGTCCACGGTGGCGCCGAGCGAGCCTTCGTCGGTATTCGCCGAGGCTGTCTTGCGCACCTGCAGCGAACTGAACAGGTCGGACGCGAACACGTTGAAGTCGAAGCCGCGGCTGCGGTTCGGCGCGGCGCCGGAATCGCTGGCGGCCGCGGTGGACAGCGCCTCGAGGCCGTTGAGTCGCACCCGCGTGAAATCGCTGCCCAGGCCGCGCACGGTGATCTGGCGGCCTTCGCCGTTGTCGCGATCCAGCGCGATACCGGGGAGCCGTTGCAGCGATTCGGCCAGGTTCGCGTCCGGAAAGTCTGCGATGTCCTCGGCGTTGATCGCATCCATCATCACGTCGGAGTTCTTCTTGAGCTCGACGGCATTTTTCAATGAGAGGCGGTAACCGGTTACCACCACCTCTCCGACGTCTTGCGCGGCGCCCTCGCCGGTCGCGGTTTGTGAGGCCTCCGCCCCGTCGGCCGCATCACCCGGGTCCGCCGCGAGTGCGCTGCCGACGCTGAAAATACCGAGCGCCACGGGCAATAGCCCCCGCGTGCCAATCGTGTTCGCCATATGAGCCCCTCTCCCTGTCGATTGCTTCTTTCGAGTCGCAGGCTTCCCGGTAAAATGACACCGGTTACCTTTATGGCTCGCTTATAGACGACTCTCCCGGCGAGTGCAAGGAGCATGGCGATATGGCAACAGTTCGACGGCAGGCGCGCGGATTCCGCGCGGACCACTTTCCATTGGGGCGACCGCGACCGAAAATTGCCGTCCCCTGCCGTGCGCCGCCCGGCGGCCGCACACACCCTGCCGGAGAGCATTGAATGAACAAGGACCGAATGTCCGTATTGGCCGCGATGATGGATCAGGGGGTGATTCCCGTCTTCTATCACCCGGACGTCGCCGTCTGCGAAAAGGTCATCCAGGCGTGCGCCAACGGCGGCGCCAAGTGCATCGAGTTCACCAATCGCGGGGATTTCGCTTCACATGTCTTCTACGAGGTGACGCGCCACTTCGACAAGGCGGACCCCAGCGTGATCATGGGCGTGGGCTCCATCGTCGATGCGCCCACCGCCGGCATCTACATCGCGAACGGCGCGAAATTCGTGGTCGGCCCCATCCTCAATGCCGACGTGGCCAAGGTGTGCAACCGGCGCTGCATCCCCTACTCCCCGGGCTGCGGCTCGGCCAGCGAGATCTCGTATGCGCACGAGCTCGGCTGCGAGATCGTCAAGGTGTTCCCGGGTAGTTCGGTGGGCGGCCCCGAGTTCGTGAAGAACGTCATCGGCCCGATGCCCTGGACGCGCATCATGCCCACCGGCGGCGTCGAGCCCACCGAGGAGTCGCTGCGCAAGTGGTTCGGCGCGGGCATCGTCGCCTGCGGCATCGGCAGCAACCTCATCACCAGGGAACTGCTGGCCAAGCAGGACTATGCGGGTATCGAGGCGCGCGTGCGCGACACCGTGAAGCTCATCAAGACCATCCGTGGAAAATAGACTGGAAGCCGTCAGACACATGACCGACAACGTATTGAAGATCAAGGGCGCCGCCGAAGCGCGCTGGGACTGCGCCTCGTTCGGCGAGGTGATGCTGCGCTTCGACCCCGGCTTCGGACGCGTGCGCAATGCGCGCAGCTTCCAGGTGTGGGAAGGCGGCGGCGAATACAACGTGGCGCGCGCCATGCGCAAGTGCTGGGGCAAGCGCTCCACAGCCGTGACCGCGCTGCCCATCAACGACCTCGGCTGGCTGGTCGAAGACCTGATGATGCAGGGCGGCGTCGATACCTCGAAGATCATCTGGCGCGAGTTCGACGGCCTGGGACGCAATACGCGCGTCGGCCTCAACTTCACGGAGAAGGGCTTCGGCATCCGCGCCGCGCTCGGCTGCTCGGATCGCGGTCACTCGGCCGCATCCCAGATCCGCCCCGGCGAAGTGAACTGGGAAAAGTTGTTCGGTGAGGAGGGCGTGCGCTGGTTCCACACCGGCGGGATCTTCGCGGCGCTGGCGCCGAACACTTCCGAGGCCGTCATCGAAGCGGTGGAGATTGCCCGCAAGTACGGCACGATCGTGTCTTACGACCTCAACTATCGCGCCTCGCTCTGGAAGAGCCAGGGCGGCAAGCAAGGCGCGCAGAAGATCAACCGCAACATAGCGAAGTACGTGGACGTGATGATCGGCAACGAGGAGGACTTCACCGCCTGCCTCGGGTTCGAGGTGGAAGGCCTCGATGAGCACATCAGCGCCATCGACCCGGCGAACTTCAAGAAGATGATCCAGACCGCGGTGAAGCAGTTCCCCAACTTCAAGGTGGCGGCGACCACGCTGCGCAACGCGAAGACGGCAACCTTCAATGACTGGTCCGCGATCCTGTACGCGGGCGGCAACTTCTACCAGTCGATGATGCGTGAGGACCTCGAAATCTACGATCGGGTCGGCGGCGGCGATGGCTTCGCCTCCGGTCTCGCCTATGGTTTCCTCGAAGGCAAGGGCCCGCAGGCGGCGGTCGAATACGGCGCCGCCCACGGCGCGCTCGCGATGACCACGCCCGGCGACACCTCGATGGTGAATGCGAAGGAAGTCGAAGCGGTCATGAAGGGCAAGGGCGCGCGCGTCATTCGCTGACCTGCGGCACGTCCCGCAGGCTCAGCCGGCGAGGCCCGGCGAACCTCTCACACGGCGCTGAAAGCAAAGAAGGGGCGACTGATGCCGCCCCTTCCCTTGCGTCGGCCGCGGCTGCCGTCAGAACTTGCCGCGTATTCCCAGGAGGATCGAGTAGCCCGGATCGTAGAAGGTCCAGGTCGCGTTGTCGTAAACGAACGTCGAACGCTGATGCTCGCCGGTGATGTTGGTCACGTTGAGCGTGATCTGCGGCGACGTCGGCAGATTCGAGAACTCGTAGCTGGCCGACATGTCGAGCTGGCCGTACGCGTCCGTGAAGTACTGGCCATACGGGATGCCGTTCTGACCCAACCCGGAGGAGATCTGCGCCGCGTTGTGGTTGTACGAAAGCCGGACGGTCGCGCCGTGATTCTCGTAGTACGCCGTGAAGTTGTACGACGTCGGTGAGATGCCCACCGCCTGGGCCGGCACGCCCGTACCCTGCGGGTGCTGCGAGACTCGCGTGTAGTTGGACGAGAAGCCGAGGCCCTGCAGCACGAAATTGAGCGGCTGCACCCAGATCGCTTCATAGCCCTGGATGTTCAACACGCCCGAGGCGTTGACCTGCTGCGTGACGGTCACCACCGCGACGTTCGGTCCGCCGCGCTGGTCGATGGCCGCCTGCTGAGTGGGGCTCAAGTTTTCATACGGGATGCCGAGCGCGGTGAACGGGATGGTATTGGTGCCGTTCACCGTGAAGCCGGAGATCTGCTTCGTGAACAGCGTCAATCCCACATAGCCTTCCTCGCCCGTGTACCACTCGCCGCCCAGGTCGAAGTTGGTCGACATGAACGGCGACAGGTTCGGATTGCCCTGGCTCGCCTGCTGCGCGCTGGGATCGCTGAACGTGGTGTTCGGCAGCATCGCGCTCGGATTCGCGCGCGTCAGCGTGCGCGATCCCGACATGCGAAGGATCACATCATCGGTGAGGTTCACGGCGGCATTGAAGGCCGGGAGGAACGCATCGTAGTCGGACAGCAGGGTCTGCTCCTGCCGCACACCACCGATGGTCACCGGACCGAGGATGGCCTGATCGGTCTGCACGTATCGGCCGCCGAGGTTGAAGCGGAACGGCCGGTCGAAGAATTCCGCCGAGCCGTTGAATTCCACATACGCGCCCAGGGTGCGTTCGTTCACGCCACCGCTGCTCGCGCCGGTCGCCACGCCATTGCTCTCGGGAGCGGATTCCGAGAGTTGCTTGTACTGCGAATCCGCCATGAAGCGATCGAAGTCCACCGTGATGAACCCCGCCGGCCCCGGCTTCAGGTACGACGCCAGCGCCGACTGCGGAATCGCCGAGTTCGGGTTCAGGCCGTTGCAGGGCGCGCGTCCGGTGGTCGGCGAATTGCCATTGGCGTCGAGTCCGTTGCGGCACACCACGTCTTCCCAACGGGCGCTGTTGTCGCGTCCGGAAATTCCGCGGGAAATCTCGTCGTACGCGCCGCCGACACGGATGTTGTTCTTGTCGTCACCGAAACGCAGATCGGCGTGCGCGCCGCTGGTCTTGGTCAGGCGCTTCTCGTTCTGGATGTTCACGCGACCGCCAGCCCAGGTCCAGCCGGCGTTCGGGTCGTTGAAATCGAGATTCGAGGCCGTGACGATCGGGGTGTTGCCGCCCTCATTCTGGAAATTGACGGTGATGCCCGCGGGAGAATTGACCAGCACCGTCGGTGCTTCGCGGAAGAACAAGCTGCGGCTCTTGTTGAGCTGCACGTCGAGCTGCCAGCGATCGCCGAAATCGAAATGCGCGCCGGGGTTGAAGTTCCAGAAATCGACTTCTTCGTTGTACGGCCGCGCCTCGAGGAAGAACTGCGAGTTCGCGAACGTGCCACTGGTGAACACGCCGTTGTCGTCGACCGTCGTGTTGATCGGCACCATCCAGTTCGAATTGCGCACCACCCAGTTCATGTCCAGGCGATCGAATTCGCGCTTGGCGTCCGCGTACATCGTGTCGGCATAGAATCTCATCGAGTCGGTCGGCCGGTATTCGAGTGAGACGAGCCCGGAGTAACGATCGCGCGTGCCTTTCACATACGCCGGCCTGCTCAGGCGCGGCAGGATCGCCTCGCCGAGCTGGCGGGCGGTGACGCCGGGGTTGTTGGCCTGGAGGAATGCCGCATCGATGGTGGCGCCGGGCGTCAATCCGTTTCCGGCGGTAGCCGGGACCGTTGCCGGGATCGTGAAGCCATTGCCGCCGATGGCGTAGTTGCAGATGTTCTGCGGAGCGGTGGCCGGGTTGTTGTCGTGATCGATGGCGGCGACGCCGCATTGCGCGTCGCTGAGATTCGCGTTCGTCCAGCCGATGGTTTCGTAACCGCGGGTCTCGGTCTTGTTGCTGACGCCGGCGAGGCCGATGAGCACTCCGAACGTCTCGTTGCTCCAGCTGCCGGTGATCGCGGCGCGCGGACTGTACTCTCCGCTGATCTCGCCATAGTTGCCCTGCAACTGGTACGAGAGGTGCGTGCCGGGGTTGTCGAACGGACGCGCGCTGCGCATGTTGACCGTGCCCGACACGCCGCCTTCGATCATGCTCGCCACCGGAGTCTTGTTGACGTCGAGGCGCGTGAACAACTCCGTCGGGAACAAGTCCAGATCGAGCTCGCGGTTCTGGTTCTGGGCATCGGTACGGCCGCTGGAGGCGACCGCGATCTGTGCGCCGTTGAGGATCGTCTTGGTGAAGTTGGTGCCAAGACCGCGAATGGCGATGTTGAGGCCTTCGCCGTTGATTTCGCGGGTCAGCTGGATTCCGGGAATGCGGTTCAGCGATTCGGCGATGTTGAGATCCGGGAACTTGCCGATGTCTTCGGCGAACACCGAATCGGTGAAATTGGTCGAGTCGCGTTTCGCGTTCGTGGAGCTCTCCAGCGATGCGCGAAAGCCGGTGACGACCACGGTATCGACCTCTTCGCTCTGCGGGCTCGCGGCTTCATCCGCGGCGGATGCGCACGTTGCGAATCCCGCGATGCCGGTCAACGCCGAAAGTGAAATGCGGTACAGCGGTGATTTCTTGCTCATGACTTGCCCCCTCCCGAACTTATGTATGACGTGCGCGCAAGGAGTCCGCGGGTGCCCCCCTCGCGCCTGATGGTGACAACGTAGCAATTGGTCAGGCCAAAGGCAACAAGCACCCTGGCCAATCCGATCCATTGGCCTGAGCGGATAATCCGGCAGACGGGATCCAATCCCTTGTTGGCGGGCTTGACTCCACGGATACTTGCCGCCATGAGCGAACCGCGCCGCCTTTACGAGCAGATAGCCCACAGGCTGGCCAGGTCCATCGCGGAGGGTGAATACAAACTGGGACAGCGGCTGCCATCGGAGCGGGAGCTCGCGCAGTCCTTCGGCGTGTCCCGGCCCACCGTGCGCGAAGCGATCATCGCCCTCGAGCTCGACGACCTGGTCGACGTGCGCCTGGGCTCGGGTGTCTATGTAAAAAACAAGCAGCCGCCCGGCGGCCGTGAAGGCGCCAAGGACATCGGCCCATTCGAGCTGCTGGAAGCGCGGCACGCCATCGAAGGCGAGGCCGCGGCGCTCGCCGCGGTACGCATCGAGGATGCGCAGCTCGCGCAGCTCTCCGACCTGATCGCCGAAATGCGCGACGACAACCGGCAGAACGAAATCCTGATGAGCGAGGAAGCGGACCGCCGCTTCCACGAACTGATCGCGAGCTCGACGCAGAACAGCGGCATCATCGCGGCGGTGCAGATGCTGTGGGATGCGCGGGCGCGCTCGCCGCAGAGCCATTCGATGGACGACAAGGGACGCGCGCGCGGCTTGAAGCCGCCCATCGACGAGCACGCCGTGATACTGCGAGCGCTGAAGCGGCACGACCCGGATGCGGCGCGCGCCGCCATGCACCAGCACATCTCGCGCGTCATCGAGGACATGCTCAAGGTGACCGAGGTCGAGGAGATCGAACGCGCGCGCGCGATCGCCGCCGAGAAGCGGCGGCGCTACGCGACCGTGCGGCGCAAGGCGGCGCGCTGACTAACGCGGCGTCTTCGCCATTCCGGCGTAGGTGAGCCCGCCGCCGATCACGAACACCCCGAGCGCCGCGGTCAGCGCCTGCGCGGCTCCCGACAGGCTGGTGGCCTGCACGCAAACCTCCCAGTTGAGGCCGATCAGCAGCATCAGCGCCACGCCGACGATCGCGATCACGGAGCCCGAAGCGAGCAGCGGCGTGTGACGCGAATGCAGGTCGATGCCCGCATCGACGTCCACCGGGTCGAAGTGCCCTTTGAACCAGAACCAGTAGATCGCGATGCTCGTCAGGTGCATGAACGCGGCCCAGATGAACACCAGCTCCTGCTTGCCGGTCCACTGGATGGCGAGCGCGGCCAGCAATGCGATGAACATGCCGCCGATGCCGCCGGCGGTCGCGCCGAGGCCGACGACCGAACCGGAGACCTTCTGCGGAAACAGGTCCGTGGCCGAGGTGAAGATGTTCGCCGACCACCACTGGTGACAGGCGGTCGCCAACGTGATGAAGCCCACGCACACCGCGAAGTTGTCTGTGAAGTACGCGAGGATGGATCCCGGCATGAAGATGGCCGCCAGCAACATCGTGGTCATGCGTGCCTTGCCGACGTGCCAGCCCTTGCGGATCAGGTGGCCGGAGAGCCATCCGCCGAACACCGACCCGACGCTCGAACCGGTGTAGATGATGGCCATGAGCCCGGCGCTCTTGAGCAGGTTCTGGCCGCGCTCGACGTTCAGGTAGGTAGGCAACCAGAACAGATAGAACCACCACACCGGGTCGGTGAGGAACTTGCCGATCAGGAACGGCCAGATCTGCCGGTACCGCACCATCGCGGACCACGGCAGCTTGACGTTCTGTTCGGCGGCCTTCTGACCCGAGCGGATGTAGTCGAGCTCGGCCGCGCCGACGTGCGGATGAACTTCCGGCGGGTGGAAGCTGCGCTGCCAGAAATACAACCAGATGAAGCCGATCAGGCCCATGAGGATGAACGACCACTGCCAGCCGAGCGTCTGTGCCAGCAACACCGTGATGGGCGCGGCGATCACGCCCACGCTGGTACCGGAGTTGAAGATGCCGGTGGCGAGCGCGCGCTCCTTCTGCGGGAACCACATCGCCACCGCCTTGATGGAGGCCGGGAAGTTGGCCGCCTCGGCGACGCCGAGGAAGAAGCGCACGATGACGAAGCCCACGACCGTGGCCACCAGGCCATGCGCGGCGGCCGCCAGCGACCACACGATGAGCGCGATCGCCAGGCTCTTCTTCACCCCCACCTTGTCGATGAAGATGCCGACGATGGACGGGAAGGCGGCGTAGGCGCCGACGAAGGCGAAGACGATCCAGCCGTAGTCGACTTCATCCCAGCCGAGGTGCTCCTGCAGGAACGGCTTGAGCACGCCGAGCGCATTGCGGTCGATGTAGTTCGTGGTGGTCGCGATGAACAGCAGCGCGCAGATCACCCAACGGTAGTTGCCGACCTTCCCTACGGTCCCGCCCCTATTGCTACCGGTGTCATTCGTCGGATTCATCGAACTCATGCACTTCCCCCGAGGATTCGGCCATCAAAGTTTGTACGCTTTCTTCGGAAATTCGTAAGCGAGCTGCGGCGCGAGGATGGCCGCTTCGTCCTCGGGCAGCCGGTGTTCGGCCACGAGGCGCGCGAGGAACGAGCAGTCGATGCGCCGCGCCACGTCGTGTCGCGACGGGATCGACAGGAAGGCGCGGGTGTCGTCGTTGAAGCCGACGGTGTTGTAGAAGCCGGCCGTTTCGGTGGTCTGCTCACGGAAACGCATCATGCCTTCCGGACTGTCGTGGAACCACCAGGCCGGGCCCAGCTTCAGTGCCGGGTAGTGGCCCGCGAGCGGTGCGAGCTCGCGCGCGTACGTGCTTTCGTCGAGAGTGAACACGATGATGGTCAGCGAGGCATCGTTGCCGAAGCGGTTGAGCAGCGGCCGCAACGCGCCGACGTAGTCGGTACGCGTCGGGATGTCGGCGCCGACGTTCGCCCCGAAGCGGTCGAACACGGGTGCGTTGTGGTTGCGCCATGCGCCCGGATGGATCTGCAGCACGAGCTGGTCGTCGAGGCTCATGCGCGCCATTTCCGTGAGCATCTGCCCGCGGAACAGGTCGGCATCGCCGGCGTTCGGCGTGCCCTTCACGATGCGGTTGAACAGCGACTCGGCGTCCGCGGGCGACAGGTCGGCGGTGCGCGCGGTCGGATGGCCGTGATCGGTGGACGTCGCGCCCATGACCGCGAAGAACGCACGACGCTTGCGGTGCGCGGCCAGATAACCACGCCACGAGAGCGCGTCTTCGCCGGTGAGCTCGCTGAATCTCTTGAGGTTTTCGAGGAAGCCGATGCTGTCCGGATCGACCACGTTGTCGGGCCGGTAAGCGGTGATCACGCGGCCGCGCCAGCCGCTCTTGCGGATGGTCACGTGATGCATCAGGTCATCGAGCGGCGATTCGGTGGTGGCCAGGGCCTCGATGTTGAAGCGCTCGAACAACGCACGCGGGCGGAATTCCGGCTTCTGCAGTTTTTCCGCGATGCGGTCGTAGGTGGCGTCGGCGTTTTCCGGCGTCAGCGGGATCGGTGCGTCGAACACGCTCGACAGCACCCAGTCGAACCACATGCGCGATGGCGTGCCGCGGAACAGGTAGTAGTGCTGCGCGAACAGCCGCCAGATCTTGCGCGAGTCGCGCTCGGTCGCGCCGCCATCGACGCGCGCAACCCCGAATTCCTCGAGCTTGACGCCCTGGCTGTAGAGCATGCGGAACACATAATGGTCCGGTGTCAGCAACAGGCTGGCCGGGTCGGCAAACGGCACGTTGTCCGCGAACCACTTCGGGTCGGTGTGCCCGTGCGGGCTGATGATGGGCAGATCCCGGACTAGCTGGTACAGATTGCGCGCTATCGAGCGGGTGGCGGGGTCGGCGGGGAAAAGCCGGTCAGGATTGAGTTTGTCCATATTGGTAGTATGCGGGCCCCGTCCGCGCGATCGTCGATTTGCTGTTGCGGCCGGCGACACTAATTCTTAATTCTCGAGGGAGCAATGGCCGTGAGCACTGCGGAGGCGATTGGTACCAGGCCGGGCTCGGCGCGCGATCGCGAGATCGTGTCCGCCGAGGTGATCGTCACCTGTCCGGCGCGCAATTTCGTAACGCTGAAGATCGTCACGCGTTCGGGTGTTAGCGGTATCGGTGACGCCACGTTGAATGGTCGCGAGCTCGCCGTCGCGTCATATCTGAAGGACCACCTCGTGCCCAACCTCATCGGGCGCGACGCGGGTCGCATCGAGGACACCTGGCAATTCTTCTATCGTGGCGCGTACTGGCGACGCGGCCCCGTGACGATGACGGCGATCGCCGCGGTGGACGTCGCGCTCTGGGACATTCTCGGCAAGATGACGAATCAGCCGCTGTACCAGTTGCTCGGCGGCCGCTCGCGCGAGGGCGTGCTCGTGTATGGACATGCCAACGGCAGGGACATCGACGAGTGCAGCGCCGAGGTGGGCAAGTACGTCGCGCAGGGATACAAGGCCGTGCGCGCGCAATGCGGAATTCCCGGCGTGAAGAAGGCATATGGCGTTTCGAGCCTGAAGAACGCCTACGAACCGGCGGAGAGCGAGCTTCCGGCCGAGTCCGTATGGTCGACACCGAAGTATCTGGGTGTCGCGCCCAAACTATTCGAGCGGCTGCGCCGCGAGCACGGGCCGGACGTCGAGCTGCTGCACGACGTGCATCACCGGCTGTCGCCGATCGAGGCGGCGCGCCTGGCGCGCGATCTCGAACCCCATCGCCTGTTCTGGCTGGAAGACGCGACGCCCGCGGAGAACCAGGAGGGATTCGAGATCATCCGCAAGCATTCGGTTACGCCGCTCGCGGTGGGCGAAGTGTTCAATTCCATCTGGGACTGCAAGTACCTCATCGAGCATCAGCTCATCGACTACATCCGCACGACCATCGTGCACAGCGGCGGCATCACGCACGTGCGTCGCATCGCGGATTTCGCCGCGCTGTACGGCGTGCGTACGGGCTTTCACGGGGCCACCGACCTGTCGCCCGCGTGCATGGGAGCCGCGCTGCATTTCGACACCTGGGCGCCCAACTTCGGCATCCAGGAATACATGAAGCATGCGCGCGAGACCGACGAGGTGTTCCCGCACGACTACACGTTCAAGGACGGCCGCCTGCATTGCGGTGAGTCAGCCGGCCACGGCGTGACCATCGACGAGAAGCTCGCCGCGAAATTTCCCTACAACCCCAAGCAGCTGCCCGTCGCGCGCCTCGAGGACGGCACCATGTGGGACTGGTAGGAGAGGCGCTATTCGAAATGCCGCGCGGCGTAGTCGAGGAAGGTCGGCCAGTTCGGTCCGGAGGTGTGGCCTCCGGAGTGCTGGCGGTATGCGATGTCTCCCGCGACCAGCGCGGTTTCCATCGGCGGGAACTCGGTCGTGCCGAGATCCTTCGCGCCTAACAACCTGTAGACGGGGCCCGCGGCCGCGGCCGCCATGAACATGCCCTTGGGATCGACCCAGCCGTCACCCTGGGCCGGGTTGCCGGCGCCGATGAACACCGGCCGCGGCGCGCACAACGCGATCAACTCGTGCGCATCGACCGGCAGATCGTTCACCGTGAGCGGGTCCGCGGCGTACTTGATGTAGTTGCCCGCCATCCAGTGATACTCGCCGCTGCCCGCGACGTTCTCGAGCTTTTCGCCCCAATTGCGGCGCGCCAGCGCGGCGCCACCCGCGCCCGATGAGCCGATGAACCCCATCGCGAACCGCGGCTCGTAGGCCAGCGTCACGAGCGAAGCCTTGCCATAACGCGAGACACCCTCGATCACCGCGCGCTTCGCATCCACCTCGGGATTGGTTTCCAGGTAGTCGAGCGCGCGCGATGCGCCCCAGGCCCACGCCTTGAGCGCGCCCCAGTCATCGGGCTTGCGCGGCTGCCCCTGGTTCACGAGGCCGATGATGCCGCGCGTCAGTCCGGCGCCGTTGTCGGCCTGGATGCTCGAGGGCGAGAGGATCGCGTACGCCCAGCCGCGCGCGATCACCTGCTCCTGCCAGGTGGGCCTCGGCTGCGGCGGAATGCGCGCGGCCCACTCCACGGGGAAGAACTCGACGATCACCGGCACGCCCCGCGCGCCGGCTGGAGTGGTCAGCGTGAGGTCGATGTCGACGGTGATCGCGGGGTAGCGCGAGTTGTCGACGTGCCCCACGACCTTGCGCACCAGCACGTCGGCGCCACCCACCTTCTCGTTCGTCGTGGACTTCACTTGCCATTTCACCGCGGGAATCCGCTTCGGCGTGCGTCCGTAGATCTCGCGATCGAAGAGTTCCACCAGCTCAGGACGCCGCTTGCGCCACCAGTCCCGCGGCGTGCTGACCACTTTGCCGTTCGCGAGCTTCAGCGGATCGGGCAGCACCGGATATGGATTGGCCCGGGATTCATCGTAGTTCGCCGCATTCGGCGCGTTCGGGTCGCGGCCGTTCGCGCCCTGGCGCAGCGCCGCGATCCCGAGCTTCTGCATCATCAGCGCGTGATCCTGCTCGGCCGTCATTTCCACGGGCTGCGGCATTTCCGTGGCCGCCACGCCCATGGCCAGGCAGCAGAGCGCCAGGCAGGACAGTCCGCAACCGAACCATGCAGCAGCTTTCATGGGAATCCTTCACCCGCGCCCGGGCGCGTACGGGAATTTCAGCGACTGGTAATACTCGAGCGCATGAGCCGGCGGCGCGGAGCCCGCGGGCAACGGGCGCTTCGAAATGGATTGGAAATACGCGACGCAGGCGTCACGCCACCACTGTGCCTCCTGCTGCTGGATCGCCAGGAACGCGGCGACCTGCGCGAAACGCGCGGCGTCCACCCTGCCCTGCTGCGCGGCCCAGGTGCGGCGCATCTGACTAACTACTTCCACACCATGATCGTAGTGGCGGACGAGTTCGTCCCAGAGCGTGCGGCCCGAAGACATGCGGCGATCCCAGGACACGTGGTGGAACCACAGCAGCAGGTTTTCCGGCGTCTTCTTCGGATCGGCAAAGATGGCGGCCACCTGCGGCGCGTACTGCGCCACGGCGTTGCTTCCCCGGGGCCCACGTTCGAAACCGATGCCCGCGGCATCGGCCCGATGGTAGTAGGCGGGATTCCATTCGGGCCGGGCGAGATCGCTGACCCAGGGCGCGGGCCCGTAGTGATGACCGGTTCCCATCAGGTGCGCGAGCCCCAGCGGCGTCATGTAATCGACGGCGGCTTCGCGTGAACCCATCATCATGCCGAGCACCGGCTCGACGAACTCCGGATCGTTGGAGAACGTCATGCGGATCCAGTCCTCGGCGATGGCGCGCGCGGACGCCTGCGGGTCCCACGCCAGGCGCCCGAATGCATACCAGTTCGCCTGGTCGAAATGCGAGCCGCTCCAGTTGCGGTCGGAGCCGATGTTGGCGACGCCCGCGATGCCGGTGAGCCCGTAGCCATGCAGCTCGCCGTCGATGACCTTGGCAACGGTCGAGCCCTTGCCTTTCACCATCGTGTCGGACTGCAGCGCTTCTTCCCACATGGTGCCGAGATAGACGAGGTGCGTTGCGAAGCCGAGGTATTCCTTGGTGATCTGGAATTCCATCATCAGCGGCGTCTTCGGCATCGCACCGAACAGCGGCGAGAATGGTTCGCGCGGCTGAAAGTCGATGGGTCCGTTCTTCACCTGCACGAGCACGTTGGCGTCGAATTTGCCGTCGAGCGGCACGAACTCCGAATACGCCTGGCGCGCCCGATCCTCGGTGTTCTCGCTGGAATACACGAAAGCACGCCACATGACGACGCCGCCGTGCGCCGCCAGCGGGCCGGCCAGCATGTTGGCGCCGTCGGCATGCGTGCGCTTGTAGTCCTGCGGTCCGGGCTGGCCTTCGGAGTTCGCCTTCACGAGAAAGCCGCCGAAGTCCGGGATGTACCGGTAGATCTCGTCGATCTTGTCCTTCCACCAGGCGCGCACGCCGGGATCGAGCGGGTCCGCGGTCTTGAGTCCACCGAGCTCGATGGGTGCGCTGAAACGCGCCGTCAGGTAGACGCGCACCCCATAGGGGCGGAACACGTCCGCCAATGCCGCGGCCTTTTCGAGGTAAGCCGGCGTGAGGCTGGTGGCATTGGCATTCACATTGGTCAGCACGGAGGCGTTGATGCCCACGGACGCGCAGGCGCGCGCGTAATCCGTGTAGCGGGGATCCCGCCAGCCAGGCAATTTGTGCCAATCCCAGATCGACTCGCCCGCGTAACCGCGCTCGACGTGCCGGTCCAGGTTGTCCCAGTGATCGAGGACACGAAGCTTCGTGCGCGGCGCGGACACCAAGTCCAGGGCCTTGAGGTCCTGGCGCGTCTGCAGAAGCCTCAGGAAGTGGAACGCGCCATACAAGACGCCGCGATCCGAATTGGCCGCAATGACCGTGGCCGGCATGCCGTTCAGCGACACGCTGCGGATCACATAGCCCTCGTCGCCCACACGATCCAGGGCCAGCGGCAACCTGGCGATGACCTCCGAGCTTCGTGGAGTCCCGAACAGGATGGCACCGGCCTGACTGGGCTCGCCCACCAGGGCTACCGGGGCGCCCGCGAGACCGGAGATACCGCGCACCAGCTCGTGCTGTGCTGCTTTCAGGGTGGGCGAGGCGTCCCCCGCGACCAGCTCGCGCACGTGGGCCTGGAATGCCGGGTAGCTGGCCGGATCGACCGGCTGATACCGCAGCCATAAGTCATATCCGTCCTCGGCGGTGGCGGGGGACGCGAGGATGGCGGCAGCGAGGCATGCCAGTAGAAATCGTCGATACATGGGGGTATTGGACTTTGACGGCCCGTAGTATTGTTAACGCTAACTTCGGCCTAGCGCCAGTATCCGGCATCGCCAGGGAGTTCGATTGAGCGAGACAGGAGACCGGAGCAGCAGCGACGGTACGCCCCGCCCCCCGGAAAAGGCCGGCCGCCGCAAGGGCGGCGCCGTGACCATTCACGAAGTGGCGCGCCATGCCTGCGTGTCTCCCATGACCGTCTCGCGCGTCATCAACGGCGAAAGCAACGTCCGCGATAGCACGCGTGAGCTGGTGATGCAGGCGGTGCGCGCGCTCAACTACCGGCCGAATCCGGCGGCGCGCGTGCTCGCCGGCGCGCGCGATACCCGCATCGCGCTGATCTATTCCAATCCCAGCGCGTCCTATCTATCCGAAATGCTCGTGGGCGCGCTCGACGGTTCGCATCGCACGGCCTCACAGCTCGTGCTGGACCGCTGGGACAATCTCAAGCCCGCGCAGGAGAAGGCGGCGGCGCAGAAGCTGTCCGAGGGCATCGCCGGCGTGATCCTGCCGCCACCGCTGTGCGAATCGAAGGCCATCGCGGCGGCCTTCGCGGCCGAGGGCGTGCCGGCCGTCGCGCTCGCCACGGGGCGCGCGCGCGAAGATGTGTCGTGCGTGCGCATCGATGACTTCAATGCCGCGCGCGAGATGACGCAGCACCTGATCGCGCAGGGACATACGCGCATCGCGTTCATCAAGGGCCAGCCGACGCAGACGGCGAGCGGCCAGCGCCTGGAGGGCTTCGAGGCCGCGATGGCGGAGGCCGGGCTCGAGATCGATCCCTCGCTCGTCATCCAGGGTTTCTTCACCTACAAGTCCGGGCTCGAAGCCACGGAAAAGCTGCTGGCGCGCAAGCGCATGCCCACCGCGATCTTCGCCAGCAACGACGACATGGCGGCCGCCGCCATCTCGGTGGCGCACCGGCGCGGGCTCGACGTTCCGAATGATCTGTCCGTGGTCGGCTTCGACGACACGCCGATCGCGACCACGGTGTGGCCGGAGCTCACGACCGTCCGCCAGCCCATCGCGGCGATGGCGGAGGCCGCCATCAACCTGCTGCTGCACAAGATCAGAAGGCCCAAGGATCGCCACGCCACGCAGCCCGTCGATCACCTCGTGCCATACGTGCTGGTGAAGCGCGATTCGGTCGCGCCGCCGCGCAAGCCCTGAGCGGTCCGCGGCGGTTAAGTAAGGACCGGAAACAGTCCAGAAGTGGCTGTATTTTCCGCGCGGCTTGCTATCTGATACCGCTATCACTAGGCTTTCGCGACCGCTGAACGGGGGGCGCGAATCGCGCTCGTGGGCGGGTCCGAAAAACACAATCATTCAAGGAGATAGCGCGTGTCTCAATCTTCGAGCCCCGCAGGCTCTGCGCATACCGGCCTGTTGATCACACTGACCATCATCGCCGCTCTCGGCGGTCTCCTGTTTGGTTACGACACCGCCGTGATTTCCGGTGCGACCGACTCGATCAAGCAGAACTTCGTCGCGCAGATGAATCTCGCCGAGGAGGCAAGGCTCAGCCTCGAAGGATTTACCATCGCCGGCGCGCTGTGGGGCTGCCTCATCGGCGGCGCTCTCGGCGGTGTGGTCGCGCACTTCCTCGGCCGTCGCGGCGGCTTGATCGTCGCGGGACTGCTGTTCTTCTTCTCCTCGCTCGGTTCGGCGTGGCCGGAGTCCTGGCTCGGTCACCTGGGATCGGTGCTCACGCCGCTGACCAACGCGCTGCTCTGGTTCCTGAACCTGTTCTTCGAAGACGCGCCGTACCTCAAGTTCGGCGACGTGATCACGAACTTCATCGGCCATCGGCTCTTCGGCGGCATGGGCATCGGCCTCGCCTCGATGCTCGCGCCGATGTACATCGCGGAAATTGCGCCGCCCTCGAAGCGCGGCGCGCTGGTCACCTATCAGCAGATCGCGATCGTCAGCGGCATCACCGTGTCCTACTTCGTGAACTACTTCATCAAGAAGTTCGGCGGTGATGGCGACCCGAATTGGGTGCACGAGCAGGGCTGGCGCTACATGCTGGCCTGCTGCGCGATCCCGGCAGGCCTGTTCGTGCTGCTGCTGTTCTTCGTGCCGGAGACGCCCCGTGGCCTGATGCTCAAGGGCAAGCCCGAGAAGGCGAACGAGGTCCTGAGGAAACTCGCCAACGAGGAGGAAGCCAGGATCGTCGTCGCGGAAATCGACGCCTCGCTCAAGGAGACCAAAGGTCACCTGCTCTCGTACGGCGGCCTGGTGATCATCGTCGGCATCCTGCTGTCGGCGTTCCAGCAGCTCGTGGGCATCAACGCGGTGCTGTACTACGGACCGCAGATGTTCGCCAACATGGGCTTCAAGGGCGACGCCTCGTTCGCCCAGACCGTCATCATGGGCATCGTCATGG
Source organism: Steroidobacteraceae bacterium (assembly GCA_035761265.1). Taxonomy (GTDB): domain Bacteria; phylum Pseudomonadota; class Gammaproteobacteria; order Steroidobacterales; family Steroidobacteraceae; genus CADEED01. The sequence continues at coordinate 18,883 of DASTRL010000074.1, forward strand.
TGGTGTTCACGCTGATCGCCACCGTGACCGTCGACAAGTGGGGGCGCAAGCCGCTGCTGATCCTGGGCGCGTTGATCATGGCCGTCACCATGATCGCGCTTGGCTTCATGTTCAATGCGGGCTCGGTGGGCCTCGGCGCGCTGGTCGTGGTCTGCATCTACATCGCGGGCTTCTCGCTGTCGTGGGGCCCGGTGGTCTGGGTGATGCTCGCGGAGATCTTCCCGAATTCGATTCGTGACAAGGCCATGGCCATTGCCGTGGCCGCGCAGTGGTTCATGAACTGGGTGGTCTCGGTGACCTTCAATATCATGGACGGCAGCTCGGCGTTGAATGCTTCCTTCAATCACGGCTTCGCGTACTGGCTGTACGGCGGCTTCAGCGTGCTGGCGGCGCTGTTCGTCTGGAAGTTCGTTCCCGAGAGCAAGGGCGTGACCCTCGAGGCCATGCAGAAGCTCTGGAAGAAGGGCGCGGCCCCCGCTGCTGCCTGATCGCAACCGGATCCCGCGGCATGCTTGCCGCCGCGGGATCCCCTTCGGACAAACATGATCGAACATCTTCCTTCCGACTGGCGTCGGGCCACTCTCGTCGGCCGCATCCTCACGCGTGAGGGTCCCACTCCCGTGATCGTGAGCGAAGGGCGCGTACGCGACGTCGCGAAACACGCGCCCACGGTTTCGCAGCTTCTGAACGGATGGAACGGCGAAATCCCGGACGGCGACGATCTCGGCCCGCTGGAGTCCTTCAGGTTCACCTGCGCCTATGCGGGCGCGAAGGAAGTACGGCTGCTCTCGCCCTTCGACCTGCAATGCATCAAGGCCAGCGGTGTCACCTTCGCGGTCTCGGCCATCGAGCGCGTCATCGAGGAGCGCTGCCGCGGCGACGCCAGCAAGGCGGAGAGCCTGCGCGCGAGCTTGCGCGACCGGATCGGCGCCGACATCCGCGCGGTGAAGCCCGGCTCCGAGGAAGCGAAGAAACTCAAGCAGGTGCTGATCTCGGATGGGCTCTGGTCGCAGTACCTCGAGGTGGCGATCGGACCCGACGCGGAGATCTTCACGAAGAGCCCGACGTTGTCCTCGGTGGGCTGGGGCGACTGGATCGGCGTGCGCGCGGATTCGGCCTGGAACAATCCCGAGCCGGAAATCGTGCTCGCAGTAGATAGTGCCGGCCGCATCCTCGGCGCCGCGCTCGGCAACGACGTGAACCTGCGCGACATCGAGGGACGCAGCGCATTGCTGCTCGGCAAGGCCAAGGACAACAACGCCAGCTGCGCCATCGGCCCGTTCATCCGCATGTTCGATGGGAACTTCACGCTGGATGACGTGCGCCAGGCGGTGGTGCGGCTGGAGATCAGCGGCGATGAAGGCTTCCGGCTCGAAGGCCAGAGCTCGATGTCGCAGATCAGCCGCGATCCCACCGAGCTCGTAGGACAGACCATCTGCAAGCACCACGCGTATCCTGACGGCTTCGCACTCTTCCTCGGCACGATGTTCGCGCCCGTCGTCGATCGCGGCGCGCCGGGGCAAGGATTCACCCACAAGAGCGGCGACGTGGTCCGGGTGTCCACGGAGAAGCTGGGTGTGCTAGAAAACAAGGTGACCACCTGCGACCAGGCCCCGACCTGGTCGTTTGGCATTGCCGACCTGATGCGCAATCTCGCGCGTCGCGGCCTTCTGAACACCTGAACGGAATCAATATGAGCGACACCAAGCAACTGACCCATTACATCGATGGGCAATGGGTGGCGGGCCCCGCCTCCTCCGACAGCCTGAATCCCTCGGACACGCGCGACGTCGTCGCGAAGGTGCCCGGCGGCGACAAGAAGACGGTAGATAGTGCCGTCGCCGCGGCGAAGGCGGCGTTCCCGGCCTGGGCCAATGCCAGCCCGGAAGTCCGGTCCGACCTGCTCGACAAGGTGGGATCCACGATCATGGCGCGCGCCGACGAGCTCGGCCGCCTGCTGTCACGCGAGGAAGGCAAGACCTTCCCCGAGGGCAAGGGTGAAGTCATGCGCGCCGCGCGCATCTTCAAGTTCTTCGCCGGGGAGGCGCTGCGCCGGCATGGCGTGACCGTGGATTCCACGCGACCCGGCGTGGCCGTGGAGACCTACCGCGAGCCGCTGGGCGTGTTCGCGATGATCACGCCCTGGAATTTCCCGATCGCGATTCCGGCCTGGAAGAGCGCGCCGGCGCTGGCCTTCGGCAACACGGTGGTGTTGAAGCCGGCCTCGCTGACGCCGGCCACCGCGCACGCCATGACGGAAATCATCCACGAGGCGGGATTCCCCAAGGGTGTCTTCAATCTCATCCTCGGCGGCGGTTCGATGGGCGGCACGCTGGTCGAACATCCCGACGTCGCCGGCGTTTCGTTCACGGGCGGCCAGAGCACGGGCGCAACCGTCGCCAAGGGCGCGATGTCCCACAATGCGCGTGTGCAGCTCGAAATGGGCGGCAAGAACCCGCTGGTCGTGCTGGACGACTGCGATCTCGACCGCGCAGTGCAATGCGCGCTCGACGGCGGCTTCTTCGCCACCGGCCAGCGCTGCACGGCATCGAGCCGCATCATCGTCACGCAGGGTATCCACGACAGATTCATCGATGCGCTGGCCGCGCGCGTCAAGGCGCTCAAGGTGGGCGATGCGCTCGCCGCCGATACGCAGATGGGCCCGCTCGCGAGCCAGGCGCAGCTCGAGACCACGCTTTCGTACGTCGACATCGCCACCAGGGAAGGCGGCCGCAAGATCGTGGGCGGTGAGCCGCTGAAGCTCGACAAGCCGGGCTACTACGTGGCCCCGGCGCTGATCGCGGATACCAGGCTCGACATGCGCATCAACTGCGAGGAAGTCTTCGGTCCGGTGGCCTCCACGCTGCGCGTGAAGGACTACGAGGAAGCGCTGGCCGCCGCGAACGCGGGTGAGTTCGGTCTTTCGGCCGGCATCATGACGACCTCGCTCAAGCATGCGCGCCATTTCGTGCGCAACGTGCGCGCAGGCATGGTGATGACCAATCTACCCACCGCGGGCGTCGACTACCACGTGCCCTTCGGCGGCACGCGCAAGTCGAGCCATGGCCCGCGCGAGCAGGGATTCGCCGCGGTGGAGTTCTACACGCAAGTCAAGACCAGCTACACCTGGGCCTGAGGATCGAAAGAAGATATGACGCATGCTGTTTATCCATCACTGGCCGGCAAGACCGTCGTGGTCACGGGAGGCGGTTCCGGCATCGGCGAGATCATCGTCGAGGGATTCGTGCGCCAGAAATCGATCGTGTACTTTCTCGACGTCGCGGAGCCGGAATCCAGGGCGCTCGCGGCGCGCCTCGCCGCGGTGACCTACGTCAACTGCGATGTCACCGACCTGAAGGCATTGCGTGCCGCGCTCGCGGACATCGAGGCCAGGTCGGGTCCGGTGGCCGTGCTGGTCAACAATGCAGCCAATGACGACCGGCACGATGTCGAGGACGTCACTCCGGAATACTGGGAAAATCGCATCGCCGTGAACCTGCGGCACCTGTTTTTTGCCTCGCAGGCCGTCACGGCCGGAATGAAGAAGGCGGGCGGTGGCGCCATCATCAACCTGGGCTCCGTGTCCTGGCACTCGGCCATCGACAGACTCGCGATCTACGAGACGGCCAAGGCCGGCATCGAAGGCATGACGCGCGCGCTGGCGCGCGACCTCGGCGAGGCGAACATCCGCGTGAACTGCGTGGTGCCGGGCGCGGTGCGCACGCCTCGGCAGATGAAGTTGTGGCATACGCCCGAGGAAGAGGCCAAGATCATCACGCAGCAGTGCCTCAAGAAACGGGTCGATCCCATCCACGTCGCCGCCATGGTCTTGTTCCTCGCCTCCGCCGACGCCGCCATGTGCACGGCACACAACTACTGGGTGGACGGCGGTTACCGCTGACCCACGCATGAACGCCGTCGAGCCCATCGTCGAGTGCGTCTGGCCGGTCGGAGCGGTGCTCGGTGAGGGCCCGGCCTGGTCCGCGCCCGAACAGGCGCTGTGGTTCGTGGACATCAAGGCGCCCGCGATTCACCGTTTTCATCCGGCCACCGGTGCCAAACGATCCTGGCAGGCTCCGGCGCGCGTCGGCTTCCTGCTGCCGACGCGCAAAGGGTGGATCGCGGGTCTCAAGACGGGTCTGCATTCCTTCAATCCCGAGACCGGAAATTTTTCGCTGCTGCACGTGGTCGAGCCGCACGCGCCTAACAACCGCCTCAATGACGGTTTCGTGGATTCGGAAGGTTTCCTCTGGTTCGGGTCGATGGACGACAACGAGGAAGAACCGAGCGGCGCGCTCTACCAGCTCGGCGCCGAGGGCTGCGTGCGCCGCGACCCCGGCTACGTGGTCACCAACGGCCCGGCGGAAAGCCCCGACGGCAAGACGCTGTATCACACCGACACGCTCGCGGGCGTCATCTACGCCTTCGATCGCACGCGCTCGGGATTGCTCTCCAACAAGCGCGTGTTCGTTCGACTGCCACCGGGCGGCGGCTATCCCGATGGCCCCGCTGTCGACGTCGAAGGCTGCGTCTGGACCGGGGTGTTCGGCGGCTGGGGCCTGCGCCGCTATTCGCCGACGGGCGAGCTGCTGAGCACCTTGCGCCTGCCCTGCTCGGCCGTCACCAAGGCCGCATTCGGTGACGATGACCTCCGGACCTTGTACATCACCACCGCGCACGTGGCGCTGAGCGCGGAGGAACGCAAGCAGCAGCCGCTGGCTGGCGGCCTGTTCCGCGCGCGCGTCGACGTCCCCGGACTGCCCCAGAGAATCGTGTCCCATGGCATCTGATCCAGAGTCTCGACCGAATCGCCGCTTCCGTTCGCGCGACTGGTTCGACGACCCGAAGCATCTCGACATGGTGGCGCTCTATCTCGAGCGCTTCATGAACTACGGCCTCACGGCCGAGGAATTGCTCTCGGGCAGGCCCATCATCGGCATCGCGCAGACCGGCGGCGACCTCACGCCGTGCAACCGGGTGCACCTCGACACGGTGAAACGCGTGCGCGAAGGCATCCGCGATGCGGGCGGCGTACCGATGGAATTTCCGCTGCATCCGATATTCGAAAACTGCCGCCGGCCCACCGCGGCGCTCGATCGCAACCTCGCCTACATGGGCCTGGTGGAAATCCTCCACGGCTATCCGATCGACGCCGTGGTCCTGACGACCGGCTGCGACAAGACCACCCCCGCGCAGATCATGGCGGCATCCACCGTGGACATTCCCGCCATCGTACTGTCGGGCGGCCCGATGCTCGATGGTTGGCACGACGGCGACCTCGTCGGATCCGGCACGGTGATCTGGCGCTCGCGCCGCAAGCTTGCCGCGGGCCAGATCAACGAGCAGCAATTCCTCGAGGCGGCCGCGGCATCCGCCCCTTCGCTCGGTCACTGCAACACCATGGGCACCGCCTCGACCATGAATGCCGTTGCCGAAGTGCTCGGCCTTTCATTGCCAGGTTGCGCGGCGATTCCGGCGCCCTACCGCGAGCGGGGCCAGATCAGCTATGAGACCGGGCGGCGCATCGTGGACATGGCCTATGAGGACCTGCGTCCCTCGAAGATCCTCACGCGCCAGTCATTCCTCAACGCCATCGCGGCGATCGCCGCCATCGGTGGCTCGACCAATGCCCAGCCGCATCTGGTCGCCATGGCTCGGCATGCGGGCGTCGAGATCGGTCCCGAGGACTGGATGAAATACGGTCGCGACCTGCCGTTGATCGTCAACATGCAGCCGGCGGGCAAGTATCTCGGCGAGCGATTCCATCGTGCCGGCGGCGTGCCCGCGGTACTGAACGAGCTGCTGCGCGTCGGCAAGATCGATGGCAGCGCACTCACCGTCACGGGTCGCAGCCTGGCCGACAACATCGCAGGACGAAACTCGGTGGATCGCGAAGTCATCACCAGCTATGAGAAGCCCTTGCAGGAAAAGGCCGGCTTTCTCGTCTTGAAAGGAAACCTGTTCGATTTCGCGATCATGAAGACGAGCGTCATCTCCCCCGAATTCCGCAAGCGATATCTCGGCGCCGGCGACGTGTTCGAGTGCCGGGCCGTGGTTTTCGACGGCTCGACGGACTACCACGAGCGCATCAACGATCCGGCGCTCGGGATCGACGAGAACACCATCCTCGTCATTCGCGGGTCGGGCCCCCTCGGCTGGCCGGGTTCTGCCGAGGTGGTGAACATGCAGCCGCCGGATGCGCTGCTGAAGCGCGGCATCATGAGTCTGCCGACGCTGGGCGATGGCCGGCAATCCGGTACTTCGGACAGTCCTTCGATCCTCAATTGTTCTCCGGAGAGCGCCGCCGGGGGCGGGCTCGCCTGGCTGCGTACCGGCGATCGCATCCGGATCGACCTCGCGGCGGGCACCTGCGACATGCTGGTGAGCGCGGAGGAGATCGCGCGCCGCAAGACTGAAGGACTGCCGCCGGTGCCCGAGAGCGCCACGCCCTGGCAGGAGATCTATCGATCCACGGTCGGCCAGCTCGATACCGGGGCTGTCATGGAAATGGCGGTCAAGTATCGCGGCGTCGCGAAGAAGACACCGCGCCACAATCATTGACGAGGTTCCGATGAGTCCGCCGCGCCTCACCGAGGCGAGCCTGCACTCTGCCCGCTCGGGCACCATTCTGCCGACCTACGATCGCGAGGCGACGCGATTCGGCATCGTGCACATCGGCCCGGGCGCGTTTCACCGCGCCCACCAGGCCTGGTACGTGGACACGCTGCTGCACTCGGACAAGCGCTGGGCGATCTGTGCACTGTCGCTCAAGAGCACGGGCTTGCGAGATGCGCTCAAGGATCAGCAGGGCCTGTACACGCTGGTCGAGCTCGGCGCCGCGCCGCGCGCGCGCATCATCGGCGCGATCCGCGAGGTGCTGGTGGGCGCCACGGACCAGGATGCGGCCTTCGCGCGCCTCGCATCCCGCGACACGCGCCTGGTGACACTCACGGTGACCGAAAAGGGTTACTGCCTGGATGCCAGGAATCTGCTGGACATGGGCAACGCCGACATCGTGCACGACCTCGCACACCCTTCGATGCCGCGCAGCACCATCGGCTGGATCGTCGAAGGCCTGCGGCGTCGCCGTGCAGCCGGCGTGCCGCCGTTCGCGGTCCTCAGCTGCGACAACCTGCCAGAGAACGGCACGGTGCTGCACCGTGCACTGGTGGCGTTTGCGCAGGCCACGGACGCGGAGCTCGCGAAGTGGGTCGAGTCTGAAGTGGTTTGCCCGCGGACCATGGTGGACAGCATCACGCCGGCCACGGACGAAGCACTGCGCAAGCAGGCGCTGTCCCTCACCGGCCTGGTCGACGAATGGCCGATCCAGCGCGAGCCGTTCACGCAGTGGGTCATCGAGGATCTGCCCGCCATGCGGGATGCCGATTGGCAATCGGTGGGCGTGACGCTGGCCAGAGATGTGGGGGTCTACGATCGCGCCAAGCTGCGCATCCTCAACGGCTCGCATTCCACGCTGGCCTACCTCGGAACACTGCGCGGCCACGAAACCGTGGCCGACGCGATGCGTGACGAGCAGCTGGCGCAGTTCGTCGAGCTGCTCATGAAAAAGGATCTCGCGCCGAGCCTGGGCAGTGCGCCCGGGCTGGACGTCGAGCACTACATGTCCGCGGTGCTGGCTCGCTTCCGCAATCCCGGCATCCGCCACCTGCTCAGCCAGATCGCCTGGGATGGCTCGAAGAAGCTCCCGGTGCGCATCATGGTCACCATCGGCGAGGCATTGAAAGCCGGTCGACCCATCCATCGGCTGGTGATGCCCGTGGCGGCGTGGATGCGATTCATCGCTCGGCAGGCCAAGGCGGCTGTTCCGATCGTCGATCCCGAAGCCATGCGGCTGGCGGAAGTCGGGCGTGCCTGCACCGGCGACGCGCGTGCGGACGTGGCGCGATTCGCCGTGTTCCAGTCGGTCCTGCCGGCTGGCCTGCTCGAGCAGACGGCGTTCCGCGCGGCGCTCGAAGCCGCTTATGACCGGCTCGCCATGCCACTTTCGGCCATCACCCCGGAGCTTTCGTGACCACCACGCGCAGAACCTTCATCGCCGCCGCGGGAGTCGCGGCCGCCACCGCCGGAGCAGCAGCACCCGTGAACTCATATCCGAAACTCGTGCATCACGTGTTCTTCTGGCTGAAGAACCCCTCATCCAGGGATGATCTCGCGAAACTCCTGGCAGGCCTGCGCACGCTGGCGGCCATCGAGACCGTGCGCGGCGCCCACTTTGGCGTGTCCGCGGGTACGGAGAAGCGCGACGTGGTCGACAACAGCTTCAGCGCCTCGGAGATCCTGTTCTTCGACGATCTCGCCGGGCAGAAGGCCTACCAGGATCACCCCATCCACAAGCAGTTCGTCGCCGACTGCTCGCACCTGTGGGAACGCGTGGTGGTCTACGACGCCATCGCCGCCTGAGCCTCGTCGCGGCGCTGCTTGCGGTCGATGAGCCGCTGCAGGTTGTTGAGCGAAGACAGCACCAGGTATGCGCCCTGCAGGAACCCGGAACGATTCAGCTCCAGCAGCTGCTCGGCCGTCAGGTTGCGCATCTTCTGCGCGCTGACGGTGTGTAGCCCCACCACTTCATACTGGCCGCTGTTGAATTTGATATCGATCTTCACGGGCTCGATCAGGTCCATGGCCGTGAACACCGCGAACATGGCCTTGCTCGCCGCGATGCCGTCGTTGAGGCCGCTCAGGATCCTGGCGATCCGATCGAGGTAGCGGCTGTTGCCGCCATTCTCGAGGAACACGCGCTCGCCCGCGGTCTCGCTGATGCGCTTGTCATCCATGTCCACATGGATGACCGGCTCGCGCCGCAGCTCGCCACCATCCTGGCGTTCCTGGAAGCCGATGAGGAACGGTCCGCGCGCAATGATGGCCGGGACGTAGCTGGCATCCCATCGGTCTCCCTCGAGGAACAGGTTCTCCTCGCGGGCGAATCCGAGCAGCGCGACGCAGGAGTACTCACCGGTGTTCGGATCCTTGCGGAAGAAGATCGGGTACTCGCGCAGGATTTCCGCGAACTCCGTCGGAAACGTGGGCACGGATCCCACGGCCGTGCCGAACTCCTTGCCGTAGCTCGTGTTGACGCGCAGGTTCTTGTGTTCGACGTTGTTCAGCAGGACGTGTCGGGACATTGCACCCTCGAAAAAAGCTCTCTCAAAAGAAGAAGGCCGCTGAAAGATCAGCGGCCTTCCATTATCAACCCTTTACGAGTTCAGATCAGAACTTGTAACGGGCACCCAGCGCGTAACGAGCACCCTGGTCCTCGAGGCGCCAGAGCTGCTTGGTCGAACGGCCGTGCCAGCGCACGTCCTCACCCGTCAGGTTGATGGCTTCGAACGACACCGCGAAGTTGTCGTTGATGTCATAACCGACGCTGAGGTCGATCTGGTCATACGGCTCGACGTAGATCGGGTTTCTCCACGCACCCTGGTTCACGGTGCGCAGGAACTCGTCACGCCAGTTGTAGGCCAGGCGGGCCGAGAGGCCGAACTTCTCGAACATCAGCACGGCGTTGGCCGAGTCGGACAGACCCAGCAGCGCGAACTGGTTCACGTTCGGATCCGAGGTGACCTTGTAGTCGATGTCACCGCGGACGATCGTGTAGTTCGCCAGGACGCCGAAGCCCGTGTCTCCGAAGAAGTACTGGCCACCGAACTCGAAGCCATGGATCTTGGCTTCCTTGTTGTTGACCGGGGTGTTCACCGCGAACTCCCACAGCGGATCCTCGGCCGTCGGCAGGATGTCGTACTTCGTCGCGAACGCCACGTGCTGCGCGTTGGTTCCGTTGTAATTGGCGAGACCACCAGTCCAAGTGCCATTGGCGTCGGTGAACGTTCCGGGGTTCTCGGCCATGGCAATGGCCGTGAACAATGCCGAATCGTCCGTCGCGAAGCCGTTGGCCTGCAGGAAGGCCATGGCTGCTTGGGCGCGCGGACCGCCAGTTTCATTGCGGATACCGTACAGGCTCTGGTTGATGACCGCGTTGCCGATGAAGTTCTGCACGTTCTTCTGGAACGCGGCGACGGACACATAGCCCTTATCCGAGAAGTAGTACTCCAGGGACAGGTCGAAGTTGTCCGACTCCAGCGGCAGAAGACCCGGGTTGTTCGCGTTGCCGCCCGGCGTGAAGCCGTTGAGCGTCGAACCGCCAGGACCGCCCGGGTTTGCGCCGGCCGCCAACTGACCGTAGCCCGCACGAGCAATCGTCTTGCTGTACGAGAAGCGGCCCTTCAGCGAATCGGTGAGGGCGATGTCGAAGTCCAGGTTCGGCAGCAGGTTGTGGTAGCGGCCAGTGCCGGTCACCAGTGTCTCGCTGCCGACGTTCGGACGCTCGACGCGGAAGTCGTTGTCGTCCTGCCAGCTGACCGCCGTGGGCACCAGCAGGCTGTTCGTGCTGGTCACGTCGGTCTGCTCGTAGCGGGCGCCGACCACCAGGTTGGAAGCCATGCTGCCGATGTCGAACTTCAGAGCCACCTGGCCGTAGATGGCCTGGGTGTCTTCCGCCACGATGCTGTTGGTGTTGAAGCCCGGATTGAAGCCGAGCACACCATCCGGAGCAGAGGCTTCCGACCAGTTCGTGTAGCCGTGGTCCATGGCCCACTGGCCGAGCACGTCGGCGTTGCCCTTCCAGCCGCCGGTGGGAGCACCGACCGGGTTGAAGTCGTCGAACGCCCCGGTGAGGCTGAACGGAGTCAGCAGCGCGACCATGTCCGGCACGTTGCCGGCGTCGCCCACGCCCCAGTCACCCATCGCCAGGTAGCCGCCAGAGGCACGCTGATGGGATTCCATCGTGCGGGTCTCGACGCCGAAGGCGAACGAGGAGCCGTTCTCGAACTTGTACTTGCCGTCGAGGCGGGTCTGCTTGATGTCGGTGACCTGATCCTGGTAGCCGATACGCAGCACCTGCGAACCCAGGCTGCCTTCATTGAAGGTGTAGTCCGAGTTGCCGTTGGCGTTGTTGTACGCATCGACCTGGGTCGGGTACAGCGTGCGCGCGGCGACGGGCAGGCCATTGTTGAACTGGAACGTCTGCGTCCAGAAGTTCGAGTTGTTGATGCAAGTCGTTCCGCTGAACTCGAGGCAGGTGCTCGGCACCTTGCCCGCGAGGCTGAACGCCGTTTCGCCGCCGCCGGTAATCGGATCATCCGGCAAGCTGCGCGCGCGCGAATTGTGGAAGTCGAAGCCGAGGTTGAACTTCTCGCTGACATCCCAGTTCGCATTGAAGCCCAGCGAACGCAGGTCGTTCTTCTGCTCACGATGCTGCTGCTCGTAGCCGAAGTCCTTCGAGGCGCCGGTGAACTCGTGCAGGAGCACGGGAGTTGCGACGATTTCGTTGGTGTCGAACACGACGTGGTCGAAGCCGTTGCGCTGCAGCCAGATGGTCTGCTCGCCACGATCTTCGGTGATGTCCTGCTCGGCAAACGTCACGTCGGCCGTCAGGGTCAGCGTCTCGATCGGCGCCAACTGCACGGTCAGCTGCGCATTGGTGCGCTCACGCTCGGCATCGGAGAACGCATAACGGATGTCGTTCGGGATGCCGTACAGCTGGCCATTGGCCGGCGCGTTCTCGACGGTGAGTGCGATGTTGTTGTCGTACGGATTGATCGCGCTGTTCTGGAACAGCGGGCCGCGCGAGATGTTGTTCGCCATGTTCGCCGAATCCCACGCCTGGATGTGCCAGTCGTTGACCGTCGAGGTGGACGAACCGAAATCGCGCTTCTGGTAGCTGGCCGAGAGGCCGATACCGAACATCTTGTCTTCGGTGGCGTAGCTGAAGATACCCGAAACTTCCGGCGTGATGTCATTGCCGGTGCGATTCGTGGTGTCGTTCACCGCCTTGGCGCCGAGGTTCAGCACCAGACCGTCGCTGTCGAGCGGCTTGGCGGTACGGACGTTGATCGAGGCACCGATGCCGCCGGTCGCGATGTCGGCACGACCCGTCTTGTACACCTCGACGGCGTTGATGGCCTCAGCCGCCAGGTTCGCGAAGTTGAACGAGCGCGAGTTGCCGCCGGCGCCGCCGGTGATGGCGTCGCCGCCGCCGAACGCGTCGGCAGTGGGCATCTGGCGGCCGTTCAACGTCACCATGTTGTACTGGGCACCGAAGCCGCGCGCGGTGACGGTCGAGCCTTCGCCGTTGCGACGGTCGATCGAGATACCGGTGATGCGCTGGAGCGCTTCGGACAGGTTGGTGTCAGGGAACTTGCCGATGTCCTCGGCATTGATCGCATCGACGACACCGATCGCTTCGCGCTTGGTGTCCATCGAGGCTTTCAGGGATCCGCGCAGACCAGTGACGACCACTTCTTCGAGTTCTTCACCCGCAGCTTGTTGGTCCTGGGCAAACGCCGGATTGATGAGTACTGCACCACCTACGATGGTGAACAGCACCTTCGGTGAAAACCGAATGTTAGGGTTGAATTTCATAAACAGAGTTCTCCTCCGCACTCTCTATCTAGTTGTGAACCGGGAACAGTCGTGAAACGCAAGAAACCTTACGAACGAACAGAAACGAGGAGGGACGGTGTCGGCGGCACCGAGAAAGATAAGAACGAGAAGCGCGAGACCGCTTTCGTCAGGCCCACAACAGCACAGGCGCAATGCATGCGCGTCCCCCTCATAGATGGCCCGAAGGATATAGAACCCTGTGTAGAAAAGTCCACACCAAGTTGCGGGGTGCCTGCCGCATGGCAGCGCACTGCAGGGGCCCGAAAACGCCCCTTCCTGATCAATCGCTTACGCGGGGCGGCCTGCAGCAGAGATTTTGGCCGGCATCATGTCCGCGGACAGGTGACGTGAAAAGACAACATCGACGGCATTTGACTTGTTCAGGTCAGGAATTTGACTTGTTCAGGCCAAAAAACTGTTTATGGAAAGCCGTCCCGAAGCCGGGTCAGGGCTGAGCGGCAACCCCCGGGTGGGCGCGCCGGAATGCAGGGAATTGCGGCGGTAAATGAGCATTCTGTTGAAGACCCCGGCCTGTACGCCGACGCGCTCGAACAGAGGCGTGTCCGAATCGATGTACTGGGCCGCGGGGGCGGCGTCCGCCAGTTCCTTCTCGAGAGTCTGGAAATAGGTCTTGCGGCGAGCCTCGTCCACGTACTCGAAGCCGGTGGAGCGATGCCGGTAGAACGCGGTGCCGCCCAGGTCCGCCTTGAAAAGGTAGTGAACGGAAGCCAGACCGCGCGAGTCGTGGGTATCGACGTGCGGGATTCGCTGCAGCATCGACAGCTTCTCGGGCGAAGTCGTGACCACGGAGTAGTGGCACATGGTGAACCGCAGGCTGGGCGCCTCCAGCTCGAAGTAGTCGCACAGCAGCGTCCGAAATTCTCCGACGAGGAACATCTGGTAGGAAAGCGGCGCCTTGGCGCGAAGCCCGGGGAAGTAGCTGTGCGGCGTCGTGTAGCGCTTCGACACGGCGTCCTGCACCAGCTCTTGCGGATCCGCCACCACGTCGTCGATCACCAGCAGCGGCGCGTTTTCGCGCCCGATCCTCAGCTTCTGGATCCGCATCGCAGGGTGTGGGGCGATGTTCATCCGTGATCAGTTCCAGACGCTCGCCGGAGACTTGCAGTACTGATTGACGAAATCCTGGTGCACCGGCATTCGCGCCACGGTCTGGCTGATCGACTGGCGGAACTCGGCCAGGTACTTGATCAGTTCGTTCGCATCCATGACGCGGGCGCCATGATGATAGTCGCGCGGCATGATTCGCTGACCCAGCATCACCTGCGACCAGGAATCGACGCGAAACAACTCCGAATCTCCCTGGAAGGCAAAGGCGTTCTCGCGGAACAGCGCCACCCGATGTGCCAGCGAATCGGGGATCGACATGTGCCGGCAGTGACGCCAGAAGTCGCTGTCTTCGCGCTCGGTGGCGTGGTAGTGCAGGATGACGAAGTCGCGGGTCTTTTCGATCTCGACCCGCGATTGCTCGTTGAATTCGGCGACCAGCGCCTCGTCGACGCCGCCAAAGGGAAACAGGTGCATGAGCCGCGCGACGCCGACCATCATCAGGTGAATGCTCGTCGATTCGAGCGGCTCGATGAATCCGCTCGCGAGCCCCAGCGCCACGACGTTCTTGTTCCAGACCTGTCGCCGGCGGCCGGTCTGGAATCTGAGCACGCGCGGCTGTGTGACCGGGGCGCCCTGCACGGCTGCCAGCAGCTGGGCCTTCGCCGCGTCGTCCGAGATGTGCTTGCTGCTGAAGACCATGCCATTGCCGACGCGGTGCTGCAGCGGAATGCACCACCGCCAACCCGCGTCATGCGCGATGGACTGCGTCAACGGCTGTGCCGGACCTGCGAGCTCGGTTTGCATGGCCACGGCGCTGTCGCACGGCAGCCAGTGCGACCAGTCTTCATAGCCGGTATGCAGGGTCTGTTCGATCAGCAGGCCGCGAAAGCCGGTGCAATCTATGAACAGATCACCTTCGATGACCTTGCCCGACTGCAGCACCAGAGCCTCGATGAAACCCGATTCGGAGTTCTGGCGCACTTCCTGGATCTTGCCTTCCACGCGCTTCATGCCGCGCGCTTCGGCGAAACGGCGCAGGAATTTCGCGTACTGGCCGGCATCGAAATGATAGGCGTAGTTGATGTCGACGTTGGCCGCGGTGGCGAACTTGTTTTGCCGCGCCGCCTGCAGCTCGAAACAGTAGTCGCCGAGCTGCGAATCGACACCCAGCTCGCGGCTGCGCAGCCAGTAGTTGTGGAATTCGCACAGCCACGTCGGCTTGCCATTGCGACCGAACGAGTGGATGTAGCGATCGCCGATGCGACCCCAGTTCTCGAACCAGATCCCGAGCTTGAAGGTCGCCGCGGTGGCGCGCATGAACTCCTGCTCGTCGATCTGCAGGAGCTTGTGAAACGTGCGGATCGGCGGGATGGTCGCTTCGCCGACGCCGATGGTGCCGATCTCGTCCGATTCGATCAGCGTGATGTCGAGCAACTTGCCGAGCTGATATGACAACGCAGCGGCCGCCAGCCAGCCAGCCGTGCCGCCGCCGGCGATGACGACCCTCTTCACTTCTCTCGATTGCACTCTGTCCTCCGCGCTCTGTGGTCCGCCGCACGAACTACCGATTCAGGCTGTTGAGCAGCATCGCCCGGATCTGCCGCGCGCGGTTCTCGTCGATGGGGCCCAGGAGCCCTCGAGCCTGTTCCGGCAGGTGTTCGCCCGCGCGCGCCGACGGGCCGAATACGTAATACTCGAAAATCTGTCGCCAGGCCTCCTTCTCCGCCTGGGGACGGTCGCGGATGGTCCACATCGCGTGATAGAGCGAACTCATTGGACTCGGGATGTATTTCGGGGCGCTGCTCCACCAGTAGTTGACCAGCGTATTGAACGGGCTCAGCCCTTCCACGTGATGCCACCACATCGAGGGGACGAACATGGCATCGCCCGGTTCCAGTTCCGCCGAGCAACCCGCCTCGAGTGCCGCGCGAAACTTCGGAAATTTCCCGAAATCGGGACTCGAGAAATCGACCAGGCTGATCACCTGCCCGCCGGGGTTGAGCTCCATCGGCCCCGGATACAGGTTGACGACCTCGCCGGGCGGAAACATGGTGAAACGGCGGCGACCAACCGCAACGCAGGCGATGTTGTTCGGCGCATCGTAGTGACACGAGGCAATGGTGCGGTTTCCGATCCAGATGGCCGGCGGCGCGTTGACCTCGTGTGCCTCGAGACCCAGGTCATTGTCCTTGCGAAAGCCGGGCAGATAGGAATCGACCAGAGTCGAGCCGATGTAAGTGGTCGGAGCATTCTCGTCGTCGAGATGCGCGCGGATTTCATCGAGGACATCGCCGAGTTTCGTGCGCCGTGCTTCGAAATTCAGCCGCGTGAAGTCGGCGTTGTAGAAGAGTCGCCCGGCCACCCCCGGCGGAGCGAAGGAAGCGGAAAGTACCTTCCCGTTGTAGAACGAGCGCAGATAATTCATCGCATCGTCCACCGAACGCTGGCCCGCCTGTACCAGTCCCCAGCCGCGGGCGATCCCGCGAAGGACGGTTGGCTCACCGGCCGCCAGCAGTTCGCCGAGGGGCAACGCCTCGGGCGTGCAGCCTTCGATGACCCGAACTTCGTTTCTCACCTTGACCATGGCGCATAATTTTATTCCACCGCGCGCCTGGCTGAGGCGGTGACGCGCACTGATTGCGTATTTCGACCGGCAAGGGCGACAGACATGAACATTCGGGATTTCCTGCTCGATCCGGCCGGAATGGACTGGAAGAAGTTGCTGGCGTACTGGGTGCCGCCGCTGCCACAGGATGCGACCCTGTGGTTCGTGAACAAACTGGGAGAGCCGTTTGTCGCCACCAGCGACGGAGCGATTCACCGCCTGGTCGTGGGCAGCGGGGATTTCGAGCGCCTGGCCACGGACAGGGGCGACTTCGCCCGGCTGCTGGACCTGCCTGGCAACGCGAATTACTGGCTCAGGATTCAGCTCGTGGAGGAGTGCGGCAAGGCCGGAATGAGCCTGAAGGCGGACGAATGCTTCGGTTTCAAGGTGCCGCCGCGGCTTTTTGGAGAGTACGTCGTTTCCAACCTGCAACCCACGAACATCTATTCGCACTATTCGTGGATGTCGCACATGGCCAGGCAGGATGAGATCTACTGGACCGGCGATTAGGAACCGGTCGCAAGCAGGAAGGTGTTCACCGTCAGTCGTCCGTTGCGCGGGTCGGCACTCGGAACGAAGGATGGCGGAGTATTGACCGAGTGAAGATACCGGCCGCGGTACACCAGCGCCCGGTTGAACGAGCACTCATAGCGACCGATGCGCTCGAACAACGCCGTGTCGCCCTCGATGAATCGCGCCGGGGGCATGCCGGTCGCCTTCGCCTCGGCGTTCACGGCCTGGATGTAGCTCTCACGGTTCTGTTCCGTCACCGCTTCGATGCCGCTCGAGCGATGACGATAGAAGGACGTGCCACCGCATTCGGGACCGCAGAGGTAGTGCAGCAGCGCGAAACGGTTCGGGTCGGTGGAATCGAAGTGCGGCACCCGCTGGAAAGCGACCAGCTTTTCCGGCGGCGTGGCGACCAGTGAAAACGTCGCGTCGGTGATTTTCAGCGGTGCGGCGACGCCGAAGGTGGACTGGATGAGAGGGGTCAGCTGCGCGGTGATCGCGTGCACGTACTCCGGAGGCGCATTCGAGCGCACACCTGGATAGTAGAGCGATCGTACCGAGTAGTCGGTTCTGCCGGCGGCGGCTTCGACCAGCGAGTGCGGATCGTTCCAGACGTCTTCGATGACCAGGACCGGTGCGCGGTCGTTTCCGATGTAGTCGACGCGAACCTGCAAGTATTGTCCCCCGCGAAACGAAAAAAGCCCCCTCCATGACGGAGGGGGCTTCCTTGTTAGGACCCTGGCAGTGACCTACTCTCGCATGGCAGCTGCCACACTATCATCGGCGCGGAGCGTTTTCACTTCCGAGTTCGAAATGGGATCGGGTGGTTCCCGCTCGCTATAGCCGCCAGGGAATTCTGTTCAGCGTGCCGCGAGCCAGCTGCTCGCCACACGCCCAATCCGAAAGTTTCTTTGCTTTGACGCCCAAGTCGCGCGATGACTTGCCGACTCGGACCATGCCGCATTCACCATGTGAATGCTCCAACGACATCACTTCAAACCAAACTGCTTGAAGTTATATGGTCAAGTCTCACGGGCAATTAGTACTGGTTAGCTGAAGACATTGCTGCCTGTACACACCCAGCCTATCAACGTCGTAGTCTTCGACGGCCCTTCAGGGGAATCGAGTTCCCAGGGAGATCTAATCTTGGGGGGGGCTTCCCGCTTAGATGCTTTCAGCGGTTATCCCGTCCGCACATAGCTACCCGGCAGTGCCACTGTAGTGACAACCGGAACACCAGAGGTGCGTCCATCCCGGTCCTCTCGTACTAAGGACAGCTCACCCTCAAATCTCCAACGGCTACGGCAGATAGGGACCAAACTGTCTCACGACGTTTTGAACCCAGCTCGCGTACCACTTTAATCGGCGAACAGCCGAACCCTTGGGACCTGCTACAGCCCCAGGATGTGATGAGCCGACATCGAGGTGCCAAACTCCTCCGTCGATG
>DASTRL010000075.1:0-41293 GCA_035761265.1 Steroidobacteraceae bacterium
ACGATGCGGTCGATGACTTCCTTCTGCAGCATCACGTGCAGATCCACGATGTGCTCGTGCGCGGCGGCGACGTGGAACAGCAGCGGCGTCGAGATGTTGTAGGGCAGGTTGCCGATCACGCGCAGCTTGGCCGCGCGCCGCTGCGCGAGCGCCACCAGGTCGAACTCCAGCGCGTCGGCCTCGTGCAACTCGAAGCCCGGCGTGGCACCGTAGCTGCGGCGCAGGCCTGCCGCCAGGTCGCGGTCGATTTCCACGGCGTCGAGCGTGCGCGTGCGGCCGATCAGCCGCTCGGTGAGCGCGCCGCGCCCCGGGCCGATCTCGAGCAACGCATCGCCGGGCTGTGGGTCGAACTCGCGCACGATGCGCTCCAGCACGCTGCGATCGTGCAGGAAGTGCTGGCCGAAGCGTTTGCGGGCCTGGATCACTGCGCGAGTTGCCGGCCCGCGAATTCGATGGCCAGGCGCGTGGCGGCCACCAGGCTGCCGGCGTCGGCGCGGCCGGTGCCGGCGAGATCGAGCGCCGTGCCGTGGTCCACGGAGGTGCGCACGATGGGCAGGCCCAGCGTCACGTTGACGGCATGGCCGAAGCCGGAGTGCTTGAGCACGGGCAGGCCCTGGTCGTGGTACATGGCGAGCACCACGTCGTAGTTAGACAGGTGGCGCGGTACGAAAACGGTGTCGGCGGGCAGCGGGCCATCCACCAGCATGCCGGCGCCGCGCGCCCGCGCCACGGCCGGCGCGATCACGTCGCGGTCCTCGGTGCCGAGATGGCCGCTCTCGCCGGCGTGCGGATTCAGGCCGCACACGGCGATGCGCGGTCGCGAGATGCCCCAGAGGCGCTGTACATCCGCGTGCACGATGCCGAGCACGGTATCCAGGAGCTCGGCAGAAATGGCATCGCTGACGGCCCGCAGCGGCAGGTGCGTGGTGGCGAGCGCGACCCGCAGCGATTCCGCGGCGAGCAGCATCACCGGAAGCCTGGCCCCCGTGCGCTCGGCCAGGTATTCGGTGTGGCCCGTGAAGGGCACGCCCGCATCGTTGATCACGCTCTTCTGTACCGGCGCCGTGACCATGGCGGCGAACTCGCCGCGCTGCGCGCCGTCGATGGCCACGTCGAGCATCGCTAGCACGTGGCGCGCATTGGCGGTGTCGAGTTGCCCCGCGATGCTCGGGGCGGCGAGCGGCACGTCGAGCACGCACAGTGTGCCCGCCCGCGGCGGATCATCGCGTCGATAGGGTTTCAGGGAAACGTTCAGGCCCAACATGCCCGCGCGTTCGGCGAGCAGCGCGTGACTGCCGATGACGACCAGCTCGGCGGGAAGGTTTTCCTGCCCCAGCGCCAGGCACAGGTCCGGGCCGATGCCGGCGGGCTCTCCGGCGGTGACGGCGATCCTCGGCGTCTGCGATGCGGCCGGCGTCAGAGTTTGTACTCGACGTACGCCTCATCGCGCAGACGGCGCAGCCAGAGCTCCGTTTCTTCGTCGGCCTTGCCCTCGCGGATGCGCGCGAACGCCTGCTGGCGCAGCATCTCCTGTGTGGTGTCGTGCTGCCGGCGGCCCAACAACTGGATGATGTGCCAGCCGAACTGCGTGCGGAACGGCTGGCTGATCTCGTCGGGCTGCAGCTGCGCGAGCTGCTTTTCGAACTCCGGCACGAAGGTGCCGGGATCGGTCCAGCCCAGATCGCCGCCGTTCGCGGCCGAGCCCGGATCCTCGGACACCACCGAGGCGACCGCCGCGAAGTTCTCGCCCTTGTTGAGGATGCGGTCGCGGATCGATTCGAGCTTCTGCTGCACGGTGGCGTCGTCCTGCAGCTCGTTCGGCTTGATCAGGATGTGGCGCGCGTGCACCTGGTTGGAGATGACCTGCTGGCCGCCGTGCATTTCGTTGAGCTTGACGATGTGAAAGCCCGAGGGCGTGCGCAGCGGCTTGGTGACGTCGCCGACCTTCATGCCCGCGATGACATCCGTGAGGAAGGTGGGCAGCTCGGAACCCTTGCGCACCCCGAGCTTGCCGCCCTCGAGCGCGGTCTGCGCATTCGAGTACTGCACGGCGAGGCGGGCGAAATCCTCGCCGGACGTGGCCTTCTGGTACACCTCGTCCGCCTTCTTCGCGGCCTCATCGAGCTGCTCGGGAGTCGCGGCCTGCGGCACGGCGATGAGGATGTGCGAGATGTCGTATTCGGTCGAATCCGACGGCATCTTCTTCTGCCGCTCGAGGAACTGATCGATCTCGCGCGGGCTCACGTTGATGCGCGCGATCACGTCGCGCTGGCGCAGGATCTGCATGGCCAGCTCCTTGCGCAGCGAATCGCGATAACCGGCGTAGTCGATGCCCTGGGCCTCCAGCGCATCCGGCAGATCGGTCAGCTTGATCTTGTTCTGCGTGGCGACGTCGTTGAGCGCGTTGTTGAGGATTTCGTCCGACACCTTGATGCCGGCGCGATCCGCGCGTTGCATCTGCAGCTCCTGCAGCACCAGGCGATCCAGCACCTGCTTGCGCAGCACGTTCTGGGGCGGCAGCTCCAGGCGCTGCTCGCGCAGGCGCTGCGTGACGATGATCATCTGTTCGTCGAGCTCGCTCTGCAGAACCACGCCTTCGTTCACCGTCGCGGCGATGCGATCCAGCAGCACGCCGGAGCTGGAAGCCTCGCGGGTCTGCGCGAGCGCGGCCTGCGCGAAAAACGTGGCGGCCAGCACGAGCAAACCGCGCGAAAATACTTTACGAATCATGGAGTTGGTTTTCCGGGGAGCGAAGTTTCCCGGGAGTATCCTCGAATTGCGTGTTCCAGGAAAGCGTCGTCAGCCGTTCCGACACCGGCGAGACCATTCAGTTCCAGGGACAGCAGGAACTCGGTTTCGCTGCTGCCGTTGCGGTTCGAGACCGAGCGGCGCGCGATGGCGCGCAGCTTGTAGCAGCAGCCCTTGAATTCGAAGCCGCCGAATTGATCGAGCGTCTTGGAGTCGAGCAGGCTGTAGACGTAACGGCCATACACGTTCCAGCGCCGGCCGATGGGCCAGGCGACGGAGGTGTCGATCTGCTCGATGCGGTTGTTCAGGGCGCGGTAGGCGAGGTTGACCACATGATCGCCGTCCGGCCGGTACTGCAGCCGGTATTGCAGCCGCTCGGTGCGCTGGTCCTCCGGATTCCACTGCAGCCCCGCCTCGACGTTCCAGTTCTTGTACGCGGTGAGCGACATCTGCGCGATGAAGTCCGAAGTGTCGCGCGTGGCCGGTGGCTCATCCGGCAGCACCACGCGCGGCTTCTCGAAGTAGTAAGCCTGGCCGACGCTCACGGCGAGATACTGTGCGCCGCTCGCCGAATCGAGGAGGCGGCTGGTCAGGCCGACGGCGACCTGGTTGGCGTCGTTCACGCGGTCGGCGCCCACGTAGCGGTTGGTGCGATACAGCTCGACGAGATTCAGATCGGGCAGGCCCGTGTCGAACAGCGGCAACTGGCTCTGGTCGCGGAACGGCGTGTAGAGGTAGAGCGCCCGCGGTTCGAGCGTCAGTCGCCGTTGGCCATGCGAGCCGGAGCTGCGTTCGAACACCAGCCCGGTGTCGAAGGTCGCATAGGGTAGCGAGCGGCTCGGCGAATCGTCAGTGCCCGCGGCCTGGTGCTCGAGCGCGTATTGCGTGTAACGGTAGCCCACCGACGGCCGCACGAAGAAGCCCGGGGCCGACCAGTCGAAGCCGGCGCGCGGCGCCACGTCCAGGCGCCAGCCGGTGACGCCGGTGTTGCGATCGAAGTTCACGAGCTCGGCGTCGAATCCATAGTCGATGGCGCCGAAGCCGCGGTCCCAGTCGCCCGAGGCCAGCAGGCGCGGCGAACGCGAATAGGGGCGGTCCTCGGGCAGCAGTTCGTCGTCGATGACCTGGAAATCCTGGAACTGGCCGCGCACGTTGAAATGCTCGTCGCGGTAGGTGATCTCGGCGAGCCGCTCGGCGAACGGCACGCTCGTGCCCTCCGGTCCGCGTGCGAAATCCTCGAAGTAGTTCGGGTCGCTCACGTCCGTGGCGTCGATGCGCACGCGCCATTCCCCCGGCAACTCCGCCACGTGGTTCAGCCGCACGCGCGAGCGTTCGCGGGCCGCCACGCTGTCGTTGGGTAGATAGTTGAAATCGAGGCTGCCGCGCTGCCGCGCGGTCAGGTAGCGCAGCTCGCCGGCCAGGTCCACGCCGCGCTTGGAGTAGTAGACGGGCTCGGCCGTGAAATCCAGGTTCGGGCGGATGTTCCAGTAGTAAGGCACCTCGAGCACCGCGCCGTTGCGCGAGGAGGCGCCGATGTTCGGGAACAGGAAGCCGGTCTTGCGCTGGGTGCCGAGCGGAAAGCTCATCCACGGCATGTACACGAGCGGCACGCCCTTGAATTCGACCTTGGTGCCATGACCGGTGCCGTTGCGCGAGCGTGTGTCGAGCTCGATCTTCTCGGCCTCGAGCTGCCAGGAAACGTCGTCCGCGGGGCAGGTGGTGAAGCTTACGCCCTCGAGCGTGACCAGGCCGTTGGTATCGATGCTGAGATTGCGCGCGGCGCCGCGCGCGCCACGCTCCGGCAATTCGAACTGCGTGCCCTGGAACGTCGCGCCCAGCGTCGGCGAATAGGTGCCGCTGTTGCCGCGGACCACCAGCATGGGATCGGAGTACTCGATGCCGCCCTGGAGCCTGGCGCTCTGCCGGGCCGAGTCGTACTCGAGGCAGTCGGCCTTGATGCGACGGTCGCCCTGCTGCATCTCGACGTTGCCGCAGAGCTTCGCATTGCCGTTCACGTCGAACTGGAAGTTGTTGTCGTCGCTCTCGATCGTGATGGGCTGGTCCGCCGGATCCTGCGCTGTGGCCGGAGGTGCCGCGGTCGTCGGCGTGGCGGTGGCCGAGGCAGGCTGAGGACAGGGTGGTTCGTCGGCGAACGCCGGCGGGATCGCAGTCGAAAGCGCGAGTGCGAGGCCTGCGGTGACGGCCTTGAGCGAGGTCTCTGGCACAGTTGCGCACTATACTTATGTGAATGCTCGAGCACGACCCGCGCCTCACCTCGATCCGGACCTGGCTGACACGCGACCTGGGATGGCGCATCGGTCGCATCAGCGTGGCATCGGCCGACGCGAGCTTCCGCCGCTATTTCCGGGTATCGCGCGGCGACGTCGACCCCGCGGCCTGGGCGCCGCGCGCCGACAGCCTCATCGTCATGGACGCGCCTCCGGGCAAGGAAGACATCGCGCCCTATCTGAAGGTCTCCTCGCTGCTGGAGCAGGCCGGAGCACACGTGCCGCACGTGCATGCCTCGGATGTGCGGCGGGGATTCGTCGCCATGGAAGACCTCGGCAACCTCCAGTATCTCTCGGTGCTCAAGGCCGGCCGCGGCGTCGACAAGCTGTACGGCGATGCGCTGACGACCCTCGCCAACATCCAGGTACGCGGCCTTCCGGCCTCGAAGCAGTTGCCGCCCTATGACCGCCAGCCGCTGGAGCGCGAGCTCAACCTCATGCCCGAGTGGTTCCTGATCAAACATCTCGGGCTCGAGCTCACGCCCGAAGAACGGGCACTACTGACCGTCACGTTCGAGTTCCTGATCAACGAAGCGTTGCTGCAGCCGCAGGTGTTCGTGCACCGCGACTATCACTCGCGCAATCTCATGGTGCTGCCACCTGCCGTCGAAAAGGGAGGCGGGCCGGGTGTCATCGATTTCCAGGACGCGCTGCGCGGCCCCATCGGCTACGACCTGGTCTCGCTGCTCAAGGACTGCTACATCAGCTGGTCGCGCGAGCGCGTGGAGCGCTGGGTCCGGGGCTACCGCCGCGTGCTCGGCAACCTGGGCGCGAACGTCGGCGACAGCGAGTACCAGTTCCTGCGCTGGTTCGACCTGATCGGCGTGCAACGGCACATCAAGGTGCTGGGCATCTTCTGCCGACTCTGGTATCGAGACGGCAAGGCGGGCTACCTCAATGATCTGCCGCTCACCTTCGAATACGTGCGCGATGCATGCCGCCGTTACCCCGAGCTCGTGGAGTTCGAACGCTGGCTGAGCTGGCGCGTGGCGCCGCTGCTCGAGGCGGCGAATGCGCGCGAGGTGCGCCGCGCCGCCGAGCAGGCACTGCGTCATGGCGCGCGCACGACCGCCGTGCGACGCAAGGTCCGACGTGCCGCTCGCAAGCCGCGCAGAGTGAAGACCGGGACTCGCGGCAAGCGCAGGGCGCCTGTGAAGGCCAGATCCCGTGTGCCGACCAAGGCCGCCTCGAGACCTAAGTCGACGCGCAAGATCGTCAAGCCCCGTGTCAATGCCCGCGCCGCGGCGAAATCGAAGTCGCGCGCGCGGATCAAGACCCGCAAACCGCGCAAGGCCGCGCGGATGAAACGTCCCGCGAAGCCGGCGGCCAGGCGCCGCGTCACGCGGCGCCGGCACAAGTGAGGGCCATGGTGCTCGCCGCGGGTCGCGGCGAACGAATGCGCCCACTGACCGACGCCGCGCCGAAGCCGCTGCTGTCCGTCGGCGGCAAGCGGCTCATCGAATATCACCTGGAGCGTCTCGCCACCGCCGGATTCCGCGAGGTGGTCATCAATACCGCGTGGCTCGGTGACATGATCGAGGCGGCCCTGGGCAACGGCGCGCGCTTCGGGCTTGCCATAACGTACAGCCATGAGCGGCCCGAGGCGCTCGAAACCGGCGGCGGCATCTTTCGCGCGCTGCCGCTGCTGGGATCGGCGCCGTTCCTGCTGGTGAATGGCGATGTGTGGACCGACATCGATTTCGGCGCGCTGCGGCGCGAACCACCCGCGCACTCGCTGGCACACCTCGTGCTGGTGCGCAATCCTCCGCAGCATCCGCGCGGCGACTTCCTCCTGGAAAAGGGACGTGTGTCAGAGGGCGAAGGGCCGCGGCAGACGTATTCTGGGATCGGCATCTACCGGCCGGAGTTGTTTGCCGGCTGCGAGCCCGGCAAGTTTCCGCTGCTGCCGCTGTTGAGGCGCGCGATCGCCGCCGGTCAGCTCACGGGCGAGGCGCACACGGGCCGGTGGTATGACATCGGCACCGTGGAGCGGCTGCAGGCGCTGGACGCCGAGCTCTGGCGCAAGGTTTCTCAGGGAGAGACAACATGAAGAAGATCGTCACTACCGCGGTGGTGCTCATCGCGGTGTTGGTGCTGGCGCCGTGGGGCATTGGCAAGCTCGCGGAGAGTCGCGTGAATCGCGGTCTCGACAAGCTCGGCGAGACTGCGCCGTATCTGACCATCGTCGACCGCAGACTCACGCGCGGCTGGTTCCGCTCCGAGCAGGTGGTGACGTTCGAGGTCTTTGGCGCCTGGGCGCGGGCCATGAATCCCGCGGCGGTGTACGAAGACATCAGGAAGGCCGAAGAAAAGCGCCTGGGCCACGCGGGGGCTGGCGGCGACTCGCCGGCCGACGATGGCGCGCAGCCGACGGATGCCTCAGCACCCGATGCCGCATCGACGCCGGGCGCAGCGCCTGCGGCAGCGGAGTCGACGGCGCCGGCTGCACCGGCAAAACCGCTGCGCTTCACGGTGCGCAATGAAATCCTGCACGGCCCGGTGCTCTGGCCTTTCTCGCTCGGCCTGGCGCGCGTGAACACGCGGTTCCAGATGAGCGACGAGGTCCGCAAGGCGCTGGTCGAAGTCTTCGGCACCGACGAACCGGTGCGCGTGAGCACGCGCATCGGCTTCTTCGGCGGCGCCACCACGCGCCTCGCCGGCGACGGCCGCACCATCAAGCTCAAGGATGGCTCGGGCAACATCGGCTACTCGGACTTCAAGTTCGACGTCAGCTATTCCGGCACTCTCGACGACGTGGACGCCGACGGCACCTGGGCCCGGCTCGAGTTCCATGAGAACGGCGGTTCGCAAATCGCGATGAAGGACATGAAGTTCGAGTCGCGCAGCGCGCGCCTGGTGGGCGACCTGTACGACACCGACTTCCTGTTCCAGGTCGGCGAAATGACCGTGGTCGGCGCCGACAAGGCCGAAACCCGCGTCGAAAACCTGCACTACCAGGCGGATACGGACGCCAAGGGAGATTTCCTCGACGTGGCCGTCAAGCTCGGTTCCGGTGAGGTCAGCAGCAAGCAGTTGCACGACATCGGCCTGCAGATCAGCGAGATCCACTACGATTTCACGCTGCACCACCTGCACACGCAGACCCTGGCCAAGATGTCCGCCGCCATGAAGCAGGCGTACAGCCAACCGGTCAGCAACCTCACGGACTTCGAGTCGCACATCTTCACGCCGTTGAAGGACTACGGCCTGCAGCTGCTCAACTTCGACCCCGAGCTCACCATCGACCGCATGGGAGTCGTCACGCCAGAGGGGGAGGGCGTCCTGAAGGGCGTGGTGCGCCTGAAGGGCGTCACGCCCGCGGACTTCCGGTCGGGCTCGATGACATTCCTCGGCAAGATCGACAGTGACATGACCATCGACCTTGCGCAGAAGCTCGTCGACAAGATCCCCAACGGCAATACCGGCGTCGGTGCTGCCATCGACGCGGGGTATGCGAAGCGCGATGGCGACAAGATCACGAGTCACATTGAATTCAAGCGGGGCGAGCTCAAGATCAACGGCAAGTCGCAGTCCTTGCCCGGGCTTGGCGGTGCCGGCGCGGAGGCGCAGTCCCCGCCGCCTGCAGTCCCGGAGGGATGACGGCTGCGGTGAGCGCCAACGGGTGCCACCAAAGCCGCCGACGCCCGCCAGGAGTAGAATCGCCAGCCCGATGTCCAGCCTGAAGAACATTCCCGTCGTCGCGGAGAACCGCGCGCCGCGCAGCGGCGAGAAATACCTGACCCCGCAGGGTTTCACCGCCATCAAGGATGGCCAGAAGCCGCGCGGCGCCGAGAGTCCCTCGGCGCGAGTGGGCAAGCCGCGCTGGATCACCGCGCCGCTGGCCGCGGGCGCCGGGTTCAGCGCGGTCAAGGGCATCGTGCGCGAGCATCGGCTGGCGACGGTGTGCGAAGAAGCCAAGTGCCCGAACATCGGCGAGTGCTGGAACGCGGGCACGGCCACGATCATGTTGATGGGCGCGGTGTGCACGCGCGCCTGCCGCTTCTGCTCCGTGGACACGGGCAATCCGCGCGGCTGGCTGGACGCCGAGGAGCCGGAAAACACGGCCCGCAGCGTCGAGCTCATGAAGCTCAAGTACATCGTGCTGACGAGCGTCAATCGCGATGATCTGCCCGATGGCGGCGCGCGGCACTACGCGGATGCCATTCGCGCGATCAAGCGCCGCACGCCGCACGTGGCGGTGGAAGCGCTGACGCCGGATTTCCAGGGCGTGATGAAAGATGTCGAGACCGTGATCGACTCCGGGCTCGACGTGTTCGCGCAGAACGTGGAAACCGTGAGGCGGCTGACGCATCCGGTGCGCGATCCGCGCGCGGGTTATGAGCAGACCATTGCCGTGCTGGCGCATGCCAAACGCTACAAGCCCTCGGTGCTGACCAAGACGAGCCTGATGCTGGGGCTTGGTGAGACCGACGAGGAGATCGCGCAGTGCATGGACGATCTGCGCACCGCCAACGTCGATCTGCTGACGCTGGGACAGTACCTGCGGCCGACCATGCATCATCTGCCCGTGCAGCGTTTCGTGACGCCCGCCGAATTCGACAAGTACCGGCAATGGGCGCTCGCCAAGGGTTTCCGCGAATGCGTCTCCGGCCCCCTCGTACGCTCCAGCTACCGCGCCGAGCAGGCGGTAAGAGGTGCCGGGTGGGGAAAGTGGGGATTAGGGGATGAAAGATTAGGGGATGAAAATGGGGACATTCCTGATTTTCCCGCTGCGCGGGCAAACGGGGACGTACCTGTTGCAGGTGCGTCCCCGTCTGCCAGCAAATCAGGAATGTCCCCACTTTCATCCCCTAATCCCCACTTTCCCCACCCGGCACCTCTTGTCCGCTGGTTGGGGCGGGTGGAGTACGAACCCACGTGGCGCGAGATGCAGCGGATCACCGACACGCGCGATGCGAGCACGCCGGATGAGATCTGGCTGCTCGAGCATCCGCCGGTGTTCACGCAGGGACTCAACGGCAATCCCAGCCACGTGCTGGCCGCCGGTGACATCCCGGTGGTGCAGATCGACCGCGGCGGGCAGGTGACCTATCACGGCCCGGGCCAGCTCGTCGTCTATCCACTCATCGACATCCGCCGCGCCGGGCTCGGCGTGCGCGACCTCGTCACTGCCCTGGAGCGCGCCGTCATCGACTATTGCGCCAGCCTCGGCATCAGCGCCGAGTGCCGCAAGAACGCGCCCGGCGTGTATTTCGCCGGCAAGAAGATCGCGAGCGTCGGCCTGCGCATCCGCCGCGGCGCGAGCTACCACGGTCTGGCGTTCAACGTGAACATGGATCTCGAGCCCTTCCAGCGCATCAATCCTTGCGGCTATGCCGGCTTGCAGATGACGCAACTCGCCGAGCTCGGCCATCCCGACGCCACGGTCGAGGCCACCGGCCGCGCCTTCGCACCATTCCTCGAGCGCGCGCTCGACGCGCTGCGCAAGTGAACCGACCTCCGCGCGCGCCGTCCAATCCGGCACGGGAGGCTTCATGAATCACCGCACGGGTAGCTTGATCGGGACAGTGGCGCTGCTGGCCGCGCTGCCATCCGCTTTCGCGCAGGAAGCGCCGCCCGCCCAGGAACTGGTGGTCATCGACCTGCGTCCGGCCGAAGAGAAGGAAGGCAGCGCGCTGCAGCCCCTCAGCGGCAAGTGCAACCAGGACGTCTTTCGCATCCCGGACGTCGCCTCCGACCCGCTCAAGATCGACCTGCTGAAGCAGGACCTCGCGCCGATGGTCGGCACCGAAGGCAAGACGCTCACCGTCCTCAACTGGTCCATCTACTACAACAAGCAGGTGCAGAAGTCGGGCGGCGGCGCCCTTCGCAGCGTGGGCGTCGGCGGCTATGCCATTCCCACCGGCAAGGGCGACAAGGGGCGGCACGCCGGCAGCAAGTGCTCGCGCAAGGAATCCGCCGGTGGCTGGTACCAGGCAGACGAGCTCAGCGGCGTGTACTTCCCGCTGATCTCGGAATTCACCGGCACCTTTGCCGGCAAACCGGTCAACGTGCGCGTCGTGTATTCGCCGAGCCGCAAGCTGCCGGGCAAGTTCGAAGGTGACGCCGCGGACACCGAGGCCCTGCTCGAGGCCGTGCACCAGACCTCCGAGGCCGTCTCCTCCGTCCTGGCTCGATGAGCTACTTCGCCAGGCTGTCCGGCGCGAAAATCGCGTTGTGGTGCTTCTTCATCTGGTACCTGGCCACCGTCATCCACCACTTCGACCCCACGCCGTCCATCTGGCTCAACGCGCTCGGCATCAGCGCCATCATCGGCACGGCGCTCTATCTTTCCGTGCGCGACCCGGCCAAGCCGCCGCCGGACCGCTGGACGGTGCTGCGCCTCTTCATGATGCCGTTCTGCGTGTCGAGTTTCTCGCAGTTGATCAAGGGCCGCGG
Organism: Steroidobacteraceae bacterium; assembly: GCA_035761265.1. Classification (GTDB taxonomy): domain Bacteria; phylum Pseudomonadota; class Gammaproteobacteria; order Steroidobacterales; family Steroidobacteraceae; genus CADEED01. The sequence goes on from DASTRL010000075.1 coordinate 11,436, forward strand.
GTTCGTGCTGGTATTCCCGCCGGACGCGCAGGAGTTCGCGATCTCGCTCGGCGCGTGCCTGCTGTTCGTGGCGGCCGTCATCGGGATCAGGCGCCTGGCGCGGGAGCGCAGCGAAAGTCACGCCTTTCGCAAGCGACGCTGAAAAAGTTCAGCAAGAACTTCTTCAGCACTGATACTAGATCAGCATGATCACGTCCTTGCTCGCCTGCAGCGCATTGGCGAGCGCGACGACCTGCTCGCGGCTTCGGGCATTGATGGTGTACGTGATCGAGAGGAAATGCTGTTCCTTGCTTTGCCGCTCGGTGATCTGGCTTTCATCGAGATCCGGCACATGCTCGCGCACGATGGCGTCGATGCTGGCGCGCAGCCGCTCGCTGCGCCGGCCCACCACCTTGATCGGATAGGCCACTGGAAATTTCAGCAGTTCGTCGCCGTCGCCCGAGATGTCCTTTACCACGGTTTCCCCGCGAGCTCGCGCTTGTAGGCCTGATAGGCGTCGTAGAGCTTGCGCCACACCGGCCCGGGCTTGCCAGTGCCGACGGGCTTGCCGTCGAGTAGGGAAACCGGCTGAACCTCGCGCGTGGCCGCGCCCAGCAGGATTTCCTCGGCGGAACGCAGTTCCGCCTCGCTGACCGCGGCCGAGCGCCACTTCACGCCGGCGCGTTCGGCGATCTCCTCGATCACGCCGCGCGTGGTGCCGGGCAGCAGCTTCCAGGAGTTCGGCGGCGTGCGCAGCTCGCCGCCGAGCACGACGTGCACGCTCGACGCGCTGGCGTCGGTGAGCTGGCCGTCGCGGATCAGGATGGTCTCGCTGGCGTGGGCATCGACCGCGAGCTGGCGCAGCAGCACGTTCGCGAGCAGCGACACCGACTTGATGTCGCAGCGGGCCCAGCGCGTGTCCTGCGCCGTCACCGCGGGCAGTCCGTTCTCTCGCCAGCCGGCGCGGCCTTCGGGCCAGGGGGAGGCGAAGGCGAACACGGTGCGTGCGACGTCCGGCAACGGTGCGTGATTGCGGCCGTTCTCCGCGCCGCGCGTCACCTGCACGTAGACATACAGGTCGCCCTCGTGGGCGTTGCGCGCGATCAGCTCGCGATACAGGTCGCGCCACGCCGCGCGCGCCAGCGGATCGTCCATGCGGATCTCGCGCAGGCTGCGCGTGAGGCGGTCATGGTGCTGATCGAAGCGGAATGGCCGTCCGCCGTACACCGGCGTGACTTCATAGGCGCCGTCCGAGTACAGGAAGCCGCGATCCAGCGGCGAGATGCGCGCCTCGCGCAACGGCAGGAATTCGCCGTTGAGAAAGCAGATGGGCAGTGGTTCACCCATGCCGCGACCCCGCGCGCCTCAGCGCATCCACAGGGCGATGCCGTCGACCATCCGCGTCCACCAACCGCCCTCCGGAATGGTTTCCTTCGCCACCAGCGGCGCGCGCGCGACGACGTTGGCGCCCTCGCTGACCGTCAGTTCGCCGAGCACCTGGCCGGCCTTGATGGGCGCGATCACGGGTTCCTTTACGGAGGCCATGGTCTTGAGCTGCGCCGCAGCGCCGCGGCTGATGGTCACGAACACGTCGTGCGCGGGCACCAGCGTGACGCGATCCTCTTCACCCTTGTAGACCTCGGGCTTGAGCACCACGTCGCCGGCCCCCTTGGCCTTGACGGTTTCGTAGAACGTGAAGCCGTAATTGAGCAACGCGGCGCTGGCGTCCTCGCGCTGCTTGAATCCCTTGGTGCCGAGCACCACGGCGATCAGCCGCTGGTCGCCGCGCTTGGCGGAGCTGGCGAGGCAGAAGCCGGCGCTTTCGGTGTGGCCGGTCTTGATGCCATCGACGCTCGGGTCGCGCGACAACAGGCCGTTGCGGTTCTGCTGCTTGATGCCGTTCCACATGAATTCGCGCACCGAGTAGAGCTTGTACTCCTCAGGGTATTCGCGGATCAGGCGCGCGGACAGCGTCGCGATGTCGTGCGCGCTCATGTAGTGCGTGGGGCCGGGGCCGCCCCAGCTGTTGTCGAAGTGCGTGTTCGTGAGTCCCAGCTCCTGCGCGTAGGCATTCATCATCTGCACGAAGCCGTCCTCGGTGCCGCCTAACTTCTCGGCCAGGGCGATGGTGGCATCGTTGCCGGACTGCACAATCATGCCCTTGATGAGCACGTCCACCGGGATCTGCGTGCCCACCTGCGCGAAGGTGCGCGAGCCCTCGGCGCGCCAGGCGTGTTCACTGATGGTGACGAGGTCGTCGGGCGCGAGGCGCTTCTCGCGGATCGCCCGGAACACGACGTAGCCGGTCATCAGCTTGGTGATGCTGGCCGGCTCCATGCGCGCGTCGGCCTTGTCGGCGGCGAGCACCCGGCCGGACTGGTAGTCCACGAGCACGTACGCGCGCGCGTCGATGGCCGGCGGCTTCGGAATGGGCACCGCGGCGAACGAGGCAGAAGCGAGGGAAAGGACCAGCAAAAGCGGCAGCAGCCGTGATCTCGGCATTACGTGGACTCCGGGGGGAAGCAGGTGGTGTCAGGCAGGGATTATTACGAGCGTCAACAGGTACGGAAAGGGCAAATTGAATAATCCCTGCCTGACACCGCTCACTCGGTGAACATGCGGGCGTCGGTGATGCCGAGTCCGCGCAGGCGCTTCATCGCGAGATCGAATTCCTCGACGCTGCCGAACGGCCCGACGCGCACGCGGTGCAGCGTCTTGTCGTTGCGCGGCATCTCGTCGAGGCTGGCGAGCTCGAGCCCGGCAGCCAGCAGCGATTCCACGCGGCGCCGCGCATTCTCGTGATCGGCGAACACGCCGGCCTGGATGAACATGGCGGTGACGCCCGGAATCCTGGCGGCGGGTGCGTTCACCACGGTCACCGCGGGCGCCGCCGGCGGCGGCATCACGGGTGCGGTGGGCATCACCGGCGGCGGCGGCGATGCCGCGACGGTCGGCGGCAGCGCGGAGCCGGGCGCGCCCGGCGTGATCACGCGCACTTCCACCGGCGCCGTTCCCGCCAGCAGCATGTCGAGCTTGGCGGCGGCCGTGTACGAAAGATCGATGATGCGATCGCCGACGAACGGCCCGCGATCGTTGATGCGCACCACCACCCTGCGGCCGTTGCGCAGGTTCGTCACTTCGGCATAGCAGGGGATGGGCAGCGTCTTGTGCGCGGCCGTCATGCCGTACATGTCGTACGGTTCACCGAGCGAGGTGGACGCGGCGTGAAAGCCCGGGCCATACCAGGACGCCGTGCCGCGCTCCACCCAGCCCGCGCTGTCCGCCATCACGTGGTAGCGCTTGCCGAAGACTTCGTAGAACGGCGGGTTGCCGCGAGTGCCGCGCGGTTCGGGACGTGGCACGGCGTCGGGAATCGACAGCACGTCCGGCGGCGGCGAGGGCACGTTCGAGCCGGAGGGGATCTCGCCGCGCGGATGTTCCGGGTGGCGCCGCGCGACACTGCAGCCGGCGAGTGAAACGCAGAGCGCGAGAAACAGGACGGGTGTGAGTAACCGGACGGTGGCTGGCATCCCGGGCCGGACTTTAACCCACCGCCGCAGCGGTCTCTATCAGCGTTGCGCTTCCTCTTCGTTCTCGGCCTGGCTCGAGGCGAGGTGGGTGGCATTCCCGGCGCGCGCGGCGTCGGTGGCCGCGACGCGCCCGGCGATGGTCTGTGCCAGGTCGTGCACGGCCATGGCGTAGCGCACGCTGCGGTTGTAGCGCGTGATCACTTCGAAATTCTTGAAGCCGACGCGATACGAGGGGCCGAGCGGCGTCTCGGCCGGCACCAGCAGCACTTTCGCGTCTTCCTGCTGCGCGTACGGGTCGAAGTCCACGCCCTTGGCCTTCAGGCCCCCCACCGTCTCGTTCAGCGAGAGATTGCCGGGATCGGCCACCACCGGCGCGTCGGGCTGCAGCACGGCATCGGCCAGCACCGGGCCGTCGGCCACCCAGCCGTTCTTCTGAAAGTAGTTAGCCACGCTGGCGATGATGTCATCCCAGTCGGCGAACAGGTCGCGCTGGTCGTCGTCGCCGCCGTCCACGGCGTACCGACGGTAGCTCGAGGGCATGAACTGGCTCGCGCCCATGGCGCCGGCGTAGGAGCCCATCGCCGTCAGCGGATCCACCTTCTCCTCGCGCGTGAGCGCGATGAATTGCGCCAGCTCGTCCTTGAAGAACGCGGCGCGCGGCGGGTAGTCGAACGCCAGCGTCGCCAGCGCGTCGAGCACGCGGTACCGGCCGGTGATGCGGCCGTAGAAAGTTTCGACGCCGATGATGGCCACCACGTACTCGGGCGCCACGCCGGTTTCCCGACGCGCCTTCTCGAGGCGCTGGCGATGCTCCTGCATGAACTGCGTGCCCTCGGCGATGCGCTGTTCGGTGAGGAAACGCTCGCGATACTGCCACCAGGGCGCGATCTTCTCGGCGGGCTTGCTGATCAGCTCGATGATCCTCGGCTGCGGCTCGGCCTTGGCGAGCAGGCGGTAGACGTCGAGCGGCTGCACCTTCTGCGCGGTGGCCGTGGCCTCGACGAATTGCCGGATCTCGGGCCGGTCCAGGTCGAAGCGGTCACGCCCCGAGAACGAACCGTCCGCGCGTGCCGTGGCGGCGCAGAGCAGGGCGATCGGCAGGAGTGCGAGGAATTTGCAGCGCGTCACGAGGCTACCAGCTTCCGATGCGAGTAGAGGGACATGAGGATACCGAAGCCTGCCAGCAGGGTCACCATCGAGGTGCCGCCATAACTGACGAGCGGCAGTGGCACGCCGACGACCGGAAGCAGGCCACTCACCATGCCCGCGTTGATGAACACGTACACGAAGAACGTGAGCGCGATCGAGCCGGCGAGCAGCCGCGCGAACGTGTCCTGCGTTTCCACCGCCAGATACAGGGCGCGCCCCACCACGAACAAATAGAGGAGTAGGAGAATGGTGGCGCCGAGCAATCCGAGCTCCTCGCCGATCATCGCGTAGATGAAATCCGTGGTGCGCTCCGGCAGGAACTCGAGCTGGCCCTGCGAGCCGTTCAGCAGGCCCTTGCCGAAGACGCCGCCCGAGCCGATGGCGATCTGCGACTGGATGATGTGGTAGCCGGCGCCGAGCTTGTCCGATTCCGGATCGAGCAACGTGAATACGCGCTGCTTCTGGTAGTCGTAGAGCACGTACTGCCAGGCCAGCCAGGCGGCGGCGGCGCCGAGACCGGCGAGCCCGAAGATCACGCGGAACTGCAGTCCGGCCATGATCACCACCATCATGCCGCCGATCAGGATCAGGCCGCCGGTGCCAAGGTCGGGCTGCAGGATGGTGAGCCCGGTGGGAATCAGGATGATGATGGCGAGAATGAACAGCGAGCCCCAGCTCGGCGGCAGCGGACGATCGTGCAGCCACCAGGCGCAGGTCATGGGCACGGCGAGCTTCATGATCTCCGAGGGCTGGAAGCGGAAGAAGCCGAGATCCAGCCAGCGCTGCGCGCCCTTGCCGATGTGCCCGGTGACGTCCACCGCCACCAGCAGCACCACGCCGATGGCGTACATCCACGGCGACACGCGCCGCAGGAAGCTCGGCTTGACGCGCGCCAGCGCGCACATGGCCACCGTGCCGATCAACACGCGCAGCATCGCGTTGCGCACCATGTAGAGGTTCTGGCCGGAGGCGCTGTAGAGCACCACGAGTCCGTACAGCGTGATCAGTCCGAGTCCGATCAGCAGCGGGCCGTCGAGCTTCAGGGCGCCCAGCAGGCGCGCCGCGAACGAGAAGGTGCGCTGGCTGCGCGTACCGACTTCGATGGGTTCGTACATGCCCATTATTCGTCTCCTGCCGCGGGCGGCGGTTCCGCGGCGCCGTCCGTGAGGATGCGCGGCACGATGACTTTCTGGCAATTCATGAGCTCAGTCCTCCGCCTCGGTGCCAGGGGCTTCCTCTTTCGCAGGAGCCGCGGCGGCCGGCGCTGCGCCCTTGCCCGGAACGATGGGTCCGTAGCCCGGGCCTGGTGTCAGCGGCACCGTGCCCGGTGGCAACGGCACCTTGAGCTGGCCGTTGGCATCGAGCAGATACGTGTCCATCACATTGCGCGCGATCGGCGAGGCGATCGACGCGCCGAAGCCGCCGTTCTCCACGATCACCGCGACGGCGATGCGCGGACGCTCGGCCGGTGCGAACGCGATGAACCACGAGTGGTCACGCAAGCGATCTGACACGGTCTTCTGGTTGTCGAGGCTCTGGTTGCGCGCGACCGTGAACACCTGCGCGGTGCCGGTCTTGCCGGCAATGGTATAAGTCATGGCCCTGCCGGCGAACGCCGCGGCCGTACCGTAGCGGAGTGTGCCGGCCATGCCTTCCGTGACGATCTGCCACTGCTCGGCGCTGACGTTCTTGATCTCTTCATTCTTCACGGGCGGGAAGCGCTTCACATCACCCGTGGCCGGATCGCGCACGCCAGTCACGAGCCGCGGTTTATAAGACGTGCCGCGATTCGCGATGATCGCCACGTAGTGTGCGAGCTGCAGCGGCGTGACCAGGAAGTAGCCCTGGCCGACTCCGAAGTTCACCGTTTCGCCGGGGAACCAGACCTGATCCGCGGGGCGCTTGAATGCCTTGCGCTTCCATTCCTTCGACGGCAGCAGGCCCGGCTTCTCGCCGCCGATGTCGATACCGGTGAGGCTGCCGAAGCCGAGCGGCCCAAGAAACTCGGCGATGTGATCCACGCCGATGTCGTTGGCGAGGCCGTAGAAGTACACGTCGCAGGACTTGGCGATGGCATGGCGCAGGTCCATCGCGCCATGGCGGCCGGTTCGCCCTTCGCGGAAGGCGAGGCTGCTGCCGGGCAGGTGCCAGACGCCCGGGCAGAACTTCGTCGCGTTGGGGTCGACGTCGTGGTACACGAGCCCCGCGAGCGCAAGCCCCGGCTTGATGGTGGAGCCCGACGGATACTGCCCGCGCAACGCGCGATTGAGCAGCGGCACGTCGATGTTGTCGCGCAGCGCGCCGTACTCCGCGCGCGTGAGTCCGCGCGTGAATGGATTCGGATCGAACCCCGGCGTCGACACCAGCGCGATGACGTCGCCGTTGTTGGGATCGATGGCGACCACGGCGCCGCGGCGGTCGATGAGACCCTGCTCGGCGACCAGCTGCGTCGGCAGGTCGATGCTGGTGATCACGTCGCGGCCCGGCCGCGGCTTGATCTCCTGCAGATCCGGCGTCAGCGTGCCCTGGCGTTGCACCGAGCGCCCGGCCGCGTTCACCAGGATCTGGCGCGAGCCGTCGGCGCCGTGCAACTCCTCTTCATAGGAGGCCTCGATGCCGAGCTTGCCGATCAGCGAGGTGCCGGCGTACTTGCCGAGCTGGTTTTCCTTCTCCAGGCGCTTGACGTCGTTTTCGCTGATCGCCGCCACGTAGCCGAGCGCGTGCACGGCGTGCTCATTGTGCGGATAGAAGCGCGTGAGACGCGTGGCGATGTCCACGCCGGGGAATTCGAAACGATGTACCGCGAAGCGCGCGATTTCCTCATCGGTGAGCCGCAGGCGGATGGGCACGCTCTCGAAACCACGGCGCGACATCACCAGGCGGCGGGTCTCCTCGAGGTCGTCGGCGGGCAGCACACCGATGTCGATCAGGCCCTTGAGCGTGGCATCGACGTTCGGCACGCGTTCGCGCACCAGTTCCAGCTGGAATGCCGGTCGATTTTCCGCGAGCACCGCGCCGTTGCGGTCCAGGATCAGGCCGCGCTGCGCGGGCAGGGGCTCGACGCGCACGCGGTTGCCCTGGGAGAGCTCCGCGTAGTAGTCGTAGCGCAACACCTGCAGCACCACGAGCCGCCCGATCAGCAGCAGCACCAGCGCGACGATGATGATGGCCGCGGCCATGGCGCGGCGTTCGAACAGCCGCTGTTCGGCCCAGTGATCCTTGATGCGGACGGCGCCCATGTAGCTAGCCCCCGGGCTAGATGCGCGAGTGCGTGCGGCCCACCAGCAACGCCACGAAGGGCCACAACATCGCGCCGATCATCGGCTGGATCCAGCGCCACGGGCTGGATACCGAATGGCCGGTCCAACCTTCGATACCCCAGACCACGAATTCGTTCAGCGTCAGCACCGCGAATGCGAACAGCGACTGCTGCACCAGCGTCTGGTTGCGCAGCCGCTGGTGCAGGCTCATGGCGATGTAGGCGACGAGTGCGATGGCCAGCGCGTTCTGGCCGAGCACGTCCCCCTTGAACACGTCGAGCCCGAGTCCGCCGAGCCAGGGCGCGAAGATGCCGCCGGCGTGCGGCGCGTAGATGCCCCAGTAGATGACCACGAGGCCGAGGAAAGAGGGCCGCACGGCTTCGAGCCAGGTGGGCAGCGGCAGCGCCTGCAGGATGAGCGCCAGCAGCACCGTGAAGGTGACGGCCCAGCGCGGTTCGCCTCGCGAAAGATTCATGGAGCGGGCGCCTCCACCGCCATGGCTTCCGGAGTGGCCGGCGCGGCCGGATGATCCTTGCGTGCCCAGATGAAAAGGACCTCGCGGTCCGCGTCGATGCGCGCCAGCGGCGCGGCGAAGATCTGCGCCAGCGGCTGCGCCGGGTCGCGTTCGACGCGCGTCACGCGCGCCACGGGCAATCCATAGGGGAACACCTGGTCGAGGCCGGAGGTGACCAGCACGTCGCCCACCTTCACGTCGTAATTCTGCGGCACGTAGGGCAGCTCGAGCGCGGTGCTGCGGCCGGTGCCGAGCGCGATGGTGCGCACGCCCGAGCGCAGCACCTGCACGGGCAGCGCGTGCTCGGCGTCGGTGATCAGGATGATCTCGGAGCTCCACGGACCGATGCGGTACACCTGCCCGAGCACGCCGTCGCCGGTGATCACGGGCTGCTGGCGATACACGCCGTTGTTGCCGCCGCGATTGACCAGCAGGCGCTGGCGCAGCGTCGACACCTCGACGTTGATGACTTCGCCGATGAGCCGCTTCTCGATGACTTCCGGCAACGCGGTGTTCAGGCCGCGCAGCGTCGCATTCTCGCTTTCGAGCGCCGCCTGCCGCATCGTCATCAACTGCTGGTCACGCAGCTGGTTGCGCAGCGTGTCGACTTCTTTCTGCAGGGCCTCACGCGTGGTGAAGCTCTCCTTCATCCAGCGCCAGGCCGCCGAAGGCGAATTGACCGCGAGCTGCAGGGGATAGACGGCGGCCTGCAATCCGTAGCGCGCCGTGTCCAGCCAGCCGCCGCGCCGGTCGTAGAACATCAGCACGACCGAGATCACGGCATAGCAGAAGAAACGGAATCCAAAGGACGGGCCGCGTCCGCCGAATGAGCGGCTGCCGCCGCTGCCGAATACGGCCACCTGTTTTCCTGGTTACTCGAGGCCGAAGCTTCCCGGGCCGACCGCGTCCTGCAGCTCGAGAATGCGGCCGCCGCCGCGCGCCACGCAGGTCAGGGGGTCCTCCGCGATCACCACGGGCAGACCGGTTTCTTCCATGAGTAGTTTGTCGATGTCACGCAGCAGCGCGCCACCACCGGTGAGCACGATGCCGCGTTCGGCGACGTCGGCGCCGAGCTCGGGCGGCGTCTGTTCCAGCGCCTGCTTGACGGCCCCGACAATACCCTGCAGGGGTTCCTGCAGCGCTTCGAGGATTTCGTTCGAGTTGAGCGTGAAGCTGCGCGGCACGCCCTCGGAGAGGTTGCGCCCCTTGACCGACAGCTCCCGCACCTGCTGGCCGGGATAGGCCGCGCCGATCTCGATCTTGATGCGCTCCGCGGTGGCTTCACCGATCAGGATGCCGTAGTTGCGGCGCACGTAGTTCATGATGGCTTCGTCGAAGCGGTCACCGCCGATGCGCGCGCTGGCCGCGTACACGATGCCGTTGAGCGAGAGCACCGCGACTTCGCTGGTGCCGCCGCCGATGTCGAGCACCATCGAGCCGCGCGCCTCGTTCACCGGCAGCCCCGCGCCGACCGCCGCCGCCATCGGCTCGCTAACTATCTGCACGCTGCGCGCGCCGGCGCCTTCGGCCGACTCCTTGATGGCGCGGCGCTCGACCTGGGTCGAACCGATCGGCACGCACACCAGCACGCGCGGACTCGGCTTGAGCACGCGATTGCCGTGCACCTTGCCGATGAAGTACTGCAGCATCTTCTCCGTGTAGGTGAAGTCGGCGATGACACCGTCCTTCATCGGGCGCACGGCATTGATGTGGCCGGGGGTGCGGCCGAGCATGTTCTTGGCCTCGGCGCCCACGGCGACGATGACCTTGCCGCGGCCGGCCTGGTCGTCCTGCACCGCGACAACCGAGGGCTCATTGAGCACGATGCCCTTGTCACGGACGTAAATCAGGGTATTGGCCGTTCCCAAGTCGATCGAAAGATCGCTCGAGAAATAGCCGCGCAAACGTTTGAACATGAGAAAGCGACCGGAGCGCGAAAAAGTGGCGGCAATTTAACAATCTGCAGCACGGCCCACAAGGCAGCAGGTATGATTCCGCGCACATTTCACACATCTTTTGCTTGAGTTTCCGATGAGCCTCAAACGCGAGCAGATCAACTCCATCGCGCACCTCGCCCGACTCTCATTGACCGAAGCCGAGGTGCCGGTCTACCAGGACAGCCTGTCGAAGATCGTCGATCTCGTCGGGCAACTCGATGCGGCCGAAACGGCCGGCATCGAGCCGATGGCGCATCCGCTGCCGGGACTCGCGCAACGCCTTCGCCCCGACGTCGTGACCGAAAAAGACCAGCACGAGCTCTACCAACGCAACGCTCCGCAAGTCGAAGCCGCGCTGTATCTCGTCCCCAAGGTCATCGAATAGGGAACCCTGTAGGCCAATGCATCACCTGACTCTCGCGGAGCTTGCGAAGAAGCTCCGAGCCAAAGAATTTTCCGTGACGGAGCTCACGAAGACGCTGCTCGCCCGCATCGAGGCGTCGCAGCCGGGGCTCAATGCCTTCATCACCGTCATGTCCGACTCCGCGCTGTCCCAGGCGGCCGCCGCCGACCGGGCGCTGGCGTCCGGATCGGCCGGGCCTCTGACCGGCCTGCCCCTGGCGCACAAGGACATCTTCTGCACCACCGGAGTGAAGACCAGCTGCGGCTCGCGCATGCTCGACAACTTCGTGTCGCCATACGACGCCACCGTGGTCGAGAAGCTCAATGCCGCCGGCATGGTGACGCTGGGCAAGACCAACATGGACGAGTTCGCCATGGGGTCGTCCAACGAGACCAGCTGGTACGGCCCGGTGAAAAACCCCTGGGACCCGAAGCGGGTGCCGGGCGGCTCCTCCGGTGGTTCGGCCGCCGCCGTGGCGGCGCGCATCTCGCCCATCGCCACGGCCACCGATACGGGCGGCTCCATCCGCCAGCCGGCGTCACTCTGCGGCGTCACCGGCGTCAAGCCGACCTACGGCCGCGTGTCGCGCTTCGGCATGATCGCGTTCGCCTCGAGCCTCGACCAGGGTGGCCTGATCGCGCAGTCCGCCGAGGATGCGGCCATGGTGCTGGGCGCGATGGCGGGATTCGATCCGCGCGATTCCACCAGCGTTGACACGCCGGTGCCTGACTACCTGGCCACGCTGGATGCGCCGCTCGCGGGCCTCAGGATCGGCCTCATCCAGGAGTTCTTCGACAAGGGCCTCGATCCTTCCGTGGAGCAGTGCATCCGCGAGGCGCTCAAGGTTTACGAGAAGCTCGGCGCGAAGCTCGTCGAGGTCAAACTACCCGCGTTGCCGCTGTCCGTGCCCACCTACTACGTGGTGGCGCCGGCGGAGTGCTCGTCCAATCTGGCACGCTTCGACGGCGTGCGCTATGGCCACCGCTGCCAGGACCCGAAGGACCTGCTGGACCTCTACAAGCGCTCGCGCGGCGAAGGCTTCGGCGCCGAGGTCAAGCGGCGCATCATGACGGGCACCTATGTGTTGTCCGCCGGCTACTACGACGCCTACTACCTCAAGGCGCAGCGCGTGCGGCAGTTGATCAATTCCGACTTCAAGCGGGCATTTGCCGCGGTGGACGTGCTCATCGGCCCCACGGCGCCGGACGTGGCGTTCGAGCTCGGCGCCAAGGCGTCGGATCCCATCCAGATGTATCTCAACGACATCTACACGATCGGCGCGAACCTCTCGGGCGTGCCGGCCATGTCGATTCCCTGCGGCTTCGTGCGCGACCTGCCCGTGGGGCTGCAGATCTGCGGCCCGCACTTCGCGGAGGCGAAGCTGCTGAACGTCGCGCATGCGTTCCAGAAGGCGACCGACTGGCACCGCCGGATACCTGCCGCGTTCAACCGGGAGATGCGCTCGTGAGCGCCGCGACCGCCGGCTGGGAGACCGTCATCGGTCTGGAGATCCACGCCCAGCTCTCGACCCGCTCGAAGATCTTCTCGGGCTCGGCCACCGCCTACGGAGCGGCGCCGAACTCGCAGGCGAACCTCGTGGATCTCGCCTATCCCGGCGTGCTGCCGGTGCTCAACCAGGAAGCCGTGCGCATGGCCGTCAAGTTCGGGCTCGCGGTGAATGCCACCGTGGCGCCGCGCTCGGTGTTCGCGCGCAAGAACTACTTCTACCCGGACCTGCCCAAGGGCTACCAGATCAGCCAGTACGAGCTGCCCATCGTCGCGAAGGGCCATCTCGACATCGTGCTCGACGACGGCAGCAGGAAACGCATCGGCATCACGCGCGCGCACCTGGAAGAGGATGCCGGCAAGTCGCTGCACGAGGGCCTCGGCAAGCTCTCGGGCATCGACCTGAACCGCGCGGGAACTCCGCTCATCGAGATCGTCTCCGAGCCGGACATGCGCTCCGCCAAGGAAGCCGTGGCCTATCTCAAGAAGGTGCACACGCTGGTGCGCTACCTCGAGATCTGCGACGGCAACATGCAGGAAGGCTCGTTCCGCTGCGATGCGAACGTCTCGGTACGGCGGATCGGCGCCGAAAAATTCGGCACGCGCGCCGAGATCAAGAACATCAACTCGTTCCGTTTCGTCGAGAAGGCCATCAACTACGAGGTCGCGCGCCAGATCGACGTGCTCGAGGGCGGCGGCAAGGTGGTGCAGGAGACGCGTCTCTACGACCCGGACAAGGGCGAGACGCGCAGCATGCGCTCCAAGGAAGAGGCCAACGATTATCGTTATTTCCCGGATCCGGACCTGCTGCCGGTGGAGCTGGATGCGGCGTTCATCGAGGGCATCCGGGCGACGCTTCCCGAGCTGCCGGACCAGAAGGCGGCGCGCTTCGTCGCGACGCTCGGCCTGTCCGAGTACGACGCCGGCGTGCTCACGTCCTCGAAGGAGCTGGCGGCGTACTTCGAAGAAGCCGCCAAACTACTGGCCGGCGGCAGGGAGCCCGGCAAGGAGCAGGCGAAGTTGGCCGCCAACTGGGTGGCGGGCTCGCTCGCGGCCGCGCTCAACGAGCACAATCTCGAGATCACCGAATCGCGCATCGACGCGCAGCGCCTCGCGGGCCTGCTCAACCGCATCGTCGACAACACCATCTCAGGGAAGATCGCCAAGGACGTGTTCGAGGCCATGTGGGCCGAGGGCAAGGATGCGGATGCGATCATCGAGTCCAGGGGTCTCAAGCAGATCACCGACACCGGCGCCATCGAAAAGGCCATCGACGAGGTCATGGCCAGGAATCCGGGCCAGCTCGCCGATTACCGCTCCGGCAAGGACAAGCTGTTCGGCTTCTTCGTCGGCCAGGTCATGAAGGCCACCGGCGGCAAGGCCAATCCCGCCCAGCTGAACGAGCTCCTGAAGAAGAAGCTGGCGGGTTGAAGTGCGTGGCCACGAACTGGCGCGAGCTGATCGAGACGGCCGATGACCGCGGTCGGTGAACAGTCGGACCGCGTCCGCCGCTTCGTGCTCGAGCGGCATCCCATCCGCGGCCATTCCGTGCGGATGAGCCGCGCATGGCTCGAGCTGCGCGCGCACCAGGACTATCCACCCGCCGTGCAGGCGCTGCTCGGCGAGGCCGTGGCGGCCGCGGTGCTGCTCGCGGCCACGCTGAAATTCGAGGGCACGCTGACGCTGCAACTGCAGGGCAAGGGGCTGGTGAACCTGCTGGTGGCGCAATGCACGCACGACTTCAAGCTGCGCGGCATGGTCCGGCATGAACCCATCGGCGACTCCGCGGGCTTCCGTTCGCTGGCCGGCGAAGGACAGATCGTGGTCACGGTGGAGAGCAAGGACCGCGCCTCCAGCTACCAGGGCGTCGTGCCCATCACCGGCGATTCGCTCGCCGAGTCCCTCGAGGCGTATTTCGTGCAGTCCGAACAGCTGCCGACGCGCGTGCTGCTGGTGTCCACGCCCGGTGTCACGGCCGGAATGCTGGTGCAGCGCATTGCCGGCGTCGGCGGCAAGCAGGCGCCGGCCGATCCGGCGGCGCTCGAGGAAGCCTGGATGAAGGCCGATCACGCCATGCAGGCCTTGACGCCCGCCGAGCTGCTGCAGGATGACATCGAGCAGCGCCTGGTGCGCATGTTCGGCGACGACGCGGTGCGCGTGTTCAGCGGCCACGACATCGTGCACGAGTGCCGCTGCTCGCGCGAGCGCGTCGCGAACGTGCTGCGTTCGCTGGGGCAGGAGGAGGTGCGCAGCGTGATCGCGGAGCAGGGCGCGGTCACCGTGACCTGCGAGTTCTGCCAGCGGCCGTACAAGTTCGACGCCATCGACGCCGAGCAGCTGTTCACCGAAATGGCGCCGCGCGGCAGCGATGCGCTCAACTAGGCCCGCGGGAGCGCGTCGCAGCCTCGCCGGCTAGTTGGACGCCCGGGACGGCGGCCGGCGCGGCGCCCTCGGCCCGGGAGGCTCCGTCGGATGCTCCAGCTCCTCGAGATAGCTCGGGCCGCCGAGGCCGCGCATCTGCGCGAGGATCTGGTCGCGCCGCAACTGCACGTAGGGCGAGGGCGCGTTGGCGCGCAGCCGCACGGGATTCGGCAGCACTGCGGCCAGCGTGGCGGCCTCCCAGCGATCGAGCCGGGCCGCGGGCTTGTGCCAGAAGCGCTGCGCGGCCGCTTCCACGCCGTAGATGCCGTCGCCGAACTGCGCGACGTTCAGGTACACCTCGAGGATGCGCTCCTTGGGCCAGGTGAGCTCGATGAGCAGCGTGAAGTAGGCTTCGAGCCCTTTGCGCAGGTAGCTTCTCCCGGACCACAGGAACAGGTTCTTCGCGACCTGTTGCGAGATGGTGCTGGCGCCGCGGATGCGCGGCCGCCGCCGGCTCGCCTGCGCCTCGTTGCGGCGAATGGCTTCGCGGATCGACTTGAAGTCGAAGCCCGCATGGAACGGGAACAGCTGATCCTCGGAGGCGATGACCGCCACCGCCGCGTGCGGCGAGATCTGCTCGAGGTCCGCCCAGCGGTAGTCGGTGTGGTAGTCGGCTCGGCCGTTGCGGCTGGCATCGAGCGCCGCGTCCAGCATGAAGGCGCTGTACCACGGATCCATCCAGCGCATCGCCACCACGGGCAGCACGGTCGCGAGGAACGCGGCGACCGCGACGATGAGCAGCCATCGCGCCAGTCGCCGCCGCCAGCCTTTCTTCACATTACTTCTTGGTCGCCCTGGTGATGACCACGTCGGTGGCCGGCACGTTCTGGTGGCCGGCGCGATTGGTGGTGGCGACCTTGGCGATCTGGTCGACGACGTCCATGCCGGTGGTGACCTTGCCGAACACCGCGTAGCCATAGTTGGCCGGGCCGGCGTGATCGAGGAAATCGTTGTCGACGAGATTGATGAAGAACTGCGCGGTGGCGCTGTCGACCACGTTGGTGCGCGCCATCGCGAGCGTGCCGCGCTTGTTCTTCAGGCCGTTGGTCGCCTCGTTCTTGATCGGCGCCTTGGTCTTCTTCTGCTTCATGCCGGGCTCGAAGCCGCCGCCCTGGATCATGAAACCGGGGATGACGCGGTGGAACAGCACGCCGTCGAAGAAACCTTCGTCGACGTACTCCTGGAAATTCTGCGCCGAGATCGGCGCTTCCTTGTCGAACAACTCCACTTCGAAGTTGCCGAGGGTGGTTTCGAAAACGAGTGACACGGGGTTTACCTGCTCCATTTGCCTTCGGTGACGCGCTCGTGGCCGGCGAGATCGCGGTGCGAGGTTACGTGAGTGAAGCCACGCGCCACAAGCGCGGCGCGCACTGCCGGTGCCTGGGTTGCGCCATGTTCGAGGAACAGCCAGCCGCCATCCTCGAGATGGTCCGGGGCGCCATTGACGAGAGTGAGCAGCGCGGCCCCGCCATCGCCGCCCGGTGTCAGCGCCTGCCGAGGCTCGCAACGCAGCCCGTCGCCGCGAAGCACCGGATCGTCGGCCGCAATGTACGGCGGATTGCTGGCGATGGCATCGAAACGCCGGGCGCCCAGTGGCGTGAACCAGTCGCCCAGGCACCACTCGATGCGACCCGGTGCCAGCCTGGCGCCATTGCGCCGCGCCACATCGAGGGCTTCCTCCGACACGTCGGTTGCCGACACGCGCCACCGCGGGCGCTCGCGGGCCAGCGCGATGGCGATGGCGCCGGAACCGGTGCCGAGGTCGGCGACGCGCGCTTCGACCCTGGCCACCTGCGCGAGCACACGCTCGACCAGCAATTCGGTTTCGGGTCGTGGCACGAGCACGGCCGGGCTCACCTCGAACTCCAGCGACCAGAATTCCCGCCGGCCCAGAAGATAGGCGACGGGTTCGCCCGCGGCGCGTCGCGCGCGCAGCGCCTCGTATGCCGTGAGCACGCTTTCCGGCACCGGCTGATCGGCGCGCGCCAGCAATGCGCCGCGCGTGTGGCCCCAGGCCGCCGCGAGCAGGATTTCCGCGTCGCGCCGATCGATGTCGCGCGAGGCGTCGAGGATCTGCTGGCTGGTGGGTTGGCGAGTGGCGACGGGCATGGGGCAGTATCATGGGCCGCATGAGCAGCGTGCAACCCTTGCAAGTCACCGGCCTGTTGCCGCTGCCGCGCCCGCTCATGATCGGCGAAGTGCTCGATGCGGCCTTCAGGCTGTTTCGCGCCGGGCTGCTGCGCTGTCTGCCGTACTCCGGCCTTGCGGTGCTGGTGCTCGAGCTGCCCACGCTCTACAGCACGTTTCTGTTCTCGGGCAAGCGCGACGTGAAGCTGGAGTTCGCGGCCTATCTCGGCGCGCTGCTGCTCACGACGGCATTGCTGGGCGTGATCACGCTGCGGCTGTTCGCGGTGTCACGAGGAATGCGGCCGAGATTCCGCACCGAAATTGCCACGGCGCTGCGGCGGCTGCCGACCGCGCTGATCGCCACCATCGGCGCGCTGGGTTTTCCGCTGCTGTTCTTCGTGCTCTTTCCGATCGTCAGCAATGTGCTGCCGAGCATGGCCTTCCTGGTGATCGCACTGCCGTTGTTCTGGCCGGCGGCGCTGTTCGTGGTGGCATTGCCGGCGTTCTGGTGCGACGGCCGCGGTCCGTTCTCGTCCATCGTGCATTCGCTGCGACTGTCGTGGCGACGGTCCTGGCGCATGGTGGGGGCCATCTTCGCCACGGCTTGCGTGATCGCGGTGTTCTACCTGGTCTCCGCCATGCTGGTCGCGATGCTGACGCCGCTGCTCGGCCGCGCAGACCTGTTCCTGATCGCCACCGTCTCCTCGATGTTGTCACTGGTGGTGGGCGCATTCGGCGTGCCGTTCGTGCTCGCGGTGCTGATCGTGGCTTACGAGGACCTGAAGCTGCGCGATCTGCAGCGGCGCGGAGCGTCGCGATGAAGCGCGTCGTCGCATTGGCGCTGCTCGCCTGCCTCGGCGCGCTGCGCAGCGCGAGTGCGCAGGAACCCCCGCGCGCGCAGGATGCGGCGCTGCGCGCGGTACAGGCCTGCCGCGCGCGTCTGGATGCGCGCGTCGACGTCGGCATCGATCGCGTGCGCAAACGATGTCCGGACCTGCTGCCCGCGCTCGAGAAGGCGCCCTGGCGCAACCTGCTGCCCGGCACGCTCGGCGAGCGACGCGAGGAGATCTCGGCGCGAAGCCTGCGTGCACTCGAGGAACTGGTGACGCATGCGATGGATGCCGGCACGCAGCGCGCGGCGCCGGACGCGCAGGCGCTCGCGCCGGTGCTCGCCGAGCTGGGAGAGCGCGGCCAGCAGGGCGCCACACGCTGGGAGCGGTTCAAGCGCTGGCTCAAGAAGAAGCTGCAGGATCGGCCGGACGATGATGCGGGCTGGCTGGCGAGATGGGCCCGCCAGTTCCGCAGCGACGCCGGGATCGCGGAGATCATCACCTACGTCGGCTACGCGCTGGTCGTCGCTCTGACCCTGTTCGTGGTCTGGCAGGAGCTGCGCGCCGCGGGGCTCTGGGGCGCGCGCCGCGCCGCGAAGCGCAACAGTCCCGCGGCGCAGTGGCGCCGGCGCCTGATGCTCGCCGACGTGCTGTCGGCCCCGCTGGCCGAGCGGCCGGGCATGCTGTTGCGGTTGTTGGGCGAGGCGCTGACGCGCGCCCGCCGTCTGCCGGCAGCGGAGGGCCTCACCGCTGCCGCCATCGTGCGGCGCGCGCGGCTCGATGCCGAGGCCGATCGCGAGGCGCTGGCCGAGGTCGCGCGCACCGCGGAGCAACTGCGATATGCGCCGCAGCCGCCGGCCGAGCCCGCCATCGAAAGAGCGGTGTCGGCGGCACGCGAGCTTCTCGCTCGCGTCGGCAGGATGTCGGAGCGGCCATCCTGATGCGCGAGCGGGGCATCACGTTGCTGCTGGCATTGGCCGCGCTGGTGGTGTTCTACGGTCTGTGGCTGCGACCCGCGCCCACGCTGGATCCGAACGCCGATGCCGCCCGACCCACGAGCGCCGAGCGGCGCGGCAACGGCTATGCGGGATTGTTCGAGTGGCTGCAGCGCACGGGCGTGCGGGCACGCTCGTGGCGCGAACGGTACACCGAGCTGCTCGGGGACGACCTGCCATCGCGCGGCAACCTGCTGGTGCTGACGCTGCCGGCCGTCGAGATCTTCCGCAGTGAAGAATTCGGCGCCTTGGACAAGTGGGTACGGCGGGGAAATACCTTGCTGATCAACGCGGCGCTGCTCGACCAGCCGAGCTGGGCCGTGGGCCGCGAGTCCGGTGCGGTGGTGGAAATCGAATCGCTGACCTCGATCGAATTCGAGACGCGCGCCGCGCGCGAAGCGCGCCTCGACGACACGCCGCTGGCCCAGCGCGTGCGCGAAGCCGACGCGCGCGATGCGAACCCGGAGCAGGAGCCCGAGGAGAAGGTGAGACCGCCGGGTCGTTCCTTCGACCGCTTCGACGCAGGTCCAGAGAAGATAGAGCTGGATGCCACCGGCCCGCACGCCTTGCTCGCGGGAGTGCGCAAGCTGGCGCTGGAGACGGATTACGAGCCACAGCAGTGGTCGCTGCGGCTGCCGTACGACAATTTCGTGCTGACGCTGGCGCGCGGGGCGGACGGCGAGGGTGCGGCATTCGAGCAGCGCCTGGGCGCGGGCCGCATCCTGCTGGTGGCGGGCGGCACGCTGTTCAGCAACCGCGCGATCGGCAATGACGACAACGCCAGGTTCTTTGCCAACATCGTGAGCGTCACCATGGCGCCCGATGGCGTCGTGTTGTTCGACGATCTGCGGCAGGGGCTCTCCGCGAGCTACGATCCGGCGCGCTTCTATCGCGACAAGCGGTTGTACACGACCATCGGCATACTCCTGGCACTCTGGCTTGTCTGGGTGGTGGGCAGCACTCGGCTGCGCGCGCCGACCGTCGCGATGCACGATCCCTCCGAGGCCGAACTGGTGCGCCGCGCGGGCGGGCTCGTGGCGCGCACCGTCGCGCCCTGGCGCGCCGCGCTCGCGATGTTCGATCACTTCTTCGCCGCGGTGATCCGTGGCAGGGAGCGCGCCGATCAATGGCATTGGCTGGAGCGTCACGCGGCCGTCCTGCCGCAGGAGCTGGACCAGCTGAAGGGCTGGTATGCCGATGCCCACGCCATGCGCAAACTACCCCTGGTGCCTTTGCAGAACCTTCTCGACAACCTGGAGCGACGACTGAAATCATGAACACGGTCGCAACCTTCGAACAATCCGTGCAGCGCGAGCTGGCGCGCGTGGTCATCGGCGCCGAGGACGTGATCCGCGCGCTGTGCATCGCGCTGATCGCGCGCGGCCACGTGCTGGTGCAGGGCCCGCCGGGCCTCGGCAAGACGCTGCTCGCCAAGACGCTGGCGCGCGTGCTCGGCGGCGAATTCAAGCGCGTGCAGGGCACGGCCGACCTGATGCCCAGCGACATCGTCGGTACGCACGTCTTCGATTCCTCGAAGAACGAATTCGTGTTCCGCCGCGGGCCGCTGTTCGCCGACGTGCTGCTGGTCGACGAGATCAACCGCACCGGACCCAAGACGCAATCCGCGCTGCTCGAGGCGATGGAAGAGCGGCAGGTGTCCTCGGAGCGCGACCAGTACGCGTTGTCCGAGGATTTCCTGGTGCTGGCCACCCAGAACCCGCGCGATTTCGAGGGCACCTATCCACTGCCAGAATCGCAGCTCGACCGCTTCATGTTGCGCATCGACATGAACTACCCGGAGCGCGCCGCCGAGGGCGAGATCCTGCGGCGCTACGGCACCGAGCTCGAGGCGCGCGAGGCCATCCCGGCCGACATCGGCCGCATCGACCGCGCGCTGCTGCACCAGGCGCGCGCCGCCGCGAGCGCGTTGCACGTGTCGCAGGCATTGAGCGACTACGTGCTGGACCTGGCCCGGGCGACACGCGAGCATCCACGCGTGTCGCTCGGGCTATCTACCCGAGGCGCGCTGGCGCTGCTGCGCGCGGCGCGCGTGCACGCGGGCCTGCGCATCGGTGATTTCGTGGCGCCGGACGACGTGCAGGCGGTGGCGCGCTGGGTGATCCCGCATCGCCTGGTGCTGAGGGCGGAGGCCGCGCTCGACGGCGACACCGACCTCGGTGTGGTCGGCGCCATTCTCGAAGCGACCCCGGTGCCCCGCTAGCAGCGCCGATGCACCTCGCGTCGCGCGGCTACCTGTTCCTGATGCTGACCGCGCTGCTCGGCATCGCGGGCACGTGGTCGGACGAGCCGGCGTTCGCCACCGCCTGGATGTTCCCGGCTTTCCTGCTGCTCGCCGGTCTCGCCATCGAAGCTGCGTATTTCCGCGGAACGCACTTGATACTGCGCATGCGGCTGGACTCGCGGCTGAAGCTCGGGCGCCTCGCCAATGGCGCCTTTGCGTTCGAACACAACCGCAGGCGGGACCTGCGCATCCAGTACGCGCGCGTGCTGCCCGCCGCGATGCGGCAGACGGACGAGGTGCGCGAAATCGACGTGCCGCCGGGCGAGGAGTGGCGCGACGTGGTGCCGTTGATGCCGCTGCGCCTCGGGGCCGGCCGCTTCGGCGAAGTGCCCGCCAGGTTGTTAGGCCGCTTCCGACTGGCCTGGTGGGGCCGGACGCTGCCGCAGGATGCGCGGTTCACCGTCGCGCCCGACAGCCTGCCGCGCGGTGCCCGCGCCATCACCGGAGAGTCCGCCGGTGAAACACCCCGACGGTTGCCCGGTGTCGGCGTGGAGCTGCTGCAGTTGCGCGACTACGCGCCCGGCGATGCCCTGTCGCGGATCGACTGGAAGGCCACCGCGCGCCGCGGCACGCTGATCTCACGCGAATACAGCGAGGCGCAGCACCTGGAGATCCTGATCGTCATCGACGCCGGGCGCGCCAGCCGCGTGCGCGCCGGTGAGCTGGATCGGCTCGGCCTGTATGCAAACGTCGCCGCCCGCCTCGCCGAGCACGCCATCTCGATCGAGGACCGCATCGGCGTGCTGGTGTATGCGGAGCGCGCGTTGCGCGCCTGCCCGCCGGATCGCGGCCTGCGCGCCGTCACGCGCCTGCGACATGCGCTCGAAACGCTCGAGACCCGGCGCGGCGAACCCGATCCGGGCGCCGCGGCGATCCAGGCGAGACGCATGCTCCGGCATCGCGGACTGGTGGTGTGGCTCACGGATCTCGCCGAGCCCGCGCGCAACGAAGCGTTGTTGCAGGCTCTGAAGGCGCTGGTGCCGCGGCATCTGCCCATCGTCGCCGCGCCGCATGCCGCCGAACTCGCGCGGCTCGCGGAGCGGCGCGCGGATGACTGGCGCGATCCTCTGGTGTCGCTCGCCGCGCGCGAGCACCGCCGTCGCGCGGAAGTACAGGTGGCGCGGATGCGGCAGCAAGGTGCGGTGGTGCTGGACGAGCCCGATGATGAGCTGGATCGGGCCGTGTTCGACGCATATCTCGCGCTGCGCGCCAGGCGCCGGGTCTGAAGCGAGCTCAAGTCACTTGACGCTGTAGCCACGCCCCTCGAGACAGGCCCCCTCCGCCCGCCGGTAATCCGCGCGCTTCGCCTCGATCTGCGACTCCTCAACGCCGCCGCTCGGCCGCGTCGGATCGAAGCCGCTCTGTTGCACGGCCCAGGCGTGGCATTCATAGCGATCGGTCGACTGCTGGGCTTCGCTCTGGCCATTCTTCGGATAAACGAAGATCTCGGCATTGCTGGCAGGCGCGTCGACGCGCGCCGGCTCGCGCGCCGGGGGCTGCGTCACCACGTACTCGCGGCGCTCGGGGCGCCACACGTAGTAGGTGTCGTCGGCGTAGTAGTAAGGGATGCCGCCAAACCACACGGTGGTGTAGTAGGGCGGCAGGAAGCCGACACCGATGCCGATGGGCGGCGCCACCACCACGAAGCGCGGGCCGTAGGGCCGATACCAGACACCGCCGCCGTAGTAGTAAGGCCCGCCGCGGTAGCGGACGCTCACGTAGCGGTGCGGCAGCGAGCCGTACACGTAACCGCGCACCGGATAGCTGCGATTGTGCTGGTAACGGTTGTCGACGCGCATTTCCACGTGCCGCGCCACGCCTTCCGACACGGTACGCGGCGCGCGGTGCGGACGGTCTGCATTCGCCGCGCCGGCCATGCCGAGCAGGAGCGCGGCGCCCAGGATTGCATGCAACTTGGTCTTCATGTCATTTCACCGTGTATCCGCGGCCTTCCAGGCACGCGCTGATCGCGCGCTTGTAGTCGGACGCCTGCTTTTCGAGTCGTGCGCGCTCCGCCTGCGCGGCGGCATTGTTGGCGGCGTCGATGCGTCCGGCCTCCTTGTTGCGCGCATTTTCGTTCGCGGCGCCCATCATGCCGCCGGCGATCGCGCCGATGACAGCGCCTTCGCCGGTGTCGTGGGGCGAGCCGATGACCGCGCCGACCACCGCGCCGGTGACGGCGCCGGCCACCGTGTCGCGCCCGCGCGGCGGGGCGGCCACCACCTGCACCTGCTGGTGCGGTGCGAGATGCGGATCACTGGGGTTGTAGTTCGACTGCTTCACGGCCCAGTTGTGGCACTCGTAGCGGTCGCGGTCGAGCTGTTTGTCGCTCTGGCCGCGCGCGGCGTACACGAAGATCTCGGATGGAGCGGTGGCGGGGCCCTCCAGATCGGGCGGCGCATCGGCCGCGGGCGGCGGGTCGGCCAGGGCGTTGGTGCAAAGGGCAGTCAGCAACGCAGCAGCGAGCGTACGCATACGAAACACCTCGATTCCATAACGCGTCGCCTCGGAAACGGTTGACGGCATGGCGTGCATCCTGCGCTCCGAACCTGAACGGTGGCTGAATGCTCAGGCGCGGATCGGCGGCCCTCCGCGGCTGCGCCCGAAAACGTACCCGCGCAGCACCGAGATCATGAAAATCCAGTAACCCACGCCGATGGTCACGCGCGCCCAGCGCGGCACCTCGGGATCCGGCGAGATGTAGCCTTCGATGAAGCCGCAGATGAACAGCAGCAGCGTGACCACGACCAGCACACACACCGCATCGCGCGCCGCTGCGCCGAAGGCTTCGCTGCGAGTGCGCGCGCCGGGCCGGATCAGCGCTTCACCGATGAACGATCCGGCGGCGCCTGCGATGCAGATGCACGACAGCTCCACACAGCCGTGCGCGATCACGAAGTCGAACAGTTTGCCGGCCAGGCCGTGCTGGCCGGTGAACGCGAAAATGGCGCCCAGCGAAATGCCGTTCAGACCGACCAGATAGAAGGTGCCGAGACCGAACACGATGCCGGAGCAGAACGCGAACAGCGACACGATGATGTTGTTCGTGAGGATGGAGACCGACAGCACGGCAGACGGCGTGACATTGAGCAGCCCTTCGGTCCACAACTCGCCGCGCTCGACGGTGGCGATGAGTTGCGGGCTCGCGAACATGGCGATGAGATCCGGGAAGCTGTAGATCAGCCAGAAGCCCGCGACCGCCGAGATCACGAACAGCATGGTGACCCCGAGCGTGTGATGGCGCATGGCGTGCATCGTGGCCGGCACGCGATCGCGCAGCAGCGCGAGCAGCACGTCGCGCAGCCGACGCGCGGGGCGATGGATCGCGTCATGCAGGTCGGCGTATGTCGCTTCGAGATATTCGTCACCGGCGCCCGTGCGCGCCGCGCCGAGTGCGCGCGCGGCCTGGCGGTAGTCATCGACCACCGCCAGCGCTTCGTTCACGTCGCTGCCGCGGCGCCGACCGAGCGCCGCCGCGCGGCGTCTGGCGGCCTGCAGCCCCGCATGATCCGCCGACGCGCCACGCGCGGCATCGAGCTTCTCCAGGAAGGGAGCGCGCTCCACCGCGAGCACGGTACCCGCGGCCATGTCGCCGAGCCGCAGATGCCGCCGCCCGAAGATCACGAACAGCAGCCCGACGACGTACAACGCCGGCATGGAATCGATGATGCGGAACAGGTTGCGCGTGACCAGTGCGCCGACTCCCGGAACCACTCCATCCGGCGTGAGCACGCGCAGGCCGGTCATGCGCTTGCCGGGCGTGCGGCCGCTCATCAACGGCTCGAGCACGGGGTGATACAGGAAGTAGATAGCCGTCGCGGGAATGGCGCCGGCCAGATACCACAACGTCTCGTGCTCCTCGGGGATCTCGAAGTTCACGTTGCCCAGGATCAGCAGTGCGGCGATCAGCAGCCAGGCGAGCGCCAGCCCGCCGCGGATCAGCCAGTCGATCAGGAAGGCGATGGTGCGCGCGCCGGGGCCGGCGAGCACCAGCTGCGCATCGATGCCGGTGGCGCTGGGCACTGCGATGACCGGCGGCGCGGCCAGGGCGGCCATCCGGGCACCGGCCGCCGCGTTCACGCAGCGCCCCGCTGTTCTTCCTCGGCGAGCTGCTCGGCCTGGTGCTCGTGCTGCAACGCGTCCAGCAACTCGTCGATCCTGCCCTGCATGATGTCGGCGAGCTTGTAGAGCGTGAGATTGATGCGGTGGTCCGTGACGCGGCCCTGCGGGAAGTTGTACGTCCGGATGCGCTCCGAGCGATCGCCCGTGCCCACCTGCAGCTTGCGGTTGCGCGCGACCTCGCTGTCCCGCTTTTCCTGCTCGGCGGCCATGAGCTTGGCTTTCATCAGCGCCATGGCGCGCGAGCGGTTCTTGTGCTGCGAGCGCTCATCCTGGCACTCGACCACGATCCCTGAGGGCAGGTGCGTGATGCGGATCGCGGAGTCGGTCTTGTTGACGTGCTGGCCACCGGCGCCCGACGCGCGAAACGTATCGATGCGCAGCTCGGCCGGGTTCAGGTCCACGGCCTCGACTTCATCGGGCTCGGGCAGGATGGCGACGGTGACCGCCGAGGTGTGGATGCGCCCCTGCGCCTCGGTCGCCGGCACGCGTTGCACGCGGTGCACGCCGGATTCGAACTTGAAGCGCGAGAAGGCGCCGCTGCCCGCGATGCGGCTGATGATCTCCCGATAGCCGCCGTGCTCGCCGGGATTTTCCGACAACACCTCGACGCTGAAACCATGTGTCTCGGCGTAGCGCGCATACATGCGGAACAGGTCGCCGGCGAAAATCGCGGCTTCGTCGCCGCCCGTGCCGGCGCGCACTTCCAGGTAGATGTTCTTGTCGTCGCGCGGGTCACGCGGGATCAGCAGCATCTTCAGCGCACCCTCGGCCTCCTCGATCTGCGGCCCGAGGCGCGCGACTTCCTCCGCGCCCATGTCGCGCATCTGCGGATCGCCGTCGGCCTGCATTTCCCGCGCGGCGTCCAGCTCGCGCTCCAGGGCGCGAAACGCGCCGAACTTCTCGGCGACCGGCGTCAGGCGGGCATATTCCATGGACAGATCGCGGAACTCGCGCTGTCGGCCGATGACGGCGGGATCGGCCAGCGAGCGGCCGATTTCCTCGTAGCGGTCCACCATTTTTTCCAGGCGCAATCGGATCGAGTCTTTCACGCGAACCATTGTAAGGGGCGCGGGTCCAGATATAGTGCCTTCCATGCCACGAACTCCCGCTTCCCTGCTGATTTCACTGGGCCTGGCCGTGCTTGCGCCGACGGTCGCCAGCGCCCTGTCCACCACCAATTCCGACAGCGCCGACCTGGTGCTCGCGGACATGGCGTTGTCGCGCGGTGACTGCCGCGGCGGCACCGAGCGGTATCTGAAGGCCGCGCAGAAGACCGACGATGCGAAGATCTCCGAGCGCGCGAACAAGGTGGCCGCGGAATGCCAGCAGGTCGGCGCCAGCGCGAAGGCCGCCCGACGCTGGTTCAAGCTCGAGCCGCAGCGCGCGGAAGCCGCCGCGGCCGTGGCGCTCGCCGCCGTCCGGCTCTATCAACCCGACGAAGCCGGCGCGGCCATCCTCAAGACCCAGGCACTGGGCGGCGACGAGGCGCTCATCAAGCTCATCGGCGAGCTCAGCGACGCCGGGGGCACGGCGATCGCGCTGCATACGTTGCGCCCCATGCTCGAATCACCGGAGGTCTCCGACAAGCTGCTGATCGCCGGCGTGGACCTGGCGCTCGAGAACTTCGATTTCGCGACGGCGCACAAGCTCGCCGACCGGGTGCTCGCCAACGAGCCGGCCTCCGGCGATGCGCGCGCGCAGCTCGCGCGCGTACTCACGGCCGAGGGCAACAGCGTCGACGCGATCGCGATCGCGCAGGAGGCCGCGGCGCTGGAACCGGAGTCACAGCGTTTCGCGTACGCGGATACGTTGCTGCGGCTGGACCGCCTCGACGAGGCGCGCCAGGAGCTGGAAAGCCTGCGGTCCGACGCCTCGGCGCGCGATGAGGCGGATCTGCGCCTCGGCAAACTCGCCTACCAGATGGGCGACATGACCGAGGCGGGCCGCCGTTTCGGTAGTTTGATCTCCTCGCCCGAAGTGGCGGGCGAGGCGTTCTTCTATTTGTCGTCCATCGCCGAGCGCGAAGGCCGCACGGATCTGGCGCTCGAAGGCTACACCAAGCTCGCCGAGGCCGGCGCCGGGCTCGTGGTACGCGGCCGCGCCGCACGCCTGCTGATGAAGCGCAATGACCGCGAGGGCGCGTTCCGCGTGCTCGACGACTATGCTTCGAAGGAACGCTCCGAGGCGCTGGACGTGGAATTCGCGAAGGCTGCGCTGCTGGATGACGCCGGAAAACCCAAGGAGGCCATCGCGCTGCTGCAGCTCGCGCTCGAGCGTTACCCGGATCATCCGGGCGTGCGCTACCAGATCGCGCTGATCCAGGACAAGGCCGGCCTCACGAAGGAGTCCGTGCGAAATTTCGAAAGCCTGCTCAAGGATCGCCCCGAGGACGCCAGCCTGCTCAATGCGCTCGGTTATTCGCTGGCCGATCGCAACCAGAAACTGCCGCGCGCCGAGCAGCTTATCCGCAAGGCGCTGGAAGCCTCGCCGGACAATCCGGCGTTCCTCGACAGCCTGGGGTGGGTGCGTTTTCGTCGCGGCGACATCCCGGGGGCGTTGCCGCACCTCGAGCGCGCGTACCGCATCTTCCCGGATCCGGAGATCGCCTCGCACTGGGGCGAGCTGCTGTGGATGAGCGGCAAGCAGGCGGAGGCGCGCGCGTTGTGGGCGCGTTCGCTGGCGCGCTCGCCGGATTCCAAGCCACTGCGCGCCACCATCGAGCGGCTGACGGGCACCAAGATGGAGGCGCCGGCGCCGAGCGCCCCGTCATCGGACGAGACGAAGTCGCCCGATGAGGAAAACGCGCCCGCGCCCGAAGTCACCCCGGCTCCGGCCGCCACCGGTAGTTAGGATCGCGAGCCCATGCCGCGCCTGGCGCATGGCGTCGCGCTGGCCTCCTGCCTCGCATTGCTGGCGCTCGCCGGTTGCCGCACGCGGCCGTCGCACGCCACATCTGCGATCGTCGGGCCCGGGGCCGATGCGCCCTGGCAGCTGCAGCGGGAGGCGCTGCAGACGCTGGATCGCTATGCACTCGACGGGCGCACGGCCGTGGCGGCCAACGGGCAGGGGTTCTCCGCGAACCTGCGATATCAGCAGCAGCCCGAACTTTCGCAGCTCGCGCTCGATGGGCCGATGGGAATCGGCGGCATGCGGCTGCGATTTTCCTCCGAAGGGCTCAGCGTCACCAACAGCCGCGGACAGCAGCTCGATGGCGCGGCGGCGCGCGAGGAGATCGAAGCGCGCCTCGGCTTCGAGTTGCCGCTCGCAAACCTGCGCTGGTGGTTGTTAGGCATCCCCGCGCCCGGCGAGGCGCGGCTCGACCAGGACGCCGTGACCGGCGAGCTCCGCGGGTTCGAGCAGGGCGGCTGGAATGTGCGCATCGAGGAGCGCATGCCGGCGCTGGGCTTCGCGCTGCCGCGGCGGCTGGTCGTGGCTCGCGCAGGGGCGCGCCTGAAATTGCTGGCTCAGAGCTGGGAGTAGAAATGGGGACATTCCTCATTTCCGCTGTAACAATCGGCGCGCTGCGGTTTGCCCGCGAAAGCTTCGAACGATAAGACTCAAATGACGCAAGCCTCCGTTTGGTCGGCGCCGGCCAAATTGAACCTGATGCTGCACATCGTGGGGCGGCGGCCGGATGGCTACCACGAGCTGCAGACCGTGTTTCAGCTCATCGATCTGTGCGATCGCATCGAGATCGCGGTCCGACCGGACGGGGTGATCTTCCGGCCGGATGGGCCGGCGGGAGTGCCGGAAGACGAGGATCTGACCGTGCGGGCGGCGCGCGCGCTCAAGGCGGCCACGGGCACCGCGCTTGGCGCGGAAATCCGGGTGCGAAAGCGCATACCGATGGGCGGGGGCCTGGGCGGCGGCAGTTCGGACGCGGCTACGACGCTGGTGGCGCTGAATCAGCAGTGGAGGACTGGGCTTGATCAGCGACAGATCGCCGAAATTGGCGTCAAATTGGGCGCGGATATCCCCGTTTTCGTATCCGGACGCTCCGGCTGGGCCGAGGGTGTGGGCGAGAGGCTGACCCCGGTCTCACTGGGGACCGATTCCTGGTACCTGGTCTTGTTTCCCGGGGTCGCCGTGCCGACCACCGCGGTATTCCAGGCTCCTGAATTGACACGGAATTCACCCCCCACCACAATGCGCGGCTTTTTGGAAACGGGCGGGCGGAACGATTGCGAAAGTGTCGTCCGCGCGCGCTTTCCGGCAGTGGGTGAGGCACTCGACTGGCTCGGGCGGCATGCGTCGGCGCGACTCACCGGAACCGGCTCCTGCGTGTTCGCGAAATTCTCGCGTGCCGCGGACGCCGAGCGCGTGGCAGCGCGGGTTCCGGATGCATGGCGTGCTTTCGTCGCGCGCGGGCTCGACGAGTCGCCGCTGCGCGAAGAGTTAGGTCGTTGGGGTGTCGCCAAGTGGTAAGGCAGCGGGTTTTGATCCCGCCATTCGGAGGTTCGAATCCTTCCACCCCAGCCAAGAGGTGCCGGGTGGGGAAGGGAATTGGAAAATGGGGACATTCCTGATTTGCTGGCAAACGGGGACGTACCTGCGGCAGGTGCATCCCCGTTTGCCCGCGAAGCGGGCAAATCAGGAATGTCCCCATTTCCAGTTTTCCTTCCCCGGCACCGCTCCTACGGCACCGCTACATCGAGGTGCGCACCTGCCAGAGTTCGGGGAAGAACTTCAACTCCAGCGCCTTGGCGAGATAGGAGACGCCGCCGGTTCCGCCGGTGCCGGGCTTGTAGCCGATCACGCGCTCGACGGTTTTCATGTGATGGAA
>DASTRL010000076.1:0-13032 GCA_035761265.1 Steroidobacteraceae bacterium
GCCCTGGCGGTCGACGGGGTTGTATTTACGCACTGCCGCGAGCGCCGCCTCGATGGAGCCGCCGGTGAAATCGTCGCCGATGACATACACGCTGATCTTCTTGTCCGCGGCCCACCAGCCCTGCACGGCCGCGCCGATGCCTTCCACGGGGCTCGAGTTGCTGTAGGCCTTCCAATTGACCATGGCCGACATGATCTTGGCGCGCTGCGCCGGGGAATCCTGCAGCCATGACCCCTTGGTGCTCGGAAACAACGGCTTGCCCTCGTCGTCGAGCACCTGGATGCCCTTCACCTTGGGATAGATGTCCAGGATCTCGCGCACGACGTTCTGCATGTTCTCCCAGTTGTCCGCCTGCATGCTGCCGGAGGTGTCGATGCAGAAGATGATCCACTCGCTGTCGACCGGGATGCCTCCGACTGCCGGCAGCGTCTCGATCCGCCTGGGCGCATTCTTCAGCAGCCGCGCCATCTCCGCGGTCAGCGTCTGGTGCACGGCGACCAGCTCCTGCTCGACCTTGTTGGTGACCGAGGCCTCGCCTTCGCTGGCCTTGAACTCGCCGCGGATCTTCGACAGGTCGCCCGCCAGGATCGCGGCCTTGAGCTGCTCGGCGTCCTTCTCCCTGGTGCGTCCCTGCAGCTCGCGGTTGAGGACGTCGGTCTCGCCGCGCAGGTCGAACAGTTGCCGTTGCAGGGCGTCGATCTGGCCCTTGAGATCCTTTTCGCTGCGCTCGATGACGATGGGCTGGCCCACGTCCGTCAGCACCAGCAACAGGATGATCGCGCCGAACCCGCAGCATATGCAGTCTAGGAACGACAGCGTGAAGACTTCGAATTCGCGGCGCTTGCCGATGGCCATGTGCGTGTGCCTCTATCTACTCACGGCCAATCGCGCGATGGGATCACGTACGAACCGCCGGTCTTGCGCGCCAGGCGCCAGAACGCGTGCGCCGCGAGCAGGTCGCCCTTCATGGGCAGCAGCACGACGTCCATCGGCTGGTCCTTGGTCACGGTCTTCAGCGCGTCGTCGAACAGCTTCTCGCGCTCGCGCACGTTGATGAACTTGCGCGACGGCGGCACCGACCCTTGCGTGGGCAGGCCGTCGGTGATCAGGATGATCTGGTCGGGCGCCGGGTTGATGGTGCGCAATGCCGTGAGCGCGTTCACGAGGCTGGTGCCGTCACCCGGCACGATGTTGCGCGCCGCGGCGAGCACGTTGTTGATGGCGCGCGGATCGTTGCCGTCGAGCCATTTGCCCTGCGTGTCGGGCACCACGGCCTTGGCCTTGACGTTGAAACCGTACACCTGGAACTGGCTGTTGTTGGGAAGCTGGGCGGTCACCCACTCGACCATGTCGAGCGCGCGGCGCCACTTCGGCCCGAGCTTGCGTGCCGCCTCGGGTTCATTGCGCAGGCGGATGATCTTGACGACGTCGTCGTCCATCATGCTGGCCGAGGTGTCGAGCAGCACCATGATGCGCTTGCCCTTGATGCGCAATGCGCTGATGTAGCGGCGGTCGCCGCGGCCACGGAATGCCTTGATGCGGTCGCCCGCCGGGCCCTTGTCGAGCGCGCCGCCCTCGAGCCGCTTCTTGCCTTCTTCCAGCGACT
Organism: Steroidobacteraceae bacterium; assembly: GCA_035761265.1. Lineage (GTDB taxonomy): Bacteria > Pseudomonadota > Gammaproteobacteria > Steroidobacterales > Steroidobacteraceae > CADEED01. The sequence continues at coordinate 1,607 of DASTRL010000076.1, forward strand.
TGATGTCCGCGATGAGCTTGTTGATGTGCTCGCGGCGCGCGATCGACTCCTCGTCGTAGGTCGAGGATTCTTCCTTGCGCTTCTTGAGCTCCTCGGCCACGCGGATCGCGCGCGCCTTGGCGGCGGCGGCATCCTCGTCGGTCTTCTCGAGCGTGTTGCGCAGGACCACGAGATTCCTGACGCCCTCCTTCACCTCCTCTTCCAGCTTGCGCACCTCGCCGGTGAGCTGGTCGATGCGCACGATTTCCTTGGCGCCCGCATGCGCCTGCACGATGGTGTAGAACAGCACCACCGCGCCGAAGCCGCAGCAGATGCAGTCGAGGAACGACAGCGTGAAGACCTCGAATGCGCGGCGTTTCTTGAGTGCCATGGGCTACGCCGCTCCGAAAGCCGCGGCCGAGATCAGCGTGAATTCCACGCCGGGTGTGCCGACGCGCACGCGGTCGCCGGGGCGCACCGCGGCGCGTTCGCGCACGCGCGCTCCGTTCACCCATGTGCCGTGACGGCTGTGATCGATGAGGATGGTGCGCTCGCCTTCGCGCCGCAGCGAGCAGTGCCGGCGCGACACTCCGGCCGCCGCGCGCGGCAGCGTGATGTGCGGCGTGTTCGACACTTCCTCGGTGCCGATCACGAGACCGCTCTCCGGGAAGCGCATCGAATCGCCGCCGTAGAGGATGTGAGTCACCGGCAGGGCATGACCGGGCGAGCTGCTCGCGGAGGACACGTATTCCACCGCGGCGGAGAGCGCATGCTCGGCGATGCGCGCCACGTGGCGGCGCAAGCGCGGTGCGGCCCCCGGATCGGCGGATTGCAGCGAGGCCGCCACGGAGGCGATGCCGGCCGGCACGATGACCACGCCGTCCTGTTCGTTTTCCAGCAGCCGCGGCAGGAATCCCGGCCAGCGGCGTGATTCGGCCGGCAGTACCAGCGCGGCGCCCTGCCCGGCGATGCGCGCCGAACGCGCCAGTCGCGCGAGCTCGCGATAGAAAGGCTGGGCGGCGTCGGCGAACACCTGTGCGTTCACGCTGACCGCGAAACGTGAGCCATCTTCCTCGAGCGCGGCTTCGGCGGCGCCTTCTGTCGCGGCGCGCGCCGCCACCTGCGGCAGCGCGGCGAACAACCGCTGCTCGACCGCGAGGCTGAGCAGCGGATCGAAGCGCGTGTTCTTCACCATGGCCGCGGCGACCGAAATCAGCCACAGGTCATAGACATCGAGCAGGTTGGCACGCTCGCTCAGGAAGGCTTCTTCGACGGCACATTCCGCACCGCCGGCGACGCGCGCCGCCGTGGCCGAGCGCCAGCCCGCCTCGAGGATCACGTAATGGCCGCGATCGCCGATCGCGGCGGCGGTGAGCGCGGCCGCGTCGACGAAATCGCGCGCGTCGACACCCGCCGCCTGCATGGCGCCGCGCAGCGCGGACAAGGCGCTCACGTCGAGGTCGGCGGGCACTGCGACCACGGCATCGATGCGCCCGGTCACGCCGAGCGCGGCGAGCTGTGCAACCAGCTCGCGCGCCACGTTGCGCGATGCCGCCTCGTTGCGGCCGAGCTCGCGCCAATGGCCGAGCGACACTTCGGTGGGCCGGCCCCGCGCCGTGGCGAGCGCCGCAGAGCCCGCGCGCGGCTCGGCGCCGGTCTCGACCGCCAGCGGCTCGCTCGCGAGCAACTCGCCATCGCGCGCGATGGAGAGGGTGTGGTGGTCGAAGTGGATGCCGTACATGCGAAAGGCCTAGATGTTCGTCGGGAAGCTCACGCTCGAATCGGCGCTGTATTGCAGGTCCGGCGGCAGTTCCTCGGGCGCGATGCCCTCGTAGGGATCCTTGTCGCCCTCATCGTCGGCCGTGTCCTTCTTGTCCGCCGCGTTGCCCGCGCTCGCGGGCGCACCGCTCGCGGGCTTGGCGGCCGTATCGGCGGTTCCGCCCGGCGTTGCCGGCGGCGCACCTTCACGGGTCGCGGGCTGGCTGGCCGGTGGTGACTTCGACTCGTCCGGCTCGATGTTCTGCGTGATCACGTCGGCCGCGGCAGTGCGCTGCGGCGCGTTGAGCATGGCCGTGGTGGCCGTCATCGCCGCGACGGCCGCGACGCCGATGGCAAACACGCTGAAGAGTAGGTTGCGCATGAGTTCTCCTATTGCGCCGCCGCCTGCGGCGCGGGTGGCGCCACGTAGCGGGCGACACGGAATCCGATGACATCGCTGGCCTGGTTGGACCCATCGCGCCAGGGGAAACGCAGTTCTGAAGTGGTCGAGGTGCGCCAGTTGGATCCGCGATAGGCGTGGCCCTTGCTTTCGTCGGGCCCGAGGGGATCCGTGACGGCCGCGGACGGCACGTACGACAGGTAACGGTCGTTGACCCACTCGGACACGTTGCCGGCGAAGTCGTAGAAGCCCATCGAGTTCGGCGGGAACAAGGCCGGCGCCGACGCCGCGGGGAATTCGTCCTGGTGGCCTTCGAGCGCGGCGCCCAACAACGCGAGCGCCTCGCTGCCCGCGACGTTGGCCGAGCCCGAGACCACCGGCAGGTCCTGGCCCCACGGATACTTGAGCGGCTTGCCGCTGGCAGCCGCGCGCGCCACGTACTCCCACTCCGCCTCGGTCGGCAGGCGGTAACCGTTCGTGACGGGCACGATCAGCGAGTAGCCGCCTACGCCGTCTTCGCCCGCCGGCGTGCCGGTATATGCCGGCGGCAGGCCTTCCTGCTCCGACAGCCAGTTGCAGAACTCCACGGCTTCGTCCCAGGTCACGCGCACCACGGGTTGCTTGTCGAGATCCAGGGAGATGTTGCCGATGGAGCCGGAGTTGTGCGTCTCGCGGAACTTGCGAAACTGCGCGTTGGTGACCTCGCGCTCGCCCATGTAGAACGGCCGCACCAGCGTCACCTTGTGCAGGCCCTCGTTGGGGCGCCGTCCCTGCTCGCGCCGGTCGGTGCCCGCCATGAACGTGCCGCCGGCCACGATGACCAGGCGGATTCCCGACTTGGTCGTGATCCGCGCCGGCGAATTGCCGACGACGTCCTTCGGGTTCACCAGCTTGAAATCCACGGTGCGCGCGATGCCGGGCGCCAGCACCAGGTCCGTGACGAACGGATCGTAGCCTTCCTTGCGCACCTCGATGTGGTGCCGGCTCGCGGGTAGTTCGATCGACGCCGGCGCGGGGCCGCGCGGATTGCCGTTCACGAACACCTCGGCGTCGGCGGGCTGGCCCTGGATGCGAACCTGCACCAGCAGCGCCGACAGGCGCGCGTCGAGCTGCGATTGCTTGCCCGCCTCGGCGAACACATCGCGCGTCCACGGGGCATAACCCGCGCGCGTCACGGTGATCGAATGCGACACGCCGGGCGCGAGGTCGATGGTGACCGGCGTGACGCCGCGGAAGCTGCCGCCGGTGGTGACTTGCGCGCCGGACGGCACCGAACGCACCGTGACCCGGGCGTCGGCGGCGCCGAGCGCAATGGGCCCGATGGTCTGCGGCACGCCGGCACTGACGACGACGCTCGAAGTCCACACGCGCAAGCCCGGCGCAGACACCTGCACGCGGCGGATGCCCGAATCCATCTCGACCTTCGCCGGCGTGACTCCGGCGGGCTTGCCATCCACCTCGATCTGCGCGCCGGCGGGCTCGGAACTGATGGACACGAGGCCGAAGTTGGGTTTGAGCGCGACCTTGAGCTTCTGCAACTCGCGCGCGCCGGCGATGTGCACGCGCTCGACGTGATCGAGGTAGCGCGGCGCCTTGAAGGTCAGCGTGCGTTCGCCGGCCGGCACGTCGAGAGTGCCGGGCACGCGCCCGATGCGCGCGCCGTCCACGGAAAGCTCCGCCGCAACGCCGCCGGTATCCACCTGCAGCCGGCCGGGTAGTTTGACCAGGTGAATGAGAGCGCGCGGCTGCCCGGGCCCGCGCACCGAGACCTTGATCTCGGCGGGCTGATAGCCTGCACGCTCGGCGCGCAGCGTGTGCTCGCCCGGGAACACGAACACGCTCGAGGCGGACTGCCACGAGAATGTGCCGAGCGAGCGTACGTTGGCATCGGTGGGCAGCAATTCGAGTGCGATGGGGCGCAGCAGCGCGAACAGGCCGAGCACCGCGACCAGCAATGCACCCATCACCCAGGCCAGATAGTTGAGCCTGCTGCGCGGCGCGCGCGGCGGACGCGCCGCTGCCGCGCCTTCGACGCTCGGAACTTCCCCCAGCTCGATGGCCTGGTCTTCGGCCGGCGGGACCACGCTTCGCACGCTGTCACCGACCGGCGGCAGCGTGTCGTTGCCCTCGAGCTCGAAGCGCCGCAGGGCCAGCCGGTTCGGCTGTGCCTCCTCGACCAGCAGCTGCATCTCGGCGATGGTGATGACGTCGCCCGCGATCACGATGCGCGCGCCCTGCACGGGCACGCCATTGATGTAGATGCGTCCCTCGGGTGCGGCGTCGAAGAGCCATCGGCCGGACACCGACCGCAGGGAGGCCAGCGGAGCCGCGTCGACGACGGCCGGGGCATCCAGGTGATCCGACCGCATCGCGCCCGAGCCCGGGTCGATGACCACACGGGCGCCGAAGTGCGATTCGCCCTGCGAGTTTCGCAGCACGATCGAGGCGTCCAGTGAGGGCGAGGGTTCCATGTGATCGATTAGAAGTGCTTCAGCTCAAATCGGTTCCAGGCAGCGGATGACGATGGTCTGCCCGCCCTGCCCGGGCGCGACGGTGATTTCACGGCGCACGTCCCGAAAGCCCGCGCGCTTGCCGGTCACGGTGTATTTGCCCGGCTTCAGGGTCACCTCGCGACGCTCGAAGGCGCCGAAGAAGCCCACCCGCTGGATGGCCACTTCCGTGGCATTGTCGGATTCGAGCGCCAGGGAGACGGGCTGGTTGAAGGTGGGCAGCAGGATTTCCAGCCGCGACACCTGCGAACGGATCACTGGCCCTTTCCTGGGAAGGGCATCCGCCTGCGCCAACAGCCGCTGTGCCTCCGCCCGCACCCCGTCCTCCGCCAATCGCTCCGGCCTGTCGATGAGTGCCTGCAGGCGTTTGCCCAGTTCCGCTCGCGGCGCAACGGCGGCCCGGCCATCGATCGCGAACTGCAGGGACGGATCGCGGCTCAGGGCCTCGTCATAGATGGCCAACGCTTCGGTCCAGCGTTCCTCGTCGGCGAGTCGCTGCGCGCGCTGCTCCAGTTCCGCGAGGCTCCGGCCCGAGCCGGTATCGGCCACGCGCTGCAGGGCGGCGCTGACCTCGGCGCTGTCGGGCCGCAGCTGGTGGGCTTTCTCCAGGTGGGTGCGGGCCTCGGCGAGGCGCCCGCCGTTGAGCGCCGCGAGGCCGGCACCCATCTCGGCGTTGAATTCCTTTTCCGCCAGGGCGCGGCGCACGCGTGCCAATCCTTCGGTCGCCGCGACGTTGCCCGGATTGCGCTTGAGCACGTCCGCGAACAGCGACTGCGCCTTGGCGAGGTCGTTGTCGTTCTCGGCGTTCTCGGCATCGGCGAGCGTGGGAACGACGCCGCTCGCAGCCGCGACCTTGGCGAGGCCGTCGGTGGCTGCGTTGTTGCCGGGTTCAATCTTGAGGGCCGTTTCGTAGGCCTGGCGCGCATTCTCGAATTCGCCTGCGCCCAGCGCGCGCTTGCCCTCGGAGATCTGCGCAGCGAGCGCCGCCTGGATGCGCGACTCGATCTCGGTGATGGATTTCTCGAGCGTCGCCAGGGGCGCCGCCACCGAATCGTACTTGCGCCGTTCCAGCAGCCCGCCGATCTCGTCGAGCGACTTGCGCGCGGCGGCGAAATCCGTGCCGGCCCACAGCGCAGCGGCGCGCGAATCGAGGTCCTGGATGCGCTTGGACAGCGCCGAATGCTTCTCGGCCAGCTCATCGGCCTTCTTCTGCACGGCCGCGTCATCGTCCGTGGGCCCGCTCGGCAGGTTCAGCGAGGCAACGTCGATCTTCTGCTGGCTCGCGAGCTTGGGCAGCATGAAATACGCCGCGCCGCCCACCAGCACCAATCCTGCGGCCATGAACCAGCCACGGCGGCGATTGCGGGCGCGCTGCTCGCGCACCACCTGGGCGCGCAGCTCATCCACCTTGGGCAGCACCCCCGGGTCGATTTCATCGAGCTCGCGCACCGTGCTGACGGCGGGCAACTCTTCCTCATCGGTCGCCATCACGGCCGGCGTGAGATTCTCCGCGGCGGCGCCCAGAATGGCCGCCTCCGCCTCGGCGGCCACTTCGGGCGCGTTCTCGAGGCCCAGCGTGTCTTGCAGCACCGCGTTCATTTCATCGGCGACGTGCCGCATGCTCGGGGGACGTTCGCGCGCCTGCTTGGCGAGCAACCAGGAGACCAGCAGTTCGAGGCGCGGCGGGATCGGCTTCACGGACTTGAGGCGCGGCACCGGTTCGGTCGCGATCCGCTTGGCATCGAAGGCCGGATAGAACGGCGGATAGCCGGAGAGCAGTTCGTACGCCAGTGCGCCGAGTCCGTAGATGTCGTCCGCGGGTCGCGCGGGTTCGCCGGCCAGTTGCTGCGGACTGGCGGAGAATGGCGAGCCCGGCGGGCCCGAGGTGTTGTCACCTTCGGTCGCGCCCGCGCCGAAATCCGCGAGCAGCGGACGACCGGCGCCGTCCAGCAACACGTTCGAGGGTTTCAGGTCCCGATGCACGATGCGACGGGCGTGCGCGTGTTCGAGCGCGGCCGCGATGTCGATGAGCATCGGCAGGATCCGGGTGTACGAAGCGCCGCGCATCTGGCGCAGGTCGCCGCCGGTCGCGAGCACCATGGGCAGCACGGTGGCGTCCGCGGTGCGCACCGGTTCGTAGACGCGCAGCACGCCCGGATGGTTGAGGCGTGCCGTCAGCGTGAACTCGCGCTGGAACACCTGCCAGGCGGCCTCGGAATTCGCGAACTGCGAGTAGAGGATCTTCAGTGCGACGTCGGTGTCGCGCAGCTCGTCGCGGGCACGCCAGACCTCGCCGTAGCCACCGGCCCCGAGTTTTTCATTCAGCACGAAGCGGCCGCACAGCTTCGTGCCGGCCTGGTTCTGATTTGTCACGATTGCGCAGTATCTGACTAATTCGGCGGTTCAGCACGCGGCTTCACGTTGTTCGACGTGGCCGTCGTGGTGGTCGCAGGCGTCGGCGCCGGGGGCGTCGGCGGAGGTGCCGCAGCCGCGCCGGTCTCCTCGATGTACAACTGCTTGAGCAGCTTGCGCCACTCGCGATACTGGTCCTCGGCGGTTCCGGTCAGGCGCAGGGTGTGACCCTCGACTTCCACGACCTGCGGGGCGACCTCCGACTGGAAGCTCTGCGTGAGCTCCTTGAGCGCATCGGCATGCGTGCGCGCGTCGGCGTACTTCTTCACGCCCGAGAGGATGGCGGCGATGCCGCCCATCGCACCGGCATTGCGCGCGGCATCGGCGATGCGGCAGCTGTCATAGGTGCTGCAGGAATTCGGCGCGAAGATGCTGGCGATGAGCGCGGCCGCACCGAGCACGGTACGGGTCCGGGCCGCGGAACGCGCGCGCATTTCCTTCTCGAGCTCGGTGAAGCTGGTCTGGCGCCAGCTGCCGTACGAGTCTTCCATGTTGTCGTGGAAGCTCGCGTAATAGTCGTTGACGGTGTCGACCACCGCGGTATCACGCTCGCGGATCTTCTCGATGCGGGTGAGCGTCGGATCGCCCTCCGCCGGCAGGCGAACCACCTGCGTGACGCCGTTCTTGTCCTTGGCCGTCATGCCCGCCATCGCATCGGGCGCGAGATCCTCGGCGAAACGCAGGCTGGCCACCTTGCGGATGTTCTCGCGGTCGAGCGCGGTCAGCTTGTCGCGCGCGACCACCATGTCGTTGGCGATCTCGGAGTAGACGTTCTGGAACGGATCGCGCGCCTTCATCGAGGCGGTGGTCTTGTAAGCGCCGAGATCCACGAGGCTCGAGTAACGCTTGTCCTTGATCCACACGCGGCCCGCGGCATCGGTCACGGTGATGTCGACGGCCAGGAAGCCGCCGTTGGAATCGATGAGCTGGCCGGTGACGATGACGTCCACGAACTCGGCGCTGTTCGGGATCACGCGCACCGCGCCCCACTGCGCCGTGCCCTCCAGGGTCTCGCGCAGCAGCGTCGGGATGTAGCGTGCCTCGGCCTTGCGCAGGTCCGGATAGATGCGCTTCTTCGCGAGGGCTTCTTCGTCGTCCTTCAGGTTCTCGGGGATGCCGGGATCGAACACGCGGATGCCGACGTCGAGCAGCTCCGCCTCCGGGATGTGCACCGTGGCCTGCTGGGCCACGACTTTCGGAATCGGCTTGACTTCACTGGTGACACAGCCGGTGAGCAACCACACCGTCGCCAGCACCGTTCCTGCCAGTAGTTTGCCGCTCATGACTTCACCTCGTCCCCGAATGCTCCCGTCTACTTCGCCGATTTCTTGTAGTCGTTGTATTCCTTCCAGAGCCGCTCCTTGAGCTCCGGATCCGTCTCTTCCTCTGCCGCCTTGCGCAGTCGCTTGGCGACGATGTCGTCGTCGTTGCCGCTGGTCTGCGGCCCGCCACCGCTGCCGCCGCCGGCGCCGATGTTCTTGCCACTCTTGTTGCCGGCCTGGTTTCCCGCCTGGCTGCTGCCATCCGGGCTGCCCGACTGCCCCGCGGTGCCGGTCTGCTTGAGGTCGCCCTCGCGGCCGCCGGCCGCTCCGCTGCCGCTCGACCCGCCATCACCCGAGCTGTCGGCCGACTGCGAGCTGCCCTCGCCTTCGGCGCTGCCACGCGCGTCGCGTTCTTTCGCCACGCGCTCCTGTTCCTTCTTCAGCGTCTTGTCGAAATCGCCGAGAGAATCGTCGAGCGCCTTGTCCCCGGACTGGCGACGTTCCTCCGAGGTCTGTGCGCCCGAGCCGGGGCCGCCGGGTCCTTCCGGCGTGTTGCTGCCGGGCTTGCCCTTGCCACCCTTCGAATCGCCGTTCGAGCCACCGCCGTCGCTCGATCCGTTGCTCGAATCTCCGTTGGAGTCGCCGGATTCACCGGGCAGTCCGGGCACGGACGACTGAGAACCCTCATCGCCGGGCATGCCGCTCGAACCCCCGGGCAATCCAGAGCTGCCCCCGGGCATGCCGCTCGAGCCGCCCGGCATTCCGCTGCTGCCGCCCGGCATGCCGCTCGACCCGCCGGGCATTCCGCTGCTGCCTCCCGGCATGCCACTCGAGCCACCGCCGGAAGATCCGCCTGGCATGCCGCCGCCGCCCGAGGGGCTGGGCAGTCCGCCGCCACCACCGCCCGGCGAGCCACCGCCGGAGGGAGGGCTGGGCATGCCGCCTCCACCACCGCTGGTCGATGCGCAGCCCGCAAGCGCAAGACCTGCCGCGGCCATCGCGGCGAGAATCAGATGTCTGGTGCGCATGCGAACCTCCTGCGGATTCGATCTAGTGGGTTCCGGCGGTCTGCCCGTCGGTTCCCGAGAAAAAGCTGCGCAATTGTGCGGACATGCGATTGCACGCAGTCGCCTGCACGCGCGCGATGAACGGCAAAGGGACAATGGCGCCGACGATGGCCGAAGTTCCCGTGACGTTGGTACCGACGCTACCCGCGGACTTGGCCTGTTTCAAATCCCAAATGGTGGCTTCGTAGGCGGATTCCTTCTGCCACCAGCCGAAGCCGATGCAGCCTGCCCCGCCGGGTGCCGCGCCACAGGCGAGGCTTCCGCCGCCATCCACCTTGCGCGTGCTGCCGTCGAGCCAGACTACATAACGCACGCCGCTTTCGGTGACACGTTCGGCCACACCGGGACGCGCCAGCAACGCGCTCATCGCCTCGGGTTTGCCGGGCGCGGTGCTCGGTTCGAACCAGGGGAACATCTTGTCGACGAACTCGTTGTTGTCGTGGACCGCGATGCCGTGGCGTCCGGAGGCCAGCTCATCACCGACGCAATCCATGAAATCGTCTTCGGCCCCGGAGCCCTCGATCTGCGGCTTCGCCAGGATGACGACGCGCTCGCCCTTGGCGATGGGTGTCGCAAGCTCGCGGGATTCTTCGATTCGCGCCTGCATGCATCCACTGGCAAACACCACCCCGAGACATACACCGGTGATGCGGATCGCGTTCATGAGCAACTCCCCGGACCAGATGCGGGTTTTTCCAACGAGCGCGGCAAGTATGCCACGTTGCAGCATCTCGACTTTGTGACCCTTTGCAATACGTCGTGGTTCCCATTTACGCAGGGAATTCCAGCGTCAACTGAGGGTGAGTACGTCGAGGAGGCTGAAAATGATTCGTCGGCAGGTGATTATTTCGCTCTTCGGGGAAACCGAGCCGGCGGCAGGCGAGCTGAAAGCGCTGGCGAATCAATTGTGCGACCGGGCCCGTGGCGTGCATGCGGGTCCCGAAGTCGGGGTCGTTGTCACGCTCGCCGCGCATGGCGCGAACCTGCGACATGACATGGGTCGCGCGCTCAGGGAAATGCTCAGCCAGCCATTCGCGGAACAGGTCCTTCACCTCCCAGGGCAGTCGCAGGATGGTGTAGCCGGCGAGCGACGCGCCCGCCGCCCGGGCGGCCTCGAGCACTGATTCGATTTCGTGTTCGGTGAGCACCGGGATGATGGGCGCAACCAACACGCCGACGACGACACCCGCATCGGCGAGCAGGCGCATGGCCTTGAGCTTCGCCGCCGCGGACGCGGCGCGCGGCTCGAGAATGCGCTTCATGTCCGGCTGCAGCGTGGGGATGCTGAACATCACGCGCACCAGGCCGTCGCGGGCCAGACCCGCGAGCAGGTCGACATCGCGCGCGATGAGCGCCCCCTTGGTGGTGATGCTGACCGGGTGCCTGCAACGCAGCAGCACTTCCAGGATGGAGCGCGTCACTTTCAGCGACTTTTCGAGCGGCTGGTATGGATCGGTGTTCGCGCCGAGCATGATCGGCGCGCAGCGGTATTTCGGCGCGGCCAGCTCGGCCTCGAGCAGCCGGGCGGCGTCGGCCTTGTAGAAGATCTTCGTTTCAAAATCGAGGCCGGGTGAGAGGCCGACGTAGCCGTGGCTGGGGCGCGCGTAACAGTACACGCAGCCATGCTCGCAGCCGCGGTACGGATTGATCGATTGACCGAAACCGATGTCGGGCGAGTCGTTGCGGGTGATGATCGAGCGCGCTGGCTCGGGCATCACGGTAGTCAGGAGATTGTCAGGCGCTTGTTCTTCGTACCAGCCGTCGTGTTCGAGAGTCTGCGTCAGCCTGTCGAAACGACCGGGAGGATTCGAGAATGCGCCGCGTCCTTTGATCGAGCTGGCCATGCGCAAAATGTAGGTCCGCGCGGCGCGACGGTAAATCCAGTGCGGGGCGAGCCGCACTACTGGATGAGCTTGAAATGGGGACATTCCTCGTTTCCTAGCAAACGGGGACAGACCTTTTTGGAAAATGGGGACATTCCTCATTTCCCCGCGAAGCGGGCAAAAGGGGACGTACCTCCTTGAGGTGCGTCCCCTTT
>DASTRL010000077.1:0-2897 GCA_035761265.1 Steroidobacteraceae bacterium
GCGCGCTGGTCGATGCGCCGGGCGTGCTCGGCATCGCCCAGGTCGGCCATGCGCTGCGTCTGCTCGCCGATACGGGGCAGGGCGACGGCTTCGCCGCGGCGGTCGAGCAGCGCCTGCGCGAGGCCGGACAGGTCGCGCGGCTGCGTCCGACGCCGCCGAACCTGGAAGACGTATTCGTCGCCGCCACGCATCCCGGCGGACAGGAGCGCGCGGCATGAACGGGCGCCGCCTGTGGGCGATCATGCAGAAGGAGATCCGCCAGTTGCGGCGCGACCGCATCACGCTGGCGATGATCATGGTCATGCCGATCCTGCAGCTGGTGCTGTTCGGCTACGCGATCAATCTCAACCTGCGCGGGCTGGACGCGGCGATCGCCGACCAGGCGCAGACCAACGCCTCGCGCGCGCTGGTGATGGACATGCTGGCCACCGGCGTGATCCGCCCGGTGGCCGACGCACGCACGCCGGAGGACGTGGTCGACCTGATCCGCCGCGGCCGCATCAACGTCGGCGTGGTGATCCCGCCGGACTTCGAGGCGCGCAAGCTGGAGGGCCGCCCGGTGGCGCAGGTACTCGTCGACGGCAGCGACGCCACCGTGGCCGGCGCAGCCGCGCAACTGGCGCAGACGCCGGTGGACAGTCGCCTGCCCGATGCGCATGCGCCCTACGTCAGCACGCCGCCGGTACCGCGCATCGTGGTCACCTCGTTCTACAACCCGGAGCGACGCTCGGCGATCAACATCGTGCCCGGCCTGATCGGCGTGATCCTCACCATGACCATGGTGCTGTTCACCGCCATCGCCATCGTGCGCGAGCGCGAGCGCGGCAACATAGAACTGCTGATCGCCACGCCGCTCACCAGCACCGAGCTAATGCTGGGCAAGGTGGTGCCGTACGTGTTGATCGGCCTGGTGCAGACCACGGTGATCCTGGCGCTGGGGCGCTGGCTGTTCGACGTGCCGATCCGCGGCAGCCTGCTCGACGTCTACCTCGCTGCGCTGCTGCTGATCGCCAGCAATCTCACGCTCGGACTGCTGATCTCCTCGCGGGCGCAGTCGCAGTTCCAGGCGATGCAGATGACCTTCTTCATCTTCCTGCCGTCGATCCTGCTGTCCGGTTTCATGTTCCCGTTCTCGGGCATGCCCGTGGCGGCGCAATGGATCGCCGAGCTGCTGCCGCTGACCCATTTCCTACGCCTTATCCGCGGCATCATGCTGCGCAATGCCGGTCTGCTCGACCTGTGGGGCGATGCGCTGGCGTTGATCGTATTCACCGCGGTGATGATGGCCGGCGCCATCCTGCGCTTCCGCAAGCGGCTGGATTGACCCCGCTGCTTTTTGTAGGAGCCTGCTCGCAGGCGATGCTCCTGTTCCTGATGCACATCCAAAGCGAAAGGCATCGCCCGCGAGCGGGCTCCTACGGAAAAAGATCGTTGCCCATTCTGGCTGCCTTGACGATGGCGTTCGCCGCAAGAGCTGCGTTTCGGCCAGTGGCTGGACTGATCGAACCGCGTAGGAGCGCACCCTGTGCGCGACCGCTTATGGTCCGATCTCGTCGCGAAAAGCCATCGCGCACAGGGTGCGCTCCTACACCGCGGCGGCCATCTCGGCGCTGTGCAGACGGCCGCGCAGCGAGTTGCTCATCGCGTCGGTGATCAGCACGTCGACGAACTGCCCGATCAGTCGCGACGAACCGGGGAAGTTCACGTAGCGCATGTTCTCGGTGCGACCGCTGAGTTCGCTGGCGTTCTTGCGGCTGGGCTTTTCCACCAGCACGCGCTGCACGGTGCCGACCATCGCCTCGTTGATCGCCCGGGCGTTGGCGTTGATCGCCGCCTGCAGCCGGGTCAGTCGGGCGTGCTTGACCTCGGCCGGGGTCGGATCGGGCAGGTTGGCCGCCGGGGTGCCGGGGCGCGAGGAGAAGATGAAGCTGAAGCTCTGGTCGAAGCCGACGTCGTCGATCAGCTTCATGGTCTTCTCGAAGTCCTCGTCGGTCTCGCCGGGGAAGCCGACGATGAAGTCCGAACTGATGCAGATGTCCGGGCGCACCGCGCGCAGCTTGCGGATCTTCTGCTTGAACTCCAGCGCGGTGTAGCCACGCTTCATCGCAGTGAGGATGCGGTCGGAGCCCGCCTGCACCGGCAGGTGCAGGAAGTTGGCCAGCTTCGGCACGCTGGCGTAGGCCTCGATCAGCGAGTCGGAGAACTCCAGCGGATGCGAGGTGGTGAAGCGGATGCGGCCGATGCCCTCGATCTGCGCGATGGCATGGATCAGCACGGCGAGATCCGCGGTGCCGCCGTCGTGGGTGGCGCCGCGGTAGGCGTTGACGTTCTGGCCGAGCAGGTTGACCTCGCGCACGCCCTGTTCGGCGAGCTGGGCCACCTCGACGAGCACGTCGTCGAACGGCCGGCTGATCTCCTCGCCGCGGGTGTACGGCACCACGCAGTAGGAGCAGTACTTCGAGCAGCCTTCCATGATCGAGACGAAGGCGGTCGGGCCTTCGGCGCGCGGCTCGGGCAGGTGGTCGAACTTCTCGATCTCGGGGAAGGAGATGTCCACCTGCGGCTTGCCGGTGGCGCGGCGCGACTCGATCAGCTCGGGAAGGCGGTGCAGGGTCTGGGGGCCGAACACCAGGTCGACATACGGCGCGCGCTTGACGATCGCCTCGCCCTCTTGGCTGGCCACGCAGCCGGCCACGCCGATCAGCACGGGCTTGTCGCCGGCCTTGTGCTCCTTCCAGCGGCCGAGCTGGCTGAATACCTTTTCCTGCGCCTTCTCGCGGATCGAGCAGGTGTTGACCAGGATGACGTCGGCCTCGGCCTCGTTGTCGGTCAGCTCCAGGCCGTGCGATGCCTTGAGCACATCGGCCATCTTGGCCGAGTCGTACTCGTTCATCTGG
>DASTRL010000078.1:0-2616 GCA_035761265.1 Steroidobacteraceae bacterium
GAGCCCGTTGTGCCGCAGGTTGACCGCGATCAGCTCCGCGATCGCCGGTTCGTCTTCCACCACGAGGATGCGTGGCGCATGCTTCATGCTGCGGGCCCTACTGGATGGCGGACTCGATGCGGTCCATGGTCGTGTGGCGCACGTCCGCGCCCTTGACGACGTAGATGATGAACTCGGCGATGTTCTTCGCGTGGTCGCCGATGCGCTCGATCGCCTTGGCGACGAACAGCAGGTCGAGGCTGCTGGAGATCGTGCGCGGGTCCTCCATCATGTAGGTGATGAGCTTGCGCACGAAGCCGTCGAACTCGCGATCGAGCTGGTCGTCCTCCTTCAGGATCGCAACGGCCGCGACGGTGTCGAGCCGCGCGAAGGCGTCGAGCGCCTTGCGCAGTTCGGCCGAGGCCAGGTCCGCCGCCACCTGCAGTTCGCTGGCCGGCAGCGTGCGCACGGCGCCGCTCTTGGCGATGATGGACTGCACCATCCGCGCGATGCGCTCGGCCTCGTCGCCCACGCGCTCGAGGTTGGCGGTGGTCTTCGAGATCGCCATCAGCAGGCGCAGGTCGCGCGCCGTGGGTTGCCGCCGCGCGATGACCGACGACAGCTCGCGGTCGATCTCCAGCTCCATCGCGTTCACGCGCGATTCGGCCTCCATGACCTGGCGCGCGACGTCGCCGTTGAACTGCCCGAGCGCGTGGATGGCGTCGCGGATCTGCGATTCGACCAGCCCGCCCATCTCCATCACGCGCGAGGACAGGGTGTTGAGTTCGCTGTCGAACTGGGTGGAAAGATGCTTGTCGCCCATGCTGCTGCTCCTCAGCCGAACCGGCCGGTGATGTAGTCCTCGGTCTCCTGCCGCTTGGGCTTGAAGAAGATCTGCTCGGTCTCGCCCACTTCGACCAGGTCCCCGAGGTACATGTAGGCGGTGTAGTCGGACACGCGCGCGGCCTGCTGCATGTTGTGCGTCACGATCACCACCGTGTAGTCGTTCTTCAGCTCCACGATCAGCTCCTCGATCTTGCCGGTGGAGATCGGGTCCAGCGCCGAGCACGGCTCGTCCAGCAGCAGCACCTCGGGCCGGATCGCGATGCCGCGGGCGATGCACAGCCGCTGCTGCTGGCCGCCGGAGAGGCCGGAGCCGCTCTGCCTGAGCTTGTCCTTCACCTCGTTCCACAGCGCCGCCTTGCGCAGCGCCCACTCGACGCGCTCGTCCATGTCCGCCTCGCCCAGGCTCTCGAACAGGCGCACGCCGAAGGCGATGTTGTCGTAGATCGACATCGGGAACGGCGTGGGCTTCTGGAACACCATGCCGACCTTGGCGCGCAGCAGCGCCACGTCCTTCTTCGAGGTGAGCAGGTTCTCGCCGTCCAGCAGGATCTCGCCCTCGGCGCGCTGGTCGGGATAGAGCTCGTACATGCGGTTGAAGGTGCGCAGCAGCGTGGACTTGCCGCAGCCGGACGGGCCGATGAAGGCCGTCACCTGGTGCTCGGGAATCTCCAGGCTGATGTCCTTCAGCGCATGGAACTTGCCGTAGTAGAAATTGAGGTTGCGTACGGCCAGCTTGGCGCGCACGCGCTCGGGTGCGAGGGTGGAGGCGTCCATGGGTCAGGTCTTGGCGCGCGTGAACACGCGCGCGAGGATGTTGAGGCCGAGCACGGCCATCGTGATGAGGAACACGCCGGCCCAGGCGAGCTTCTGCCAGCCTTCGTAGGGACTCATCGCGAACTTGAAGATGGTCACGGGCAGCGTGGCGATCGGCCCGTTCAGGTCCGAGGTGAAGAACTGGTTGTTGAGCGCCGTGAACAGCAGCGGCGCCGTCTCGCCCGAGATGCGCGCCACGGCCAGCAGCACGCCCGTCACCACGCCCGCGCGGGCCGCGCGCAGCGTGATGCGCGTGATCACCTTCCACTTGGGCGCGCCCAGCGCGTAGGCGGCCTCGCGCAGGCCGGACGGCACCAGCAGCAGCATGTTCTCGGTGGTGCGGATCACGATCGGGATGACGATCAGCGCCAGCGCCACGATGCCGGCCCAGCCCGAGAACTGCTTGTAGCGAGCGACCACGACCGCGTACACGAACAGGCCGATCACGATCGAGGGGGCCGACAGCAGGATGTCGTTGACGAAACGCGTGCTGGCGCCCAGCCAGCCCTTGGGGTCGTATTCGGCCAGGTAGATGCCCGCCATGATGCCGATCGGCGTGCCGACGAAGGTGGCCAGCAGCACGAGCAGCAACGAGCCCCAGATCGCATTGAGCAGGCCGCCGGTCTCGTCCGGCGCCGGCGTGCTCTGCGTGAGCGCGGTCCAGGTCAGGCCGCCCACGCCCAGGCGCAGCGTCTCCCACAGGATCCACACGAGCCAGAACACGCCGAACACCATCGCGGCGAGCGACAGCGCCAGCGCGATGCGGTTGACGCGCTTGCGGACGCGGTAGCGGCGCTCGCGCTCCTGCGCGCCATCGGCCGCGCGAATGAGGCGTTCGCCCGTTCCGCTCACGATCTACCCCCTTCGTTGCGGCGCAGGCGCGCCAGCAGCAGCTTGGACAGCGCCAGCACCACGAAGGTGATGAAGAACAGCACCAGCCCCAGGTACATGAGCGACGCCTGGTGCAGCCCGGTCTGC
>DASTRL010000079.1:0-5712 GCA_035761265.1 Steroidobacteraceae bacterium
CAGCTCGTCGTGAACGGCCATCTCGCGTTCGGCGAGCTCGTATTCGATGTGCACTTCGAGCGCCGCGAGTTGCGCGCCGAGGCGGGTGGCCAGCTCCAGGCGCTCGCGCACCGTGCGGCCCAAGGCTACCTGCGACAGCAGTTCGATCGCACCCGCGATCACGCCGATTTCCGGGAATCCGAAAGCCTCCGCGGAGCTCGAGATCTTGCCGGCCATGCGCTCCAGGTGCGCCAGCGCCAGCGGTTCGATCGGCAGCTGCGAATCGGGCAGGCAGGCCCGCATCTGCGAGAGTTCCGTGCGGGTGCGGTGGAGGAAACGCAGGGCCAGTTCGCGCTGCGACATCTGCGACGTGGTCGTGTTTCCAGTGTGTGACACGAGAGCCCTCCCAGGCCTCCGACGAACCGCACTCCTGGGACGGATAATGCCGTCCCCGCGTGGCGCGGTCCCGGTCGTATCGGCCTAACTAGCGCGCCCGCGGCCCGGCTCGTGCTCAATCTGTCGACTGCGTCTCAATGTCCTGGCTCTGTCTGGCGGTCTTCGCTGTCCGCCGCAGGACAGTGCCTCGCCGATGAAACCGCTTTCATCCGCTTGTAGTTAGGAAACCGATGGACAGCCAGGCCGGCGCCATTTGTCCGTCAAATGCGCACAGCCCGTCAGACCTTTGCACCCGACATCCGGCACGTTCACCGATTCGTGAACATTCGCGAGCCGTGCACACTGTGCCCGCAGGCTCCGGGCCGCGCCCTCAAACGGCCGTCGTGCCCGGAACTGCACGTGGATCCACAGACGCAATCCAGAGGTTGCGGACCGATCCACACGGAGGCCGCCTGAACAGGCGGCCTCTTCTTGTGCGTGAATCGCGCCAGCCGCCGCACCCCTCAGGCCAGCAACCGTCCCAGCACCCGTCGATGACGGCTCTCCACGATCTCGCGCGCCTCGTGCACGCCGTCCGTCACCACGCGCCGTCCGCCGCGCCACACGTGCTCGACCCGCGCGCCCGCGGCGAACACGAAACCGTCGAGCAGCGTGTCATCGTCGCCGAGCAGCCCTTCCGTATTCAGCGAGACGCAATCCGCCGCGGCGCCCACCGCGATGCCAGAGCACCCAGCCTCGCCACCCAGCGCGCGCTCGCCGCCGCGCTGCGCACTTTCGTACAGCGTCCGGCCGGTGGATTGCGCACCGCTCGCCAGTACGTTGCGCGCCCGATCGCGCAGCCGCTGGCTGTATTCGAGCTGCCGCAGCTCCTCGCGCACGCTGATGCGCACGTTCGAGTCCGTGCCGATGCCGATGATGCCGCCCGCCGCCATGAACGGCGCCGCCGGCGCGATGCCGTCGCCGAGATTCGCCTCCGTGACCGGGCAGAACCCCGCGACCGCACCCGTGCGCGCCAAACCCGTGATCTCATGCGGCGTCATGTGCGTCGCATGCACCAGGCACCAGCGCGGGCCGACAGCCGCGTGCTCCAGCAACCACTGCACCGGGCGCATCCCGGACCATGCGACGCACTCCTCCACTTCGCGGATCTGTTCCGCGGCATGGATGTGAACCGGTCCCGTCGCCATCGCGACCACCGCACGCAATTCCTCCGGCGTCACCGCACGCAGGCTGTGCGGCGCGACGCCGAGCCGCGCATCGGCGAGCGGCCTCAGCAGCGCGCGGCTGGCCTCGAGCAGGCTCGCGAATTGTTCGGCCGTGCACACGAAACGCCGCTGGCCGGGCGTGGGTGCGATGCCGCCGAAATTCGCATGCGCATAGAACACGGGCAGCAGCGTCAGCGCGATGCCCGTCGCCTGCGCGGCCGCGACCACGCGCGCCGTCATCTCCGCGGCGTTCGCATACGGCCTGCCCTCGACGTCGTGATGCACGTAGTGGAATTCGCCGACGCGCGTGAACCCGGCCTCGAGCATGTCGAGGAAGGCCAGCGCCGTCACCGCCTCGAGATCCTCCGGCGTCATGCGGCCGACGAAGCGATACATGAGCTCGCGCCAGCTCCAGAAATTGTCCGCCGCCGGCCCGCGATACTCGGTGAGGCCGGCCATACCGCGCTGGAACCCGTGGCTGTGGACGTTGGGCATGCCCGGGAGCATGACCGCCACGCGCTCATCCGCGGGGCGCGCCGCACCGCCACGCTCGACCGCCGCGAACTTCCCCGCCGCGATGCGCAGGCGCACGTCCCTGGCCCAGCCGTCCGGCAACAGCGCGCGCGCGCAGTGGATAGCCATTGACTCTTCTTCTTGCATCGTGGTGCCGCGTCCGGGGCTTGCAGTATATGCGCTCGCATCGGGGCTTCACCTCTGGCACCGCGCGGCCGTCATCTATATGGTTCCCGGCATGCGCTGTGACCGGATCTGGCGGAATGCCCGACTCGCGACGATGGCGCCCGGGCGCGAAGGCCTGGGCGTGATCGAAGACGGCATCGTCGCGTGCCGCGACGGGCTCATCTGCCACGCGGGGCCCGCCGCACGCGCGCCGGCCGCGCTCGATGCGCTGGAGATCGTCGACTGCCAGGGCCGCTGGATCACGCCCGGACTCATCGACTGCCACACCCACCTGGTGTACGCGGGCGATCGCGCCCACGAATTCGAGCAGCGATTGAATGGCGTCTCCTACGAAGAGATCGCCAGATCCGGCGGCGGCATCCTCTCGACCGTGCAGGCCACGCGGGCCGCCAGCGAAGCGCAACTCGTTGCCGCCGCGTTGCCGCGCCTCGACGCGCTGCTCGCCGAGGGCGTGACGACCATCGAGATCAAGTCCGGCTATGGCCTGGCGCTGGAGCACGAGCGCAAACAACTGCGGGCCGCGCGCGCGCTGGAAAAAGAGCGCGCCGTGACCGTGCGCACCACGTTCCTCGGTGCCCACGCGCTGCCGCCGGAGTTCGCCGGCCGCGCAGACGAGTACATCACCGAAGTGTCCGGTCGCATGCTGCCGGCGCTGGCCGCCGAAGGACTGGTCGATGCCGTCGACGCCTTCTGCGAGCGCATCGGCTTCACGCGCGAGCAGACCAGGCGCGTGTTCAACGCGGCGACGCTGGCGGGCCTGCGCGTCAAGCTTCACGCCGAGCAGCTGTCGAACTCGCGCGGCGCGGAAACCGCCGCGGCGTTCCGCGCCCTGTCCGCCGATCACCTGGAGCATCTCGACGAGGCGGGGGTGCGCGCGATGGCCGCCGCGGGCACCGCGGCGGTGCTGCTTCCCGGCGCCTTCTATTTCCTGCGCGACACGCAGGTTCCGCCCATCGGCGCGCTGCGCGCCGCGGGAATTGCCATGGCGATCGCCACCGACAGCAATCCCGGCACTTCTCCCCTGACATCGCTGCTGATGACGATGAATTTCGCCGCGACCTTGTTTCACATGACCGTGGATGAGTGCCTGATCGGCGTGACGCGCGCCGCCGCGCAGGCATTGGGCCTGCTGGACGTCACCGGATCCCTGGAAGCCGGCAAGCGCTGCGATCTCGCCATCTGGAACATCGAACGGCCGGCCGAGCTGGTCTATCGCATGGGTTTCAATCCGCTGCACGCGCGCATCTGGAGGGGCGCATGAACGTACCCGCGCATCGCGAGTGGCTGTCGGTGCATCACGGCGATGCGCCGCTGGTGGTGAGCTTTCCGCACACCGGCACGGAGATTCCCGAGTCGATCGAATCCCAACTGGTTTCTCCCTGGCTGTCGCGCAAGGACACGGACCTGTGGGTGGACGTGCTCTATGACTTCGCGCACGAGATGGGCGCGACGACCGTGCGCACGGCGCTGTCGCGCACCGTCATCGACGTGAATCGAGATCCTTCCGGCGCTTCGCTGTACCCGGGCCAGGTCACCACCGGTCTGTGCCCCATGGAGACCTTCGACGGTGAGCCCTTGTACAAGTCCGGCAGCGAGCCCGGGCCGGCGGAGGTGCTGCGCCGGCGCGCGGAATACTTCGATCCCTACCACCAGGCGCTCGCCTTCGAGGCGGAGCGCAAGCGCGCGGAGTTCGGCTGCGTCGTCGTGTACGACGCGCATTCGATCCGCTCGCGCATGCCGCGCCTCTTCGAAGGCGAGCTGCCGCAGTTCAACATCGGCACCAACAATGGCGTCACCTGCGATCCGCTGCTCACGCAGGCCATCGAGGCGATCTGCGATGCGTCGGGATTCACGCGCGTGACGAATGGCCGGTTCCGTGGCGGATGGATCACGCGTCGCTGTGGCAATCCGGGCGTCGGCATCCATGCGCTGCAGATGGAGCTCGCCATGCGCGGCTACCTGCATGAGCCGCAAGGCCCCTTGAACAAGGACAACTGGCCGGTGCCGCTCGATGACGTGCTCGCGGCGCGGCTGCGCGTGGCATTGCGCGATATCCTCGGCGCCTGCATCGAATTCGCGCAGGCGCGCCGGAGTGTCGCATGAACCGTAGTGATGGCAGCCGGATCATCCGTGCGCCGAGGGGCACGGGCATCACCGCGCGCAGTTGGCTGACCGAGGCGCCGCTGCGCATGCTGATGAACAACCTGGACCCGGCCGTGGCCGAGCGCCCCGAGGATCTGGTGGTGTACGGCGGCATCGGCCGTGCGGCGCGCAACTGGGAGAGCTTCGACGCCATCGTCGCCACGCTGAAGCGACTGGAAGCCGACCAGACGCTGCTGGTGCAGTCGGGCAAGCCGGTCGGCGTGTTCCAGACACACGCGGACGCGCCGCGCGTGCTGATCGCCAATTCCAATCTCGTGCCACGCTGGAGCACCTGGGAGCACTTCAACGAGCTCGATCGCAAGGGGCTCATGATGTTCGGCCAGATGACGGCGGGCTCGTGGATCTACATCGGCTCGCAGGGCATCGTGCAGGGCACCTACGAAACCTTCGTCGAGATGGGGCGCCAGCACTACGGCGGCGATCTCGCCGGCCGCTGGCTGCTCACGGCGGGCCTCGGCGGCATGGGCGGCGCGCAGCCGCTGGCGGCGGTGATGGCCGGCGCCTCCTGCCTCGCCATCGAGTGCCAGCGCTCGCGCATCGACATGCGCCTGAAGTCGGGGTACCTCGATCACGGCACTGACCGGCTCGATGAGGCTCTGCGGCTGATCGACCGATCGTGCCAGAATCGCAAGCCGGTCTCCGTGGGTTTGCTGGGCAATGCCGCGGAGATCCTGCCCGCGCTGTTCGCGCGCGGCGTGCGCCCCGACCTGCTCACCGACCAGACCTCGGCGCACGATCCGGTGAACGGCTATCTACCCGCCGGCTGGACCGTGGAGCAATGGTTCGAGCGGCGCGCGAACTTTCCGGAAAGCACCGCCAAGGCGGCGCGCATGTCCATGGCCGTGCACGTGCAGGCCATGCTGGATTTCCACGAGGCCGGCGTGCCCACCGTCGACTATGGCAACAACATCCGGCAGATGGCGCTCGAGGAAGGCGTGAAGCATGCCTTCGACTTTCCCGGCTTCGTGCCCGCCTACATCCGGCCGCTGTTCTGCCGCGGCATCGGGCCGTTCCGCTGGGTGGCGTTGTCGGGTGATCCCGAGGACATCGCGAAGACCGACGCCAAGGTGAAGGAACTGCTGCCTGATGACACGCACCTGCATCACTGGCTGGAGATGGCGAAAGCGCGCATCCAGTTTCAGGGACTGCCGGCACGCATCTGCTGGTTGGGCCTTGGTGATCGACACCGGCTCGGCCTCGCCTTCAACGAGATGGTGGCGCGCGGTGAGCTCAAGGCGCCCATCGTCATCGGGCGCGACCATCTCGATTC
>DASTRL010000080.1:0-44429 GCA_035761265.1 Steroidobacteraceae bacterium
GCGTGAACCCGAGATCGAGCGGGGCAAACAGACTCGGGTAGGCCATGGATGGGATCTGCTTTGCGGCCCCGCTAGCGTGTGATCTGCGCCATCACCCGGCGCGCGAATCCGTAGTCGGGCGCGATCAGCAGGGCGCGCTCCAGCGCCTCGCGCGCGCCCACCACGTCGCGCTGGTCGAACAGCGCGCGGCCGAGAAACGCGTACGCCTCGGCGGCGCCCCATTCCGGCGTCGTCGACGCGCCGGTGCGCGCTGCTTCGAACATCTCGGTGACGGCGCGCAGCATCTGCACGGCAGCCGCGCGTGCTGCCGCGTCCTTGCCCGCGCGATCGAATGCGGCCAACGCCTCGACCAGGCGCACGCGCGGATTCTTCGGCTCGAGCTTCACCGCCTCTTCGATGCGCGAACCAATCCGGCCGCCGCCGAATGGAATGGAGCTCATCTCCCGTCCCGCGAGCGTGCAGGCCGTACCGAGCGCATAGGCTTCGGCGCGCTGATGACGCGCCTCGGGAGTCTCATCGAGGCCGATCGGCACCTTGGGCAGGGCTTCGATCGCCTTGTCGACCTCATCGCCGCAGTCATCGATGGCGTGACGCGCCTGCGACTTCTTGCCGGCGGTCAGCACCTGCGCCAAGCGGTAGTGAGCCAGTGCCCGGAAATACGAACGCGGCGCGAGTTCCGCCGGAATCGCCGCCTCCTCGCCCTCCACGGGCTTGGGATTCAGCGAGCTCAGGACGCTGTGCAGCGCGCGCGCATCATCCGTGTAATAGGCGTACTGGATGCGGCCTTCGATGTCCGACCAATCGGTCGGCATGGGTTGGCCCATCGCCGCAGGGATCGACCCTGCGGCCCACGCGACGACACCGATGCCGAGAATCCTTCCCCGTCCGTTCTTCACAACTCGCGCAAGCCCGACGTGATGGGCAGCCGTGCCGCCCGGATGCCGGGGAGTATGCCAGCGATGAAGCAGAGAATGAGCCCATAAATGATGCCGGTGACCATCAACTGCGGCGTCACCGTGAAGGCGAACGTCATCTGGCTGAACGATGCCCAGTTCATGGTGGAACTGTGCATGCCGTTCAGGAACAGCAGCGCCAGCACGCCGCCGATGAGCCCGCCGATTGCGCCGAGGATCATGGCCTCCACGAGCACCGAGACCACCACCGGGAATCCGCCGAACCCCAGCGCGCGCAGCGTCGCGATCTCGCGCACGCGGCTCGCGACCGCGTTGTAGAGCGTGTTCAACGCGGCAAACAGGGCCGCGACGCCCATCATCACGGCCAGCGTCCAGCCCACGTAGTTGATGATGGTGGACATGAGCTTCTGCTGATCGACGTAGAACTCGCGCTCGGACTTCACGTCGACTCGCACCCGCGGGTCCTTGGTCAGCGCATCCTTGAGCGTCTTCAGCGCGGCCGCGCTCTGGAGCTTCACGCGGATCGACTGGAAGCTGTTGCCGCGCCGCCAGGCCTGCTGCACCACGCGCGTGTCGCCCCAGACTTCCGATTCGGCGATGCCCTGCTTGTCCGTGAAGCGCCCGACCACGGTCCAGTTGCCGCCGCCCCAGCGCACGGTCTTGCCCACGTCGAGGCCGTCGTAGCTCTTCACGACGCCGTCGCCCACGATGACTTCGTTGGTACCCTCCTTGAACATGCGGCCCTCGACGAGCTCGAAACTCTTGCGCACCAGCGGTGCCATCGGGCTCACCCCGCGCAGCGGCAGGTTCGTGCTCGCGTCCTTGCCCTTCATCTTGCCGTCCACCAGCACGTAGAGCTCGGGCGAGAGGATGGGCTTGCCCACCAGGCCCGGATCGACGTTCTTGCCCGCGACCGCCTTCTTGATGCCCGGCGCATCCTCCACCACGGTCACGGTGTCCGTGCCGAAGCCGCCGGACAGTTCATTGGTCGAGCCGGCGCGCATGATGATGGCCACGTCTTCGGAGCCGCTGCCCTCGAGCGCCGCCTGGAAGCCCGCGGCGATCGACAGCAACGCGATCAGCACCAGCGTGACGCCGCCGATGCCGAGCACCGCGACCAGTGACGAAGACCAGCGCTGCGGGATGTTCCGCAGGTTCATGCCGGTGACGGCTGCGATTTGTGCGAATGGATTTGCCATTGTTACTCCGGGTCAGACACGCCGCAGCGCGTCGACGATCTTCAGGCGCATCGCGGTCAGCGCCGGCCAGGCGCCGGTGACGAGGCCGAAGGCCAGCATCAGCGACACGCCCATGATCATCGTCGCCACGCCGATGTGGAACGACGGGAAATAGTCCTTGATGGCCACGCCCACGCCGCGCGCCAGCAGCCACGCGAGTCCCAGCCCGACGATGCCGCCGGTGAGCGTGAGGAACAACGACTCGAGCAGCACCAGCGAGAGGATGGTGCGCCCGCCGAAGCCGAGCGTCTTCAGCACGCCGATCTCGTTGGTGCGCTCGCTGACCGACTGCGCCATGGTGTTCGCGGTGACCAGCAGCATGGTGAAGAACACCGCTGCGGTCACCGACACGAGGATCGACCCGATGTCGCCCACCTGCTCGAGCAATCGCTTGACGAATTCGCGCTCGGTCGCGGTCTTGGTTTCGTTGGGCGAGTTCTCGAACTGCGCATCGATGCGCGCCGCGACGGCGCCCGCCTGCTTCGCATCGTCGACGCGCACCGCGATCATGCCCGACATGTCCTTGCCGAACTGCAGCGACTCGTTGAAGTAGTCGTACTGGAAGAAGGCGCTGGCCTTGTTCACGCCGCCGCCGTCGACGTCGTAGATGCCGACGATGTCGAACTGCCAGGTGTCCGAGCCGTCGAGCTTGCGCCAGATCTGCGAACGGATCGGAATGCGGTCACCCACCTTCCAGCCGTTGGCCTGCGCCAGCAGCGTGCCCACGATCATGCCCTGCCGGTTCTGCTTCCAGGCGGCGATCTCCTCGGGCTTGAGCTTGATCTCGGGGTACACCTTGAGGAACTCGTCCGGGTCCGTGGCCTGCATCTGGATCGGTCGCTTCGCATCCTTGTACATGCCGCCGAACCAGTTGAACGAGGCCGCGGCCTTCACGCCGGGCGTGGCGCGGATCTTCTCGTAGTACGCCCGCGGCAGCGGCACGATCATGTTGACCTTGCTCTGCACCAGCACGCGGTCCGCGCCGACGACGTTCACCACGCCGGCGAGGCTGGTGCGCAGCGCATCGAGCATGCCGAACATCAGGAATGCCAGCAGGATGGAGATGAAGGTGAACGCCAGGCGCAGTTTGCGCCGCTTGAGATTCGCCCAGACGATCGGCAGCCAGCGGAACATGCGTGATCCCCCCGATGAATGCTTCAGACGCGCCGCAGTGCGTCGACGATCTTCAGGCGCATGGCGGTCAGCGCGGGCCACAGGCCGGTCACGATGCCGAACGCCAGCATCAGCGTGATGCCGGCAATGAACGTGCCCGTGTCCAGCCTGAACACCGGGAAGTAATCCTTGATGGATTCGCCGACACCGCCCGCGAACAGCCAGGCGAGTCCCAGGCCGACCAGTCCTCCCGCGAAGGTGAGTGACAGCGACTCGAGCAGCACCAGCGCGAGAATCGAGCGACCGCTGAATCCCAGCGTCTTCAGCACGCCGATCTCGTTGGTGCGCTCGCTGACCGACTGCGCCATGGTGTTCGCGGTCACGAGCAGCATCGTGAAGAACACCGCCGTCGTGACCGAGACCAGGATCAGCCCGATGTTGCCCACCTGGTCGAGGAACTGCTTGATCATCACCCGTTCCGTCGAAGTCTTGGTCTCGAAGGGAGAATTCGCGAACATCGCATCCACGCGCGCGGCCAGCGCGTCGGATTGGTCGGGATTGGCGACCCTGACCACCATCCAGCCGACCTGATCCTTGCCGTACTGCAGTGATTCGTTGAAGTAGTCGTAGTGGAAGTACACCGTCGCCTTGTCGACGCCCGTGCCGCTCGCGTCATAGATGCCATCGATGTTGAATTCCCAGGTGTCGCCGCCATCGGCCTTGCGCCAGATGTCCGAACGCAGCGGAATCCGGTCGCCGACCTTCCAGCCGAAGTTGTTGGCGAGCGTCGGTCCGACGATCACGCCCTGGCGGTCGTGCGTCCAGCGCTCGAAATCCTCCGGTTTGACCTTGAGCTCCGGATAGACCGCGACGATCTGCTCGGGGTCGGTCGCCAGCACCTGCAGCTGTTGCCGGCTGTCCTTGTACAGCCCGCCGAACCAGTTGAACGGCACCACCGCGCGCACGCCCGGCACGGCCTTCACCTTCTCGTAGTATCCGCGTGGCAACGACACCGTGATGTTCACCTTGCTCATGCACATCAAGCGGTCCGCGCCAGCCAGGTTCACGGCCTGCGACAGGCTGGTGCGCAACGCGTCGAGCATGCCGAACATCAGAAAGGCCAACAGAATCGATATGAGCGTGAACGCGAAGCGCATCTTGCGGCGCCTCAGGTTCGCCCACACCAGCGGCAACCAGCGAAGCATCAGCTGGTCTCCCGCTCCAGGCGGCCCTTCTCAAGGTGCAGGGTGCGATTGGCGCGCTCCGCGGCGCGCGGATCGTGCGTGACCATGACGATGGTCTTGCCATGTTGCTTGTTGAGCGCCTGCAGCAGGTCCAGGATCTCGTCACCGGACTTGCGGTCGAGGTCGCCCGTGGGCTCGTCGCACAAGAGCAGCGTCGGGTCGGTCACGATGGCGCGCGCGATGCCGACGCGCTGCTCCTGGCCGCCCGACAGCTCCTTGGGCTTGTGCTTCATGCGATCCGCCAGGCCCACGAGGGACAGGGCCGTGTGCACACGCTTGAGCCGGTCCGCCTTGCCGAGCCGGGTCAGCAGCAACGGCAGTTCGACGTTGCGCTCGGCAGTCAGCACCGGCAGCAGGTTGTACATCTGGAACACGAAACCGACGTTGTCGGCACGCCAGCGGCCGAGCGCGCCGTCGGAAAGACGGTCGATGGCCAGGCCCTCGACTTCGATGCTGCCGGTGGTCGGACGGTCCAGGCCGCCGAGCAGGTTCAGCAACGTGGTCTTGCCCGAGCCCGACGGGCCCATCAGCGCGACGAAATCGCCGCGCGGCAGGTCGAGATCCAGCTTCTCCAGCACCGGCACGATTTCGCTGCCGCGCTGGTATTGCTTGGCGACGCCGCGCAGGCGCGCGACGATCGGATCGGACTTGTTCTGTTCCACGGCCGCCATGTTCTGTCCCTCTGCGTTGACTAACTATTGCCTTCGGCGAGCTTGACCTTGCCGCCGTCTTCGAGACCCGCCACCACCGGCGAAACCAGTTCCTCGCCCGAGTTCACGCCCGCCAGCACCTCGGTATTGCCCTCGCTCTCGGGACCGAGCGTCACCGCGCGGCGCTCCACGCGGCCGTCGTTGACGATCCAGACGAAGGCGTCCGCGCCCTCGCGCTGGATCGCGACCGTCGGCACGCGGATGCGCGGACCCTGCGACGGGCTCGCCGCCTGCACCGGCTGATCGTCGAGGAAGCGCACCTTGATGCCCATGTCCGGCAGGATCTGCGGCTCGAGCTTGTCGAAGCCGATGCGCACGCGCACCGTCGCCTTGGTGCGGTCCGCGGTGGGCACGATGTTGATGACGTGCGCTTCCAGCGACTGGTCCGGATAGGCATCGAGCGTCGCCTCGACGCGCTGGTTCGGCTTGACGCGATTGATGTACGCCTCGTTGACGTCCACTTCGATCTCGCGCGAGTCCATGTCGACGATGGTGGCGATGCCGGTACGGGTGAAGCCGCCGCCCGCCGACATCGGCGAGACGATCTCGCCGGGCTGTGCGTCCTTGGAGATGACCACGCCCGCGAACGGTGCGCGCACCTGCAGGTCGTCGTAGTCGATCTTGCGCATGGCGACCTGGCTCTCGGAGACCTTCACCTGCGCCTTGGCCGCCTCGAGCCGCGCCGCGAGCGCGTTCACGTCGGCGCGCGAGGTATCGAGCGCCGCCTCGCTGATGAGCTTCTGCTTCACCAGCTCTTCATTGCGCGCCAGCGTACGGCGCGCATCGGCGAGGCGCACTTCGGTTTCGGCGAGATTGCGCCGCGAGGCTTCCAGCTCGCGTTCAGCCATCGTCAACACGGTCTGGATGTTCACCGGATCGAGGCGCGCCAGCACCTGGTCCTTCTTCACCGCCATGCCTTCTTCGACGTAGATCTCCTGGATCTTGCCGGTGACCTTGGCCGACACCGTCGCCATGCGACGCGCGACCACGTAGCCGGAAGCATTCAACACGGAATTGCCGAGACTCTGGCCGCTGCTCTCGGTCTGCGCGGTCACGGTGTTCACTTCGATGGTCTTGCCGCCGAGCCACAGCCACAGGCCAAGACCCACGGCGGCCACCAGCACCACGGCGACGGAAATATAGATGTATCGCTTTCCCCCTCCGCCAGGGGCCGGCGCGGAGCGATCGATGCGCAGAGAGCCGAGTGAATCTGAATCGAGAGGCATGTTCTCCAAGTCCCTGAATACGCTACGGATTACCCCGTCGCATTGCTCGCCCGTTTTCGGGCAGGCGCAAAGAGTAAAGGAATTCCTGGAGGTGAACACCTGTCATCTGTCATGCGGCCCGCCTGATAGTCGAATGACGGACGCTTCATTCGACAGCGCGCCGCCACGACGTAGTTAGTGGCCGGCTAGAATCCGCGCCGTGGAATTCATCGACATCGGCGTCAACCTCGCGCACGACAGCTTCGACGCCGACCGCGACGCGGTGATGCAGCGTGCCGCCGCCGCCGGCGTGCGGCAGATGATCGTCACCGGTGCGAGCGAAGACGGCACGCGCAAGGCCATCGAGCTCGCGCAGGCGCATCCGGGTCGTTTGTTCGCGACGGCCGGAGTTCATCCGCACCACGCGGCGGACCTGACACGCGAAGCCTTGCCGGTGCTGCGGGAGATGGCGTGCGATCCTGCGGTGGTCGCGGCCGGCGAATGCGGCCTCGACTATTTCCGCGATTTTTCTCCGCGCGACCTGCAGCGTCGCGCCTTCGGCTGGCAGCTCGAGATCGCCGTCGAGACGGGCAAGCCCGTGTTCCTGCATCAGCGCGATGCGCACGAGGACTTCCTCGCCATCCTGCGCGAGTACGCGCCGCGGCTCGCGGGCGGCGTCGCACACTGCTTCACGGCCGGCGAAAAGGAGCGCGACGCGTATCTGGAGCTCGGCCTGCACATCGGCATCACGGGCTGGATCTGCGACGAGCGGCGCGGGCTGCATCTGCGCCAGGTGGTCAGGGGCATTCCGGCCGGGCGCCTGCTGCTCGAGACCGATGCGCCGTACCTGCTGCCGCGGGACCTGAAACCGGCGCCCAAGTCGCGCCGAAATGAGCCACACTTCCTGCCACACGTGGCGGCCGCGGTGGCGGCGGCGCGTGGCGAATCCTTGGAAACCCTCGCCAGGACGGCCACCGACAACACGCGCCGGTTGTTCCGGCTGCCGAGCTGAGGAGTCCGATGGTGAATTCAAACGCGCGCTGGGACGCGCTCGACGTGTTTCGCGGCCTCACGATCATGTTGATGCTGTTGAACCTCAGCCCCGGGTCCTGGGAGTTCAACTACGGCTTCCTGGTGCACGCGAAGTGGGAAGGCGGCACGCTGATCGACATGGTGGCGCCCGCCTTCCTGTTCTGCATCGGCGTCGCGGTGCCGCTGTCCTTCGAACGGCGCGCCGCGCGCGGTGCCAGCGCCTCGGCACTCATGAGCCATGTGTTCTGGCGCAGCCTGCTGCTGGTGGCCATCGGCTTCTTCCTGAACCTGTATCCCAAGTTCGATTTCGCGACCGTGCGTATTCCCGGAGTCCTGCAGCGCATCGGCCTGTGCTATGGCCTCGCCGGCATCTTCATGGTGTGGACGGCGCGACGCCGGCCGGATTTCAGGCTGAGCGCGCGGCCGATCGCCATCGCCGCGCTGGTGGTGCTGGCGAGCTACTGGGTGTTGTTGTACTTCATCCCGGTGCCGGGCTTCGGCGCGCCGCGCTTCGATCCGGTGGGAAGCTGGCCGCCGTATGTCGATCGTGCCGTCATCGGCGTGCAGCACTTCTTTCCCTACTGGCCGGTGGACGGCAAAGTCGTCTTCGATCCCGAGGGCATCCTCTCGACCTGGCCCTCCTGCTTCAACGTGCTGTTCGGCGCGCTGGTGGGCATCGCGTATGCGCGCGGACGATTCGGCTTCCCGGCGCTCACCGGCATCGTCGTCGGCGCCGTCATGATGGCGGCGGCGCTCGCGCTCAAGGGCTTCTGCCCGCTGATCAAGAACATCTGGACCAGCACGTTCGCGCTGTTCAGCAGCGGCTTCTCGCTGGCCTTGTTAGGCCTGCTGATGCCGGTATCGCAGGCGCCGGGGGTGCGGCCGGTGTTCGCGCCGGCGCGCATCTTCGGCGAGAACCCGCTGCTCGCCTACATCCTGTGCTTCCTGATCGCGCCGCTCATCGACCATGAGTTCATCGGCTCGCCGCCGTTGTCGCTGCGCGCCGCGGGTCAGGCGTGGTTCTCGAACTTCATGGAACCGCGCGCGGCCTCGCTGCTGTTCGGGCTCTTCGGCCTGGCGGTGCTGCTGGCGATCCTGCTCGTCTGCCATCGCAAGCGCTGGATCCTGAAGCTCTGAAGCCCCCTCAGGAGAGGCCGCCGATCGCGTGGAGCAGCTCGCCGCGCAATGGCGCCACGTGGCTCGCGGAGATCACGCTCAACCGCACCAGCAGGTCGATCTCGAGCACCTGGTTCCATACCTTCGCTCGACTGACTTTCATGTAACACGCGGAACAGAACGCTCGCGTTCCCGCCAGTCGCGCCGATATCTCGCCGGCGGCACGCCGAAGCGCCGCTTGAATGCGCGGTTGAACGCCGCCTCGGATTCGTAGCCGGCTTCCAGCGCCACGCTCTGCACGCTGCGACTGGTGTTGCGCAGGCATTCGGCGCCGAGCTCGAGGCGCCACTCGGTCAGGTAGCTCATCGGCGCGACGCCGAGATAGCGCGTGAAGCGCTCGGTGAGCACCGAGCGCGAAACCCCCACCTGCCGCGCCAGCTCCTCGAGCGTCCAGTCGTGCGCGGGATGCCGATGCAAGGCGGCGAGCGCGCGCCCGACCGCCGGCTCGCCCGCCGCGGCCAGCCAGCCCGTGCGGTCTTCGGGCAACGATGCGAGATATCGCCGCAGCACGTCGGCAAACAAGGCTTCGGCCAGGTGCGCGAGGAACACCTCGCTGCCGGGCCGCGCCAGCGCGGCCTGTTCGACGGCGTGGTTCAGCGTGTTCTCGAACCATGCACCGGACTCGTCGGCGCGCAGGTTCACGCGCAGCACGCGCGGCAGGCCGGTCAACACGGGCTTGATGAGTTCGGCGTCGCAGGCGAGATAGCCGCAGACCAGGCCCGCCTCCTCGCCACCGCCCCCGTACTCGGCGAGGTGAAGCTGGCCCGACATCAGCTCGGGCAACGCGGCCTCGCCGTCGAGCGGCCGGGCTCCCGTGCCCCAGCCCATCTGGTGCGCATCGCCGTGCGGGATCATGACCACGTCGCCGGCCTCGAGCGGCGTGGTCTCCGTGCCGACGCGCACGTAGGCACGACCCGCGCTGATGTGATGGAACTCGATGCAATGCGAGGCGTGCGGCGCCACGTAAGGCAGGAACAACGCGGAGCACGGTGAGTTCAGGCACCACGGCGCCGAGCAGCGCGCGTGGTGGAACAGCGCGCCGGAAAGCTTCACAACCCGCAGTAGTTCGGAAAGCGCATCCATCGGAAAATCCTCAGGTATTCCGGTCAAGACATCCGGCGGTGCGGCAAAGTCGCCGCCCGCACCGCTGCTGCATGATCGCGCTTCGCAACCCGGAGCACATCATGCAATCGAGTATCAACGAAAAGACCCTGCACGAACTGTTAGGCCGCGCCATCGGCGACATGGGCGCCGTGTCGCTGGCGCCCCTGGTGCTGATCGGCGACGAGCTCGGGCTGTATCGTGCACTGGCCGAGCATGGGCCGCTGACCTCGGCGGAGCTGGCGCGCCGCACGAACACCAGCGAGCGCTACATCCGCGAATGGCTGAATGCCCACGCGGCCTCGGGGTACGTGCAGTATCTCGCCGACAGCGGCAAGTATCGAATGACAGCCGAACAGGCCATGTTGTTCGCACACGAGGACAGTCCCGCCTTCATCGTCGGTGGGTTTCAGATCACCCTCTCCGCAGGACGTATCAAGGACCGGTTGAAGGACGCGTTCCTCAGCGGCAAAGGCATCGGCTGGCACGAGCACGATCACGGCGTGTTCCATGGCTGCGGGCGGTTCTACCGGGCGGGCTACATCGGCAACCTGGTGCAGAGCTGGATTCCCTCCCTCGACGGCATCGAGGCGCGGTTGAATGCCGGGATCCGCGTGGCGGACGTGGGGTGTGGTCATGGCCACTCCACGATTCTCATGGCCAAGGCCTATCCGAAATCGCGCTTCGTGGGGTATGACCTGCACGAGGATTCGATCGAAGTGGCGCGCGAGCGGGCGCGCGAGGCCGGGGTCGCCGAGCGCTGCACCTTCGAGGTGGGCAGTGCCAAGGACTATGCCGGCGTCGGCTTCGACTTCATCACCATGTTCGACGCGCTGCACGATCTCGGCGATCCGGCCGGCGCCGCGCGGCACATCCTGAGCACGCTCGCCTCGGGCGGAACCTGGATGATCGTCGAGCCCTATGCGGGGGATCGCATCGAGGAGAACCTGAACCCGATCGGCCGCGCGTACTACGCCGGCTCGACGCTGATGTGCACGCCCTGCTCGCTGTCACAGGAAGTCGGCCTCGCGCTCGGCGCGCAGGCCGGCGAAGCGCGCCTCAGGTCGGTGGTCATGGGCGCGGGATTCGGGCGCTTCCGGCGCGCGATGCAGTCACCGGTGAACCTCGTGTTCGAAGCCCGGCGTTAATGGGGACATTCCCCGTTTCCTAGCAAACGGGGACAGACCCCAAAGTTGAAGCACGGGCGAGCGGTGGTAGGCGCTCACGCGTTCACTAGCACGCGAGCTCGACAGAGACTGGACGGCATGGTCGATTGGAAGTGAACGAGCGCGGTGCATTCCGCTGGATCCTGAGCCCCCCCTCGGCGCTCTTTCCAGGCGCAAGCCTGTCCCCTTTTGCTAGGAAACGGGGAATGTCCCCATTACGCCACGGCGATGGGGGTGGAGCGGAAGTGGGGGCTGGGCTTGCAGGCTTCCTTGATGCGCTGCCAGCCGGGTCGATATTTCGACACGGCGACGTCGAGCTCGGCGGCGCCCAGCCTGGGGAACTCCGCGGCCACGGATTCGAGCATGACGGTGAAACGCGGCAGGCCCTTGGGAAATTTTGCGCGCCGGGTGAACACGATGCGCCCTTCCACGGGCAGATCGTTGGCGATGGCCTTGACGCTGGCGATGCGGTCGTAGAGACCCGACTGGGGATTCGCGAAGGTGCGGCGGCGCGGCCCGTCCATCAGCGTCCAGTCGGTCATCTGGTCGCCGCCGAACACGTTGCCGACCATGTCGCGCATGTCGATGATGACCACGCCCCGGCTGGTCAGCAGCACGAAGTCCAGGTGGTAGTCGCCGCCGTTGCCGTCCGGCACCAGCACGTTGCGCAGGAAATCCGCGGCACCGCTGGTCAGGCGCGCGACTCGGCGCGCGTCACGCCGGCGCAGCATCCAGGCGCGGCCGCCAAAGAAACCGAGCAGCGCCACGGCCGCGGCGCCGAGCACGATCATGGCGAACTGGATCTGGGTGAGGCCGAACGGGGGATTCAATCTTTGCTCACTGTTCTATTGAGCGCCTCGCTGAGCGCGGCCAACCGGGGCTCGAGGTCGGACGCGGACACGGGTCGCGAGAACAGTTTAGCAAGGGAATCCGGAATTTCGATTCGCCGCCCTATGAGCGGCTCCACGATTTCGCGAAATTTCGCCGGATGCGCGGTCGAGACCAGGATCCATTGCGAATCCGCGCGCTCGGCCGGGCTCATGCGCGCATACACTTCGGCCGCCGTGGCCGTATGTGGGCACCAGACTTTTCCGTATTTGTGGAAATCGGCCTTGATGCGCGCCTCGATCTCGGCATCGGAAACGCTTTCGGCCCGCACCGCGCCACGCACGGCGTCGATGTCGGCGAACAGCGCGCGCAGCCGCTCCATGTTGCTCGGCGCGCCCACGTCCATGGCCGACGCCAGCGTGGGGACGCTCGGGCGGGGCCGCCAATCGCCGCTCTTCAGGAAATCGGGCACGGTACGATTCGCGTTGTGCGCCAGCACGATGCTCCCGATGGGCAGCCCGATGCGGCGCGCCCAGACGCAGGCCACCGAGTTGCCGAGGTTGCCGCTCGGGATGATGAAGTTAGGCGCCACGCCATGCCGGCGGTACACCGCGAGGCTGGTGGCCGCGTAGTACACGGCCTGGGGCAGCAGCCGCCCGAGATTGATGCTGTTGGCCGAAGACAACTCGAATCGGGCCTTGAGACCCGGGTCCACGAAGGCCTCCTTCACCAGGCGCTGGCAGTCATCGAAGCTGCCGGACACCCGGAAGGAATGCACGTTGTCGCCCCAGCAGGTGAGCTGGCGCTCCTGGGTCGGGGACACCTGGCCCCTGGGGAACAGCACCGAGACGACGACGCCAGGCCGCCGGTGGAACGCCGCGGCCACCGCGCCGCCCGTGTCGCCCGAGGTGGCCACCAGGATATTGAGCGGTCGTGCCGTGTTCGCGCGCAGCCTGTGCAGGCAGGCCGCGAGGAACCGCGCCCCGAAATCCTTGAAGGCCGCCGTCGGCCCATGGAACAGCTCGAGCACCGACAGCTTGTCGCCATCGACGGCATTCAGCGGCGCCGGGAAATCGAACGCCTCGCGCACGATCGCGGGGATCTCATCCGCGATCGCATCGCCCGCGACGAACGGCCGCAACATCACGGCCGCGACTTCGGGCAGCGTGTTCGCGCCATCGAAGGCAGCCAGCGGAATCGTCGGCCACTGCTCCGGCATGTACAGGCCGCCATCGGGCGCGAGACCCTGCGTGATGGCGGCGCCGAAGGTGACGGCGGGCGACTGCCCGCGGGTACTGACGTACTTCATCGGCTCAGACGACGACGTGCGCGCCGGTCGAGGAGATGGGCACGATCCACGCATCCGTGGCCTTCCCGGCCGCCTGGAAGGCCGCGACCATCGCAGCGCGCACCCGCGGCGCATCGGCATCCAGCGACCAGGCGAACATCGTCGGGCCCGCGCCCGAGATCGTGCAGCCGAGCGCGCCGCTTTGCATGGCACCTGCGCGCACCGCGTCGAAGCCCGGAATGAGCTGCGAGCGCTGCTTTTCGATGATCACGTCCTCGAACGAGGCGCGGATCACGTCGAGGTCATTGGTGTAGCAGCCGGAGATGAAGCCCGCGAGATTCGCCGTCTGCCAGATGAAATCCGACATCTGCACTTCTTTCTTCAGGATGCCGCGCGCGGCCTTGGTCGACAGGAACAGGTGCGGATGCACGAGAATCGCGCGGATGCCGTTCGGCACCGGGATCTGCTTGATGCGCGGATTGTCGATGCCGACGGTGAGCACCAGCCCGCCGAACAGGCTCGGCGAGATGTTGTCGACGTGCAGCGAGCCGGAGGACACGGCCTCGCCCTGCATCGCGAACTTGAGCAGCTCGATCTTGCTGAGCGGCTTGTCGAGCAGCGCATTGGCGGCGACCACGGCCGCGACGGCCGAGGCGGCCGAGCCCCCGAGACCCGAACCCAGCGGGATGCCCTTCTCGATGAAGGCATCGAAGCCGAAGCCGGGCTGGAGCGTCTCCTGCATGGCGAGCAGCGCGCGGCCGGCGGTGTTGCGCTCGGGATCGCGCGGGATGTCCTTCACGACGCCCGAGGAGCCGGAGATGGTGACGCCAGGCTTTTCGGTGCGCGTGACCGTGCAACGGTCGCCGAGTACGTCCACCGAGAAACCCAGGATGTCGAAGCCGATGGCGACATTCGCCGCCGAGGCCGGCGCGAACGCCGTGACCTTCGCGGGCTTTGCAGCCGGCGCGCTCACAGGTGCGCCCCCAGGTAGCTGCAGACGCGCAGCAGGTCCGCGAACACGCCGGCGGCCGTCACTTCCGGCCCGGCGCCCGGGCCCTGCACGATGAGCGGGTTGGTGTTGTAGCGTTGGGTGGCATAGCGCACCACGTTGTCGGTGAGCGCGATGTTGGCGAACGCGTGCGTGCGTTCGAGCTCCGCCACGCCCACGGTGGCCTTGCCGTCCGCCGTCAGACGGCCCATGTAGCGCAGCACCTTGCCGCGCGATGCCGCCGCATCGAATCGCGTCTTCATGGCGCCGTCGAACTGCGGTAGTTTGGCCAGGAAATCGTCGACGGTGCCGTTTTCGAGGCCGGGCGGGATCAGGCTCTCCACCTGCACGTCCTGCATCTCGAGCTTCAGACCCATCTCGCGCCCGAGGATGATGACCTTGCGCACGAAATCCGTGCCCGACAGGTCGTCGCGCGGATCCGGTTCCGTGTAGCCGCGCGCCTTGGCGTCCTTGACGATGTCCGAGAACGGCTTCTTGCCGTCGTACACGTTGAACAGGTAGGCCAGCGTGCCGGAGAAGATGCCCTCGACGCTGGAAATCTTGTCGCCGGTCTCGCGCAGGTCGCGCAACGTGGAGATCACCGGCAGCCCCGCGCCCACGGTGGCCTCGTATAGATAGGAGCTGCCGCCCGCCTTGCGCGCCGCCTTCAGCGACTCGTAGTAGGCCAGCGGCCCGGAATTCGCCTTCTTGTTCGGCGTGACCACGTGGATGCCGGCCCTGAGCCAGTCGGCGTAGTGCCGGGCCACGCCCTCGTCCGCCGTGCAGTCGAGAATCACGGTATGCGGCAGATGGTCGACGTGCAGGTGCTCGACGAACTTGCCGATGTCGGCGGGCGTGGTGCTCGCGTCCAGCGCCGGCCGCCAGCCATTCTCCGGGTCATCGAGCGGCACGCCGGCCTCGGACAGCAGCATCCTGCGGCTGGTCATCAGGCCGCGCACGCGCAGGTCGAGCTTGAAGTCGCGCAACAGGCGTTCGCGTTCGGCGGCGATCTGCGCGAGCAGCACGCGCCCCACCGCGCCGGGCCCGATGAGCCCGATCGAGATGGTGTGCGGCGACAGATAGAAGCCGGAGTGCACCGCGCGCAGCGCGCGCGTGGCCTCCTTGCCGTCGACCACCACGGAGATGTTGCGCTCCGAGGCACCCTGCGCGATGACGTGCACGTTCACGCCGGCCGAGCCCAGCGCATTGAACACCTGCCCGGAAACACCCGGCAGGCCGGCCATGCCGTCACCGACCACGGCGAGGATGGCGAGACCCCTGTCGACCTGGATGGACTGGATCTGCCCTTCCTTGATTTCGCGATCGAAGGCCGCGGCGACCACGCGTTGCGCGCGCTCGGCTTCGGCGCCCGGGATCGCGCAGCAGATCGAATGCTCGGAGCTGCCCTGCGAGATCAGGATCACGGAGATCTCCTCTTCGCGCAGCGCGCCGAACAGCCGGTGCGCCGTGCCGGGCACGCCGATCATGCCGGCGCCCTCGACGTTCAGCACCGCGACGTCCTCGATGGAGGTGATGCCCTTGACCGGTAGTTTGGACTCGGGCTTCGCGCAGATCAGCGAACCGGGCCTCTCCGGCGCGAAGGTGTTGCGGATCCAGATCGGGATGCCGCGCCCCACGGCGGGCGCCATGGTCTGCGGATGGATGACCTTGGCACCGAAATACGCGAGCTCCATGGCCTCGTTGTACGAGAGCGCGTCGATGACCTTGGCGTCCGGCACGCGGCGCGGATCGGCCGAGAGCACGCCGTCGACGTCGGTCCAGATGTGGATCCCGGCGGCGTCGAGCAGCGAACCGAAGATCGATCCGGAGAAGTCGCTGCCATTGCGCCCGAGCGTCGTCTGCACACCGCGCCGGTCGGACGCGATGAAGCCGGTGATGATCAGCGTGCCGGCGAAATCGGCGGGCACCGCCGCACGCAGCTTGGCGCGCGACTCCTGCCACTGCACGGCCGGACCCAGCGGCCCCCACTCGACTACCACCACTTCACGCGCGTCGATCCATCTCGTGTCGCCCGGGCGTTTGCCGCGCGACGCGAAGAACTCGCGAAACAGCCGGGTGGACCAGATCTCGCCGTAGCCCGCGATCAGGTCGCGCACGTTCTGCGCGGCCGAGCGCGTCAGCTTCACCGTGTGCAGGATGCCTTCGATGTCGTGCCGGTCGCGGTCGAAACCGGCCATGTAGAGCTTCGCCGCCGCGGCGCTGAGCACGGACTGTGCGATATCCGCATGCCGCGCGCGCAGCGCATCGAGCTCCCCGCGCCAGGCGTCGTCCTGCGCCTCCGCGCGCGCCACCAGGCCGAGCAGCGCGTCGGTGACGCCCCGACAAGCCGAAAGCACCACGCCCAGTCTCCCGGGAGGCAAGCTTTCGAGGATGTTGGCGACGCGGCGAAAGCACTCGGCGTCGGCGACCGATGAACCGCCGAATTTGTGTACGACCCAGGCGGATGGGTCAGAGGCTGGCATTGAGAATTACGACCTGGGCTCGGAGGCAAAAAAGCCCGGCAAATCTACTGGTTGGACCCTTGCACACGCAAGCGCGCGCTGCGTATATGTGGCATATATCCGCACCCAGATGAGCCTGCACCGACTAATCCCGCTGTTCGAACGCGCCCGCGCGTCCGATGAGCCCCTGGTGCTGGCCACGGTGATCCGCACGGGCGGATCTACCTACGCCAAGCCGGGCGCCCAGATGCTGATCGCCCGCGACGGCGAATACGCGGGCCTCTTGTCCGGCGGATGTCTCGAAGGCGACCTGCGCGAGCACGCGCGCGCCGTCATCGCCTCCGGCGAGGCGCGCATCGTCAGCTACGACCTGCGCAGCAAGGACGATCAGCTCTTCGGTCTCGGCGCCGGCTGCGAAGGCGCCATGGACATCCTGCTGACCCGCCACGGCCCGAACGACGGCGACGACGGCTGGCAGCCGCTCACGATGATGACGCGCGCGTTCCGCCATGGCCGGGAGCTGCGCGTCGGCTTCGTGACGCAACCGGGAGAGGCCCGGGTGCCGCTCGGCATGTGGATCCCCGCGCACGGCGACTTTTCCTTCGACGGCGGCGTCGACGCCGTGGCGGAGGCCATCCTCGCGGCGGCGGCCGGCGCCGCGGGCAACTCGATCGCGCGCGTCGGGGAATCGGGCACCGAGCTGTTCGTCGCCGCCATCGCGCCGCCGCCGCACCTGTTGTTGCTGGGCGGCGGTCCGGATGCGCGACCGGTGGCCACCCTCGCGGACTTCCTCGGCTGGCGCGTCACCGTCGTGGATCACCGCGCCGCGTACCTGGATCCGGCGCGCTTCCCGCAGGCGGCGCGACTGGTGGAATCGCCGGCCGCCGACGTCGCGGATGCCGTGGGCCTGGACAACTTCTCGGCGGCCATCGTCATGAGCCACCATCTCGATTCGGACCTGCATTACCTGCGCGCGCTCGCCTCCTCGTCCATACCGTATCTCGGCTTGTTAGGTCCCGCCGCGCGGCGCGAAAAGCTGCTGGCCGATCTCGGCGACCCGGTGCCCGCGCTGCGTGCGCGCCTGCGCGCGCCGGTGGGGCTCGACATCGGCGGCCGCACGCCCGAGGCGATCGCGCTGTCCATCATCGGCGAAGTGCAGGCCGTGCTCGCCGGGCGCGACGGCCGGCCGTTCAGCGAAACCGTGACGACACGCCGCGCATGACGGAGCTGCTGCCGCTCATCGGCATCCTCGCGCTCTCCGGCGTGTTCGCGGGATTCGTCGCCGGCATGCTGGGCGTCGGCGGCGGCATCGTCACCGTGCCGGTGCTCGAGTATTCGCTGCGCTTCGCCGGTGTACCCGAGGAGTACCGCATGCACGTGGCGGTCGCCACGTCGCTCGCGGCCATCATTCCGACTTCGATCAGCTCGGCGCGCACCCATCATGCGCGTGGCGCGCTGGACCTGGAACTCGCCAGGCGCTGGGGGTTCGCGGTGTTCCTGGGAGCCTTCGCCGGCAGCCTGCTCGCCTCGCGCGCACCGGTATCCGTGCTGGCGGGCGTGTTCGGCAGCGTGGCGCTGCTGATTGCCGCGAAGATGCTGCTGCCGCTGGATCATCTGCGCGCCGCGCAGGCGGTGCCGCGCGGCCTGGGCGGCGCGCTGCTCGGCGCCGGCATCGGCGGCGTCTCCGCGGTGATGGGCATCGGCGGCGGCACGCTGACGGTACCGACGTTGAACCTGTGCGGCTATCCCATCCATCGGGCCGTGGGCACGGCCGCGTTCTTCGGCATCCTCATCAGCATCCCCGGCACCGTGGGCTATCTACTGGCGCGACCGCCCGTGTCCCTTCCCTGGGCGACGGTCGGATTCGTGAGCCTCGTGGGCCTGGCGGTGATCGCGCCGGGCTCGATGCTCACGGCGACGCTGGGTGCGCGGGTGGCGCATGCCACGAGCCGGCGGCGGCTCGCGCAGGTGTTCGGCGTATTCCTGCTGCTGGTGGGCGCGCGAATGGTCTATCGCGCGCTGGCCTGAGTGGCGGCAGTGTTGTGCCGCGCCGAGCCCGGCAGCGCGTTCTCGTCGAACACCACATCCACCGGCAGCACCGGCACCGGGCAGTCGATGATCAGGCAGATGGCGCGCAGCAGGTCCACCTGCGGCACCGTGAGCCGGCCACCGACGGCGATGACGCGCGCCATGCCTTCGGAAAACGAACGCTTGCCGGTGGGATGGACCCGTGACATCGCGGCCAGTGCGGTATCCAGCGCGGCGGGCGTGAGCAAGGTTTCGGGGAAAGGACTCCACTTCTGCGGGATCAGCATGCCCATGAGTCCCGCGCGGTAGGCATTCTGCCCCTGCCTGCCGGCGCCGAAGCGACACTGCGCGAGCGCGGCATACAGCTCGCAGACTGCCGGCGCCTGCTCGGGCAGCGGCACCGGTGGCGGCAGCTCGTCAGCCTTGGCGAGGCGTTTCTCCAGCACGCGCGTCACCGCGAAACGCAGCATGTCGCCCGTGGCCACGGTCGGCGCGAATGCGCGCGCCAGCGCGCGCAGGCGCTTGCGCTCCGCCGGGTCGAGCGCATCGAGCACGCCGAGCAGGTCGCTGAGCAGCGGCAAACGCGCGGGCGGCGCCAGCGCCGCGACGCGCGCCACCTGTGCCTGGGTCGCCTTCATCAGTTCCACGCCGAGCAACGGTGCAAGCTTGATGAGCTGGGCACGCCACTTGGCCGGCTCCGCCGCCAGCATGGTGGCGACGTACACGGCCTGCACGGCCACGTTCGATTTCTCCAGTTGCGCGAGCGCGTCGGTCACCGACAACTGCTGTTCCGCGCTCAGGCGATTGCGCAGCACATCGGGCGGCAGCGCGCGCCCGCCGATCATGCGCACGCCCGAAGGCAGGGTCTCTTCGAGCGCGAGGCGCGAGCCCGTCACGGATGCTTCGGCACGCGCCGCTCCCGCCGGCGCCGCGGGAGCCGGGGATGCGGTCTGCGGTGTTCGCTCGAGCGGCGCGGCCATCATGACGGGCGCGACCTCGAGCGAGGTTGCCGCAGACGCCGCGGGCTCGGCGCGCGGCGCAGCCTCGGCGTCGGATTCGCCGGCCGGTTGCTGCGTGGCGCGCGCCGCGAGCTTGCGGCGCTCGTCGCTGACCAGGGCGCGGAACTTGACCGACGTGACCCGTGCATCGAGCGCGCGCACGCGCTCCTCGAGCGACGGATGCGTGGAGAACCAGGCAGCGCCGATCTTGTTGGCCCATGAAGGCGAGGTGCCCGCGAAGAACATGTGAGCCACGTTCACGGAGTTCTCGTGCTGCAGCTGCGAGCCTTCGGCGGTGGCTGCCATCGTGAGGAACGCGCCCTGCAGGGCCAGTGGATTGCGCGTGAATTGCACCGCGGACGCGTCCGCCAGGTGTTCACGACGGCGCGACACGGCGGCCTGCAGCAGCCTTCCTGCCAGCAAGCCCACGCTGCCGGCGATGAACACGCCGAGCGCGACGAGCTTGAGACGCCCCGCGCCCTTGCCCCGGCTGCGGCCGCGCATGATGCGGGTGGCCAGATCGGTGATGACGAAC
Organism: Steroidobacteraceae bacterium; assembly: GCA_035761265.1. Classification (GTDB taxonomy): domain Bacteria; phylum Pseudomonadota; class Gammaproteobacteria; order Steroidobacterales; family Steroidobacteraceae; genus CADEED01. The sequence continues at coordinate 20,027 of DASTRL010000080.1, forward strand.
AGCCCGAAGATCCACGCCGTCAGGCGCATGTTGATGCGCATGTCGCCGTTGAGGATGTGGCTGAACTCGTGGCCGATCACCGCCTGCAATTGCTCGCGATCGAGCTTGTCGAGCGCGCCCTGCGTGACCGCCACTGCCGCCTCGTCGGGCGAATGTCCCGCGGCGAAGGCGTTGATGCCGGACTCCGCGGGCAGCACGTACACCTGCGGCTTGCGGATGCGCGCGGCGATGGCCATCTCCTCGACGATGTTCAGCAGCCGCTGACGCTTCAGATCGGCGTCGGTGGCCGTCACCGGCACGCCGCCGAGCGAACGCGCCACCACCGCGCCGCCGGCGCGCAGTTGCGAGCTCTTGTGCCAGGACGCGATCAGCATGGTGCCGATCACGATCGCCGAGATCCACGCGAGGTATTCGGGGTGATGGCGCACCACGTACAGCGGATGACCGACCAGGCCGACGATGACGACCAGGTTGATGACCGCGGTGACCAGCAGGAACGCGAGGATGAAGCCGAGCACCAGCCATCGGGTGAGGCTGCGCTGGGTTTCCTGCCGCTCGAAAAATTGCGTGGTCACTGGCGCAAACTACCGCCAAATCATTGATTTGGACGTGCGCTGGCGCACGCCGGGCGCACATATTCCAGCCACAACTGCGACCGGTTTAACGGTTGCGGGCCCGTGACCCGGCGCCTTTCCGGATCCGCGGGGTATGATCCTGCGCCATGAACCTCGAGCCGCAGAAAACCTCCGAGATCCGCACCGGCAGCGGCACTGCACGCGTACTTGCCGGTCTGTGCATCCTGGCGCTCGCGGCCTTGGGCATCCTGGTGGTGCTCGAAGTGATTCCGCGCGAGGCCCTGGCGCAGGTCGCCACCAGGACCGGGATCATAGCCGCCATCTGCGTCGTATCCGCGGTGGCGATCGGATTCCTGACGAAACGCTGAGCGGCGTGGACGCAGCCCCCGAGTCCGGCCATATCCACGTCGTGGTCCTGGCGGCCGGGGCTTCCACGCGATTCGGCTCCACCAAGCAGCTGGTGCGCGTCAACGGGCGGCCGCTGATGCACACCGTGGTCAGTCGCGCGGTGGAGCTCGCCGGGCACTCCGTCACCGTGGTGCTGGGCGCGCACGCGGGTGAGCTCGCGCCGCTGCTCAAACACAGCCCCGCTTCCGTGGCTGTGAACCGCGAATGGGCCGAAGGCATCGCCAGCTCCATCCGCGAGGGCCTGGCCCACGCGCCATCCACCGCCGATGCCATCCTGATCATGCTCGCCGACCAGGCCGCGGTGACCATCGAGGATCTGCGCCGGCTCGCCGGCACGTGGCGGCGCAATCCTCATTCCATCGCGGCGGCGCAGTACTCCGGTGGCGTCGGCGTGCCGGCGGTGTTTCCGCGCTGGTGCTTCCGCGACCTCAATGAATTGCGCGGCGACCGTGGCGCGCAGTCGCTGTTGCAGCGATTCGTCGACCGGCTGGTGCGCCTGCCGATGCCGAGCGCCGAGCTCGACATCGACCGCCCCGAGGATCTGCTCGCGCTCGACGTGGCGACGCAGGTGAAGCGCCAGCAACTCGGCGAATAGCGCTTCGCAGGCCCGCACGCCTACCGGTCGAACAGCAGCGCCAGCAGGTGCGCGACCGGAAATGCCAGCACCAGCAATGTGCACGGCGCGATGCACAGCATCAGCGTGGCCCACAGCTTGAGCGGCGCGGCACGCGCCAGTCTCTCGGCGCGCGCGAACCTGCCGGCCGCCGCCTGCCGCGCGCGTTCGCGCAGGATGGCGCCGGCATCGACGCCGGTGCGGTCCGCGCTGCGCAGCGCCATCACGGCCGTGGAGAACCAGCGCAGGCCCATGCGCTGATCCAGCTCGCGCAGCGCATCCTGCAGCTCGGCACCGGCGTGCACTTCGAGCACGACGCGCGCCCAGGCGCGGCGCAGTGGACCTTCCGGCGTGTGCGCGGCGCAGGCGTTCAGCGCCGCCATCAAACTACTGCCGGACTCCACGGCCAGCGCGATCAGGTCGAGGTGCAGCGCAAGCTCGTCGAGCAACGCCTGCTCCGCACGACGCCGCAGGCTGTCGAGGAACAGCGGAGCCGCCGCGAAGCCCAGCGCCGCGGCCGCGAGCGCGGCGCCGGCGGCCGCCATCCCCAGGGATGCGGTGGCGAGCAGGACCGGGACGCCGCCCAGGAAGCCGATGAAGCCGCGCGTCGCCATCCAGTGCGAAGGCGTCGACAGATGCCCGAGCTCGCCCGAATGCAGGGCCGCGCGGATCTGCCGCAGGCCGCGCGATCCCGGGATCGCGAGCACCACTCCCGGGAACATCAGCAGCAGCAGCAATGGCATGGGAATTTCGGCCACGTTCAGATCTCGACGCGCGCCACGCGCCACAGCAGCCAGCAGCCCAGCAGCTCGATCGCGACCAGCAGCGCGAGCGCCGCCGGAGGTGGTGCGAGTCCCACGAGACTCAATCCCACGACGGCGATGCCCGGCGCCGCGGTCGCCACCGCGCCGCGAAGCCGGCCCGGCGCCGTGCGCGCCAGCATCTTGCGCTCGAAGGCGACGCGGCGCTTCAACCGCAGCGCCAGTCGTTGCGCCGCCTGCGCGATCAGCTCCGCGTCCGGCTGCGCGAGCTGCTGCGCGAACTCGAACGCGAGGACCTCGGGAGTTCCGAGGCGCCGCAGGCGCTCGTGAAGCTGCGGGTCGAGCGGCGCATGGCATTGCGACACGCGGGACTGGCGCGCGTACTCGAGCAACGCGGCTGCCACCTCGCTCGATTCGCGACTGGCACGCCGGCGCAGCAGGGTCTCGAACGCCGGAAAGATGGCCAGGCTCGAAATCACCAGGCAGCAGAGCAGCAGTGCCCCGTCGATGCTCATGAGCCGGCTCCCGCGAACCACCGGCCGCCATACGCCTGCCACAGCCCCGACGCCAGCATGATCGCGAGCGCCAGGATGGCGAGGCGCTCGACGTGCCGCGTGCAACGTTGGTGAGGGTGGCGCGCATTCATGCACGCTCATTGGACTCCGCGGCGCGCGCGTTGTCGCCGCGCCTAACTGGTGCAAATGCCGCCGTTTGACGCTTGCGTGGCGCCGCCCAGGCGTCGTCTAGGCGCGCACCGCCGAGATGTGCCCGGCCTCGATGGCTTCGCGATTCGCGTTGCGAAACACGTTGAGGTAGTCAGGGTTCGTGAATGCCAGCTTCATGAACACCACCTGTCCCGGCCCGCTCATGATGCCGTCGAACTGCACGTTCGCTTCCTTGATGCGTACCGGTTGATAGAAGCTGGTCTGCGGCGGCCTGGCGCGGCGCAGCCGGTAGAACACCCCTGCACTCACCAGGCCCAGCGTCACGCTGTTCGCGAACAGGTGCAGGGTGATCCACTCGGGCAGCGTGACCTGCACGCCGAGCGCGATCAGCGCCAGGAACCACAGGCAGATGAACAGCGCGCAGACCAGCAAGCGCGCGAAGAATCCCGCAGGCCGCCGTCGCGTGCTCTTGCGGCAGGCGGCGCAGATGGGCACCGCCAGGTTGAACGTGGTCTCGGTGCCGCCGATGCCGAAGTAGCGCGTGACGCGCGTGTCCTGCACCTCGCTCACGCAATGCGTGTCGCCACAGTTGCAGCAGAACGTCATGGGAAAGATCAGCGAGGGACGCTGCAGTTCCAGGGCCATGGCGTCGGGGTCACTTCATGGTCGGCATGACGAATTCGGCCGCCTGCGCCCCATCCGGGCGCAACCCACCCGCCGGCCAGCGACTGGTCACGGTCTTCAGGCGCGTGTAGAAGCGCACGCCTTCCATGCCGTGCATGGCGTGGTCCGCGAAATTCGAACGCCGCCAGCCGCCGAAGCTGAAGAAGGCCATGGGCACCGGGATGGGCACGTTCACGCCCACCATGCCCGCCTCGATGGCCTGCACGAACGCGCGCGCCGCGCCGCCATCGCGCGTGAACACGGCGGTGCCGTTCGCGTACTCGTGCGCATTCACCAGATCGATGGCCGCCTCGAGCGTGGGCACGCGCACCACCACCAGCACGGGGCCGAAGATCTCCTCGCGATAGATCTTCATCGCCGGCGTCACGCGGTCGAACAGGCTGCCGCCGAGGAAGAATCCGTTCTCGTAACCAGGCACCTGCGCGCCACGGCCGTCGACCACGAGCTGCGCACCTTCGGCCACGCCCGCTTCGATGTAGCCGACCACGCGCTCGCGATGCGCGGCGGTGATCAGCGGGCCCATGTCGGCCTCGCCATTCTGCGAGTGATCGATGCGCAAGTTGCGCACGCGCGCTGCCAGCGCCGCGACCAGGCGGTCGGCGGTGGCATCTGCCACGGCGACCGCCGCGGAAATCGCCATGCAGCGTTCGCCCGCCGAACCGTAGGCCGCGCCTAACAAGGCATCGGCGGTGAGATCCACGTCCGCGTCCGGCAGCATGACCAGGTGATTCTTGGCGCCACCCAGCGCCTGCGCGCGCTTGCCGTGCGCCACGGCTTCGCGCTGCACGTATTCGGCAATCGGTGTCGATCCCACGAAGCTCACGGCGTCCACGCCCGGATGGCGCAGCAGCGCATCCACGGCCACCCGGTCGCCGTGCACCACGTTGAACACACCGGAGGGCAGGCCCGCTTCCTCCAGCCACCGCGCCAGCAGCAGGCTCGCGCCGGGATCGCGCTCCGAAGGTTTCAGGACGAAGGCGTTGCCGCACACCAGTGCCACCGGGAACATCCACAGCGGCACCATCGCCGGAAAATTGAACGGCGTGATGCCCACTGCCACGCCGAGCGGCTGTCGCAGCGAGTAGCTGTCGACGCCCGTGCCGACATTTCCGGCGAATTCGCCCTTGGTGAGGTGCGGCGCGCCGCAGGCGAATTCCACGACTTCGAGGCCGCGCGTCACTTCGCCGGCCGCGTCGCTCACCAGCTTGCCGTGCTCGCTGGCGATGATGCGCGCCAGCTCGGCGCGACGCGCCTCGAGGATTTCCCGGAACCTGAAGAGCACGCGGGCACGCTTCAGTGCCGGCGTGGCCGCCCAGGCGGGAAACGCCGCGCGCGCCGCGCGCACCGCCGCGTCCACTTCGGCCTCGGATGCCAGCGCCACGCGCGACGCGACGATGCCCAGCGACGGATTGAACACGTCGCCCGCCCGCCCGGAATTTCCCGCGACGGCGCGCCCGCCGATCCAGTGAAAGTAGTTGCCGACGCGATCCTGGGTCATTAGGCGGCGAGTGTACCTCTATACTGTGGGCGATGAACCAACCGCCGGCCGAGCTGCAGAGGCTGCTGCAGCACATCGATGAGCTGATCGAACAAGCCCCGGACGAACCGGCACGCGCCGAGCTGCAGCGGCTGCGTGCGCGCGTGAACACGCCGGAAATGCGCGACATGGCGCGCGAGCTCGCGGGCAGCCGCCGCTCCAAGCCCGAGGAACTGGTGCTCGAGTTCCACGATCCGCTGCTGCCGCCGGTGCTGACCGCGGTGGGTTGCGTGATCGCCGCCGCCGTGTGCCTGTTCGCGGTGGTGGAAGGATTCAAGACGAGCGCGGTGGTGATCGCCGGCACCGAAGTGAACCTGTGGCTGACGGCCGCATTCGCCGGCGCCTGCACGGCGATGTTCAGCGCCTTGTCCTTCATGCGGACCTTTTCGGTTCGCGTCGACACGCTCGGCATGGCTTCGCGGGCCAGCGGCGCCCGCTGGCGCCGGCTGCGCCTCGGCGTGATGCTGTGGAAGGACATCCGCTCGATGCGCGAACGCGCGGAGGATCGCGTGCTCGAGGTGCGCGCCGCCGACGACGTGTTGCTGGAGATCCCGATGCGCGTCGTGAACTACCCGATCCTGCGCCAGCACCTGGACAACATGGTCCGCCTGTACGGCGACCGCGCCTGACTCAGCGCCGGCCCCAGGCCACGAAATTCCCGTTGCGGAATCCAGGCTTGCCGTAGGTGAACGGCTCGCCGCCGAGGCCCGTCACGCTGCCGCCCGCGGCGGCCAGCACGGCATGGCCGGCGGCCGTGTCCCACTCCATGGTGGTGCCGATGCGCGGGTAGACGTCCGCCTGGCCGCTCGCCACCAGGCAGAACTTGAGCGACGAGCCGATGGAGCGGAACTCGCCGATCGGGTAGTTAGCCAGGAAGGCGTCGGTCTCCGGCGTGCGGTGCGAGCGTGAAGCCACTGCGACCAGCTTGTCGCGCGGCACGGCGCGCGCCTGGATGGCCGAGCCCAGCGAAGGCATGGTGCCGTCGGGATCCGCGTCGATGTGACCCGCCCTGCCGCCGCGCACGTCCCCCCAGTACAGCTCGCCTCGCGCCGGTGCATAGACCACGCCCAGCACCGGCTCTCCGGCCTCGATCAACGCGACGTTCACCGTGAACTCGTCGCGACGGCTCACGAATTCGCGCGTGCCATCCAGCGGATCGACCAGGAAGAACCGGTCGGCGTCGCTCGTACCGAGAAGCGCCGGCACTCGCCCGGCGGACACGGCTTCCTCGGCCACCACCGGGATCTGCGGCGCGATCGCCGCCAGGTCCCCGAGGATGATCTTCTCCGCGGCCTCGTCGGCCGCGGTCACGGGCGAGGCATCCGCCTTGTCGCGCACCGCGAAATCGGTGTGGTACACCGCCATGATCGCGCCACCGGCGCGCTGCGCGGTGTAGATCAGCGACTGCAGCAGCGCGCCGTCATTGCCCACGCCGGGCCTCCGCGATCGCCGCGGCCAGCGCGCGCACGTCCGCGCGCGCGAAGATGTCCGTGGCGCTCGCCGTCATGCGTCGCGTCCAGTTCGAATACTCCGTGCTGGTGCCGGGCAGGTTCACGGGTTCCAGCATGCCTGTCATGTCCTCCAGTTGCACGGTGACCAGCGCCGCGGCGCTGCGCGCCAGGTACACGTGCACGGCGCGCGCGAGGTCGACGGAATATTCCGGTATTCCTTGCTCGTCCGGCCAGAGCCCTTCGCGACGCAGCGCGCGCAGCAGCCGCGCGCGCTCCTCGCCGCGCTGCGCGCGTGCCCGCACGCCGGTGTCCGCATCCGCATAGAAGCCGAGGCGCTCCCACAGGTCGATGTCGTGGCCGCTCCACCAGCCATGCAGCGTGGGCAGGTCGTGCGTGGTCACGGTGGCGAGCGCCTGGCGCGCATAGTCCGCGGGCGCGACGAACTCGCCCTCCTTCTGTTCGAACATGGCCACCTTGTAGTGATACACCCCGAAGCGCGGCAACGCGCGGCGGATCTCGTCGGGCACCACGCCCAGGTCCTCGCCGACCACCAGGCATTGCTGCCGCCGGCTTTCGAGCGCCACCACGGCCAGCAGGTGGTCGAGTGGATAGTGCACGTAGCCGCCGTCGGCCGACTTGAAGCCGCGCGGCACCCACCACTGCCGGAACAGCGCCATGACGTGATCGAGCCGCAGCGCGCCGCAGTGGCGCATGCTGGCGCGGATCAGCGCCACGAACGGCGCGTAGGCCGCGCGTCGCAGCGCGCGGGGATCCTGCGGCGGAATGCCCCACTCCTGGCCTGCCACGCCGAGCGGATCGGGGGGCGCGCCGATGGCGGCGCCGAGGCAGTACAGCGACTGGTCCGACCAGGTCTCCGAGCCCGAGGCGTTCACACCCACCGCGTAGTCGCCGTACAGGCCGACTTCGAGCGCCAGCTCGCGTCCGAGCTGGCGCACGGCCTCGAGCTGCTGCGCCGCCAGCCACTGCAGGTACCCGTGGAAATCGATGGCGTCCGCGTGCGTCTCCGCAAAGCGCCTCACCGCCGCGCCCGCCGGATCGCGATATTCATCCGGCCAGTTGTGCCAACCCGCGGCCGTGCCGTGCGTGCGCCGCATGTGCGCATCGAGCGCGTCGAACACGGTGTGCAATCTCAGCGCCTCGCCGCGCTCGCGCAGGAACGCCCGGCAGGCGGCCGCGCGCGCCGTATGCCGCGCCAGGTGCTCGGTGCGGAAGCGCTCGAATGCGGCTTCGAGCACCGGCATCTTGAGACTGGCCACGCCGGCATAGTCCACGTGCGCGGCGGCGCGCACCTTCGCGAGACGCGCACGGAATCCGGGATCCGCCATGATGGCCTGGGCGCGTCGCGAACCCTGCACTTCGAGCACCGCCGACACGTCGATGTACAGCACGTTCAACGCGTGCCGGCTGGAGGCGCTGTACGGCGAGCACTGCGTGGCATCCGACGGGAACAGCGCATGCACCGGGCTGATGCCGACGAAGTCCGCACCCTGCGCCGCCGCGAGGCGCAGCACTTCGTGCAGGTCCGTGAAGTCGCCGATGCCCCAGTTGTGATCCGAGCGCAGCGTGTAGAGCTGCACGGCCACGCCCCAGAGCCTGCGGCCCGCCGCGAGCGACGGCGGCTCGTGGCATCGGCCGGGCGTCACGATGAGCGGACAGCCCGCGGGTCCGGCGAATTCATGCGCGATGCGCAGGCGATGGTAGCCCGACGGCAGATCATCCGGCAGCGGCAGGTCGCGCATCACGAACCAGTGCCCGTCCCGCTGGTACGAGCCGCGCTCGGGCAATTCCCAGACGCGCGCCTCGCCGGCGCGCTCACCCCCGCCCTCGAGCTCGACCGTCCAGCGCAGCGCCGCGTCGTGCTCCAGCGCCGGCGTGTTGATGGGCACGGCGCGCGCGCCAGCGCGCAGCACCGCGACCTCGCCCAACAAACCCGCCGGATGCGCGGCCTCGGACTCGCGGATCTGCGCCTCGAGCGTCGCGACATCATCGAGCCGGCAGTGCATGGCCCGCAGGATCGCGGCCTTGGTTTGCAGCGAGAAGCGTTTCAGCTCGCCCTGGTAGTCATGGTACGCATCGCCGATGCCGCGCGCCCGGGCGAGGCGTTCGATCAGCGGGCCGAGCCGCTCGAGGTCAGCGCACACGTTGCAGCGCCAGCGCCTGGTGGGCGCCCACCTTGACCGCACCCGCGGGCAGCCGGAACCCCGCGAGCACTCCGACGGGATGCGCGGTGTCGATGACCACCTGCCACCCCGGGCCGCCGGAGAACGAAGGCAGCTGGAATTCGATCTGCGCCTCGGTGGGATTCATCAGCAGCAGCATGTCCGGCGAAGAGGCCGTGCCGCCCAGGCCGATCGCGAGCGTGCGCAGGTCCGGATCGTTCCATTCGGGATCGGACATTTCATGCCCGCCGGCGTGCCACCAGGAGATGTCGCGCGCGTGGCTCGCGTGCAGCGCGCCCTTGAGGAAAGTGTCGCGGCGCAATTCCGGATGCGCACGCCGCAGAGCCGACAGCCCGCGCACGAACTGCAGCAGTGAGTCGTCCTGTTTCAGGACCGACCAGTCGATCCAGCTGATCTCGTTGTCCTGGCAGTACGCGTTGTTGTTGCCGCGCTGCGTGCGATACAGCTCGTCGCCGGCGAGCAGCATCGGCACGCCCTGGGCGAAGAACAGCGTCGTCAGCAGGTTGCGCACCTGCCGCTGCCGCAGCGCGAGGATCTGCGCGTCGTCGGTCTCGCCTTCCACGCCGCAGTTCCAGCTCTGGTTGTGGGAGTGCCCGTCCCGGTTGCTCTCGAGGTTGGCCTCGTTGTGCTTCTCGTTGTAGGTCACCGTGTCGCGCAGCGTGAAGCCGTCGTGCGCGGCGACGAAATTGACGCTGGCCGTGGGCTTGCGCCCGTTGCGCCGGAAAAGATCGCTCGATCCGGCGAAGCGTTCCGCGAAGCCGCCGAGCATGCGCCGGCCGCCGTGCCAGAACGCACGCATCGTGTCGCGATAGCGGTCGTTCCACTCCGACCAGCCGGGCGGAAAATTGCCGAGCTGGTAGCCGCCGAGGCCCAGGTCCCAGGGCTCGGCGATGAGCTTCACGTAGGCCAGCACCGGGTCCGCCTGCAACGCCGCGAAGAACGGCGAGTTGGCATTGAAGCCGGAGCGGTCGCGCCCGAGCACGGTGGCCAGGTCGAAACGGAAGCCGTCGATGCGGAACTCCTCGGTGAAATATCGCAGCGAGGACAGGATGTCGGCCTGCACGATGGGATGATCGCAGGCCACGGTATTGCCGACGCCGGTGACGTCGTCGTAGAAACGGCGGTCCGTGGCGCGATGAAAATAGTAGGCGCGGTTGTCGATGCCGCGATACGAGAGCGTCGGCCCGAGATGGTTGCCCTCCGCGGTGTGGTTGTAGACCACGTCGAGGATGACCTCGAGGCCGGCCTTGTGCAGCGTCTTGACGGCCAGCTTGAGCTCGCCCACCGCATCCTTGACCGCGTAGCGCGCCGTGGGCGCGAACCAGCCCATGGTGTTGTAGCCCCAGTAGTTGGTGAGCCCGCGCTCGCGCAGGAAGCCTTCGTCGGTGAACGCGTACACCGGCATCAGCTCCACGGCGGTCACACCCAGCGACTGCAGGTGATCGATCACCTCCGGTACGGTGAGCGCCAGGTATTTGCCGCGCCATTCCGGCGGCACGGCCGGATGCAGCTGCGTGAACCCCTTGACGTGCAGCTCGTAGATCAGCGTGTCGCGCCAGGGCACCGCGGGCTGGCGGTCGCCGTTCCAGTCGAAGGTGCCATCGATGACGCGGCAACGCGGCATGGCGTCGGCGCTGTCGACGAGGCTGGGCCTGAGGCCCTCGGGATCCGCGGGGTCGTAACCCAGGATGCTCGGATGCCACTTCGGCTCGCCGACGATGTCGCGCGCCCAGGGATCCAGCAGTAGTTTGTTGGCGTTGAAGCGGTAGCCCTCGCGCGGATCGTAGCTGCCGTGCACGCGGATGCCGTACAGGGTGCCGACGCGCGCCAGTTCCCGCTCGACGAAGCCATGGTGGATCGGCCCGGTGCGCCCGGGCAGCGTCAGGCGCGCGGTCTCGCGCGTGCCGCTGGCGTCGTACAGGCAGATGTCCACGCGCGTGGCCGCGCGCGAACGGATGGCGAAATTCACGCCCTCGCCGGTCCAGGTGGCACCGAGCGAGTCCGGGGAGCCGGCTTTCACGGCGCGCGCCTCAGGAACACCGCGGCGAGCGGCGGCAGGCGGATGCGCAGCGCGTACGGAAAGCCGTGCACGACGTGCTCGAAGGCCTCGTAGCTGGCCACGCCTGCGAAGCCCGAACCGCCGAATGCCGGGTAGTCGGAATCGAACAGCACCTGGTAGCTGCCGGGATCGGGCACGCCGACCCAGTAGTCCTCGCGCGGCACTGGCGTGGCGTTGAACACGCACACGATGGGCGGATGGCCATGCTCCTGGCGCAGGAAGGCGAACACGCTCTCATCCGCGTTGTGCAGGTCGCTCCAGCGAAAGCCGCTGGCCTCGCAGTCGCTGGCATGGAACTGTGGATGCCCGCGATAGAAGCGCGCGAGCTCGCGGTTGAGATCGCGCAAGGCCTGGTGCCCCGGATTCTGCAGCAGCGGCCAGTCGAGCTGCTCGTGATCGCGCCACTCGTGCCACTGCCCGAACTCCGAACCCATGAACATCAGCTTCTTGCCGGGATGCGCCGTCATGTAGCTCATGAAGAGACGATAGTTGGCGCGCTTCTGCCATTCGTCGCCGGGCATCTTGTCGAGCAGCGAACGCTTGCCGTGCACCACTTCGTCGTGCGAGATCGGCAGGATGAAGTTCTCGGTCCAGGCGTACATGAACGAGAACGTGATCTTGTTGTGCTCGTGGCGGCGGTAGACCGGGTCCTTCTCGAAGTAGAACAGCGTGTCGTTCATCCACCCCATGTTCCACTTGAACGAGAAGCCCACGCCGCCCAGGTGCACGGGACGCGAGACGCCGGGGAAGGCCGTCGATTCCTCGGCGATGGTGAGCACGCCCGGATGATTGCCATGCGCGACGGTGTTGAACTCGCGCAGGAACGCGAGCGCTTCGAGGTTCTCGCGGCCGCCGTAGCGGTTCGGGACCCATTCGCCCGGCTTGCGGCTGTAGTCGAGGTACAGCATCGAGGCCACCGCGTCGACGCGCAGCCCGTCGACGTGGTAGCGCTCCAGCCAGTACAGCGCGTTTGCGACCAGGAAATTCTTCACCTCGTGCCGGCCGAAGTTGAAGATCTTCGTGCCCCAGTCCATGTGCTCGCCGAGTCGCCGGTCCTCGTGCTCGTACAGCGCCGAGCCGTCGAACTCGGCGAGGCCGTGGGCATCCTTGGGGAAATGCGCGGGCACCCAGTCGAGCAGCACGCCGATGCCGGCCTGGTGGCACTTGTCGACGAACGCCATGAACTCCTTCGGCGAGCCGTGGCGCGACGTGGGCGCGTAGTAGCCGACGACCTGGTAGCCCCAGCTGCCGTCGAAGGGATGTTCGGCCACGCCCATGAGCTCGATGTGCGTGTAGCCCATGTCCACGACGTAGGGAATCAGGTGCTCGGCGGCTTCCGACCAGCTGTAGAACGGCGGCTTGCGCTGCCAGTCGTGGCGCCAGCTCGACAGGTGCACTTCGTAGATGTTGATCGGCGCGCGCCGCCAGTCGGTGTGCGCGCGGCGCTGCAGCCAGGCCTCGTCGCCCCAGGTGTAGCCGTCGAGGTCGCTCACGATCGATGCCGTGTCGGGCCGCAGCTGCATGCGAAAGCCGAACGGGTCCGACTTGAGGATGACGTCGTTGCGCTGCGTGCGGATCTCGTACTTGTAGCTCGCCCCCTCGCCGATGCCGGGCACGAACAGTTCCCACACACCGGAGCTGCCGCGCGCCTGCATGGCGTGCTTGCGTCCGTCCCAGAGGTTGAAATCGCCCACCACGCTCACGCGCCGGGCATTCGGCGCCCACACCGCGAAGTGCACGCCGCTCACGCCCTCGCGCACGCGCGGATGGGCGCCGAACTTGTGGTACAGCCCGTAGTGACGCCCCTCGCCGAACAGGTGCAGATCGAAGTCCGTGAGCTCGTGCGAAAAGAAGTAGGTGTCGTGCCGGGTGACCTCGTGCCCGCCCGGGAAGCGCACGCACAACTTGTACGGCACCAGCGGCCGCCGGTACGGAATGCTGCCTTCGAAGATGCCGGCCTCGTGGACGCGCTTGAGCTCGTGCGCACTCTCGGCCGGATCGTCCTCCCAGAACACCGACACCGAATCGGCGCCCGGCTCGAACACGCGCACCATGGCGAGCGGCGTGCCTGCGGCGCGCGCGAACTCGTGATACCCGAGCAGCGAGCGCGGCTCGTGGTGCGTGGCCTGCAGCAGCGAGGCGATCTCCGCCCTGGTGAGTTTTCCGCTCTTGCTGGTCATCAGATCACCGACCGTATGCCCCAGATCTTCTCGGCGTATTCGCGCACACTGCGATCGCTGGAGAAGGGTCCCATGCCGACGGTATTGAGCACCGTGCGCCGGCTCCATTCCTCGGTCTGCCGATACAGCGCGTCGACGCGATCCTGCGCCGCGCAGTACGCGGCGAAATCCGCCAGCACCAGGAACGGTTCACCGTCGGCCGTCAGCCGATCGACGATCATGCGCGCGTACTCGGTGTCGCCGCGCGAGAAGCGGCCCTCGCGGATCATGTCCAGCGTCAGCGCCAGCTCCGGATTGGCGGCGACCAGCTCGCGTGGACTATAGCCGTTGGCGCGCAGGTTCGAGGCCTCGTCGGCCGTGAGCCCGAAGATGAAGATGTTGTCCTCGCCCACCGAGTCGCGGATCTCGATGTTCGCGCCGTCGAGCGTGCCGATGGTCAGCGCGCCGTTCAGCGCCAGCTTCATGTTGCCGGTGCCGGAGGCCTCCATGCCGGCGGTGGAGATCTGCTCGGACAGATCCGCCGCCGGCATGATGATCTGCGCCAGCGACACGTCATAGTCCGGCAGGAACACGCACTTGAGGCGCGTCAACGTGACCGGATCCTGGTTGATGGTCATGGCGACATTGTTGATGAGCCGGATGATGGCCTTGGCCATCACGTAGCCCGGCGCCGCCTTGCCGGCGAACATGGTGGTGCGCGGCACCCAGTGCTCGTCCGGCTTCGCCTTGATGCGGTTGTAGCGCGTGATCACGTACAGGATGTTGAGCAACTGGCGCTTGTATTCGTGGATGCGCTTCACCTGCACGTCGAACAGCGAGTCGACCGACACGTCGACGCCGGTGCGCTTGTCCACTTCCTCGGCGAGCGCGATCTTGTTCTGGCGCTTGATGTCGCGGAATTGCGCGCGAAACCCCGGATCGTCCGCCGCCCAACGCAGTCGTTCGATCTCCTCGAGATCGTTCTCCCAGGCACTGCCCAACCGTTCGGTCAGCAGCCGCGCCAGCCGCGGATTCGATTGCTTGAGCCAGCGTCGCACCGTGATGCCATTGGTCACGTTGATGAAGCGATCCGGGAACATCTGCGCGAAGCCCGAGAAGATGGTCTTCTGCATGAGCTCGGAGTGCAGCTTCGCGACACCATTGACCTTGTGGCTGCCCACGACGGCGAGGTGCGACATGCGCACGCGCCGGCCGTGCGCCTCGCCGATGATGGACAGCGTGGTCTTGGCCGCGTCATCACCCTTGAAGCGCTTCTCGACTTCCAGCAGGAATTCCTCGTTGATGCGGTAGATGATCTCCAGGTGCCGCGGCAGGAACCGCTCGAAGTACTGCACCGGCCAGGTTTCCAGCGCCTCCGGCAACAGCGTGTGGTTGGTATAGCCGAATACGCTGCGGCAGATGTCCCAGGCCGCGGCCCAGGGCATGTCGTACTGGTCGACCAGCAGTCGCATCAGCTCCGGGATGGCAAGCGTGGGATGCGTGTCGTTCAACTGTACCGCGAGGGAGCCCGGCAGATCCTCGAGCGCGCGCTCCTCGGCAAGATGCGTCGCGAGGATGTCCTGGATGCTGGCGCTGACGAAGAAATACTGTTGCTTGAAACGCAGCTCCTTGCCCTGCGGCGTGGAGTCGTCCGGGTACAGCACGCGCGAGAGATTCTTCGCCTCGATCTGATCCTCGACCGCGGCCGGGTAGTTCCCCGCGTTGAAGTCTTCGATGTGGAACGGCTGCAGCGCACGCCCGGACCACAGCCGCAGGTGATTCACCGTGGGACTGCGGTTGCCGGGCACGAGGTGATCGAATCCCACGGCCAGGATGTCCTGGGTCTCCACCCAGCGCGAACGTTGCGTCCCGCCGACGTCGTGAGTCGTCAACACGCGACCGCCGAAGCGCACGATGTAGCGCGCGTCGGATCGCGGGGTTTCCCACACATTGTGCAGCCGCAGCCAGGTACTGGCCGATTCGCGCTGCGCGCCGTCGGTGTCGATCGACTGCGTGAAGATGCCGTAGTCATAGCGGATGCCATAACCGGTGGCGGGGAATTGCAGGGTCGCCAGCGAATCGAGGAAGCAGGCCGCAAGCCGGCCGAGGCCGCCGTTGCCGAGGCCCGGGTCCACTTCCAGCGCCACCACCGAATCGAAGTCGTGGCCCATGCTGGCGACCGCGGCCCGCGCTTCGTCGATCAGCTCCGAGTCCAGGCTCGAGAGCGCGTTCAGGAGCGAGCGTCCCGGCAGGAATTCCACCGACAGGTAGCACAGCCGCTTGACCCGCGCGCGCGCCACGCGTCGCTGGGTGGCGAGCCAGCGCGCCGACAGTTCCTCGTGCACGCCGAGCGACAAGGCATCGTATATGTCACGCGGCGTCGCGGTGTCGGGTTCCTTGCCCAGGCTGCGTGTCAGGCGGTCGTAGATGACGGCGCGCAGGCTTCCGCGCCTGAGGATCGACCCGGCCGTCAGCGTCGGCTCATTCAACACTCGAACTACCTTCAGATTTCCGGCGAGACATTTCAGGACATTTCCGATGTCGCCTCCGACATTGCATGTGATCGAATGCAAAAACTATGTCGGAAGCGTGAGACCGGTATCATAGGGCCCTCGCGAGCGGGGGCTAGAGATTATCTGAGTTGCCTTGCGCTTCCGGCCTCGCGATGCACCAACAAAGGCTGCGAGTTGACACGGAATGCACCGACAAGCGATTGGCATTGATATCGGAGGCTCCTCGATCAAGGCGGCCATCGTCGACCTCAACAAGGGTTGCCTCGTCGGCGAACGCTACTCGGTGCCATCACCGGCCATGTCCGCGGTGAGCGAAATGATGCATGCCATGGCGGCGGCCGTGCCGGAAGACGCCGCGGCGAACCTCGCGGCGGGCGTGACCTTTCCCGGCGTGGTCGTCGGCGGCACGGTGTACACCGCGGCCAACGTGGCCAAATCCTGGATCGGCCAGCCGCTCGCCGAACCCGCCGCCACCAAGCTCAAGCGCAAGGTCGTTGCCATCAACGACGCCGACGCGGCCGGCCTCGCCGAGGTGCACTTCGGCGCCGCGCGCGACGTGGCGGGAACCGTCATGGTCCTGAGCCTCGGCACGGGCATCGGCAGCGCACTGTTCGTCGACGGGCGCCTGGTGCCCAATACCGAGTTCGGGCACCTGGAGTTCGACGGCATGGAGGCCGAGGCGCGCGCCTCGGGACGCGCGCGCATGGAGCGCAAGCTCGACTGGGCGGCGTACGTGTCGGAACTGAACTACGTGCTGAACCGCATCCATGCGCTTTTCTGGCCGGACCTGATCGTGCTGTGCGGCGGCATCACCGCGGACCATCCGAACCTCACCGACGACCTGAAAGTGCCCGCGCAGCTCAAGCTCGGCGCGCTGCGCGCCGACGCCGGCATCGTCGGCGCGGCCTACGCGACCACGCTCGCGCAGGGCGTGTGGATCAAGCCGGCGAAGGTGGCGGGCAAGTAGCTAGGCGGACGCCGCAGCACGCCGCCGATTCTACATGTCGCGCTATCTCGGCCGGCCGGAGAATCCCGCCGCGGTGCGCAGCGCGTCCGCGTCCAGTAGTTTGCCCGCGAGCATGACCACGCGCGTCTGGCGCAGGTCGCCGATGCGCTTCGACGGGTCACCTTCGATGAGCGCGAGGTCCGCGATCTTGCCCGGCCTGATCGAGCCGGTCTTCGCATCCTGGCCGACGAGCCTGGCGGGCACCAGGGTCGCGCTCGCCAGCGCCTCGGCCGGCGTGAAGCCGGCAGACACGTAGATCTCGAGCTCGTGCACCAGCTCGATGCCCGCACCGTCCGTGCCCGCGACGATGGGCACGCCCGCCGCGTGCATGCGGCCCAGCAGCTCCACCATCTTCGCCCAGCTCTTGCGATAGTCGGCGCGCGTCAGGTCCCTGGGCACCGCGAATCCGCCGCTGCGAAAGCCGCGTTCGATGGTCGGCGGCAGCGTGCCGACGAAGGGCGCGTACGCGTCGCCGAGATCGCCGTTCTCGGGCACGTACAGCGACTCGAAAGCCACCATGGTCGGATCGCTGTAGATGCCTCGCGCCGCCATCGTGGCGATGAGCTTGTCGAGCTGCGCGTCGCGCGCGATGTCGAGGTCGCGCGCGTAGCGGCCGGGGCCTTCGAAGCGCATGATGCCGTTCGACTGCTGGATCACGCTGTCGGGCATGGACTGCATGATGATCCAGTTGATGTGCGTGATCTCGTCGTAGCCCGCCTCGATCGCATCCATGGGGCGAATGCCCTGCGGGATGTGACCGTGCACGTGCAGGCCCAGCCGGTGCGCCTCGCCCGCCGCCGCGGGCAGCCACTGCGGATTCAGCGTGCCGTAGAACTTCACGCCGACGAAACCGTTCGCGCGGGCCTTGTCGACCAGGGAAACGGCTTGCGCCTCGCTGGTCGCGACGTTGGCCACCTGCGCAGTGTTCGGACCCTTGCCGTCGATCAGCGAGGATGCGTAGACGCTCGGCATCAGCAGCCGGCCCTGCTCGACGCGTCTCCTGCGATCCACGGTCAACGCGTCGTCGTTGCCGGGATCGCGGATCGACGTCACGCCCATCGACAGTTCCTGCACGCCGGTGAAGTCGCCGGCCACGTGCATGTGGCAGTCCCAGAGCCCCGGGATCAGCGTCTTGCCGCGGCCGTCGATGAGCTGCGCGCCCGCGGGGATGGCGGCACCGGCCGCCGGGCCGACGCTCGCGATCAGGCCTCGATCGACCACGACCGTCTGGTCGGCGAGGAAGGCGCGGGCGTCGGCATCGAAGACCTGTACGTGCGTGAAGGCCACGGGGTCCCTGGGCACCGTCACCAGCGATTCGAGCAGCGCCGGCGCGCGCGCGGCGAGCGCGGTGTTCTGCGCCTCGTTGAGCCGCGAGTGCTCACCGGCATACGCCTCCGGCAACCAGCTGAGGAAGTACACGAATCCGAAGAAACGCCCGTTCGCATCCGACCACATCGGGATGGGCGCGTTGCTGACTCCGGTGACCGCCCAGGCCGTGACCTCCTGGCGCGTGGCGCCGCTGCCCACCCACAAGGTAGTTAGCTTGCCGGCGTGTGCCTCGCCGCCGGGCAGCAGCTTCATTGCATGCCCGGGGCTCGCGAGCAACCGCTCCAGGAACCAGGCGGTGTTGTCGATCGGGCCGCCCTGCGTGGAGTAGAACGCGGGCCTTTGGTACGCGGCGCCGCCGGAGTCCACCGGGCTCTTCCAGCTGGCGCGACCGTTCGCGATCGTGAACGTCTCCGCGGCGTCGCCCTGCGGAGAAAAGCCGCGGATCTGCAGACTCGCCGGCATGCCGTCGGCGCCCGCGCGGGCGGTCGAATCGAACTCGAACACCTGGCCGCGCAGGATCCAGCTCTCGCGCGCCATGCGCGTGCCGCCCTGCGACCACAGCCAGGCGTCACCGTGCTTGATGCCGGTCGACTGGATCACGTAGTGCGTGGCCGATGACGGTGGCCTGGCGAGTTGTTCCACGGCGGTTTGCGCACCGACTGCGCCGCAGAACGGCGCGGACGATGCCAGCAGCATCGCCGCGATCCGAAGTTTGCTAGGCATGGATGTCTCCCCGGAAGTATTGCACCGAGAATAGTCGCTCCTGGCGTCCGAAGCAGCGCGACGCCGGGCATCGCGGCGCAGGATCCGCTCGCTTGGGCGGCAAATCGCGCATCCGAATTCCGGCACGAACGCACAGTTTTCGGCCGGGAAAGTTGGCCATGGGCCGCGCCGGGGACATACTGCGCGCATGTTTGAAGGCTTCGAGCTCGAAACGGTGGAGACCGGCGAGGTCTCCATCCGCCTGCGGCGCGGCGGATCCGGTCCACCCCTGCTGCTGCTGCACGGCTTTCCGCAGACCCATGCGATGTGGTCGAAGGTGGCCCCGCGCCTCGCGCAGCACTACACGGTCGTATGCCCGGATCTGCGCGGCTACGGCGGCAGCAGCAAGCCGCCATCGAGCGCGAACCACGAGACCTATTCGAAGCGCGCCATGGCCCGCGACCAGGTCGAAGTCATGAAGCGGCTCGGCCACGAGAGATTCCACGTCGCCGGACACGACCGCGGCGCGCGCGTGGCTTACCGGCTCGCGCTCGATTCACCCGGCTGCGTGAGCAAGCTCGCGGTACTCGACATCGTCCCCACCGGCGACACGCTGCGGCGTGCGGACTGGCGCTTCGGCATGGGCTACTGGCACTGGTTCTTCCTCGCGCAGGCGCATCCGCTGCCCGAGCGCATGATCAGCGCCGATCCGATCGCCTTCCTGTTTCGCCATGGCCAGGGCTCCTCGGATTTCGAGGCCTACGAGGATTATCTGCAGAATGCGCGCGACCCGGCCGCCATCCACGCCATGTGCGAGGACTACCGCGCGGCGGTCAGCGTGGATTTCCAGCAGGACCAGGCGGACCGCGGCACCCGCCGCATCGAATGCCCCACGCTGGTCATGTGGGGCAACCGCGGCGTCATCCCGAAGTGGTATGACGCCGTCGCCATCTGGAAGGAATGGGCCGGCGACGTGCGCGGCGAGGAAATCGACAGCGGCCACATGCTCGCCGAGGAAGCTCCGGACGCCACCTACGAGGCGTTGCGGAAGTTCTTCGCCTAGCTACCCGGCTGCTTGCGGCGGCGCAGCGCCGGGTCCTCACCCTTCGCGCGGCGTTTTCCCGCGGCCTCGGCCGCCGCCATGGTCTGCGCCTCCTTGCGCGAACGCGGCGCGGCGCGCCGCGCGTCCTTCTCCACGTCGTGGTTGTCGAGATATTCCTCGGTGCGCTTGCGATAGCGGCGGGTCGCCTGGTAGTCGCCCTCGCCCTGCACCTTCTGCCCTTTCGCTCGCTTGGCCATCTGGCACCTCCTCGCCGGATTAGAGCCGATTCAGCCGCGAAGATTGCGGCGGTGCGGCCTCGTCCTACGACACGAGCCGGTGCGCGGGAAGCGGCCCGCCCGCAAAGCCTTTGGCACACTTCTGCCATGGCCAATCCGATGACATCCCTCGTGGCGCGCGCCACGTTCGATGCGGCGCTCGCCGCGGCCCTGAGCCCCGCGGGCCTCGAGCGCTACCGGCTCGACCGGCTGCTGGAGCTGCGCGCCGTCATCGACGCGATCCGCGCGGAACGCGGGCAGGACCTGCCGCGCGAGGCTCGCGGCGCGCACCCGCACCGCGCCGATTGAATGCAGCGTCCTGCCGGCGCGACAATGGGCGCCCGCCGCGAGTCCGCAGGTAGTCCTGGCGCCATGAGTGCACACCCGCTCCGAGTGCTGATCGCCGAAGACAACGCAGACCTGCGCGATCTGCTGGTCACGCTCGTGTCTGCGGAACCCGACCTCAAGTGCGTGGGCACGGCTGCAGACGTCGATGCGGTCATCGCGAGCACCGCCGAGCAGAAGGCGGACGTGCTGGTGCTGGACCTCGAACTGCAGGGGCGCTCCAGCATCGACGTGCTCAAGTCGGTGCGCGGCGCCGGCAGCAAGATCACCATCATCGTCTTCTCGGGGCATTCGCATCCGGAGATGATCCGCCACACGCTCGCGGCGGGAGCGGATGCCTTTGTCCGCAAGGACGGTGACTTCGAACTGCTGCTCGACGCCATTCGCGACCGGCGCGCGCACCGCGGCGCCAGTCCCTGAAGCGCCTGGCTAGAATCTCCAGCCGGCGGTCAGCCACAGCGCGTCGGAATCATCGAGTCCCTGCAGGTCGAACTTCTCGTACTCGAAGCGCACGTTGAACTTCTCGCCGATGTTGGCGCCGATGCCGCCGCCGTACACGAAGTCCTGCGATTCCTCGTCGAACGACACGCGATTGTCGAGCGTATCGGTCATGCGCGTGTTGGCGTCGTAGAAGTAGTAGCCGGCGCGGCCGTAGATCTCGAAGTACGGACCGAGCGGGATGGTGCCGACCACGTACGGTGCGAAGCCGTCGACCGAGGTGTCCACGTTGATGCCGGGGACCACCTCACCCGAGGGCTTGCCGAGATTGATATAGTCGACCTCGAGTCCCAGGAAGCGGTTGAGGCGATAGCCCGCGAACACCTTGTACGCGGTGTCATCTTCGCTCCAGTTGTCCACGGTGCTGTCCACGTCGTCGACGTTGTCGATGCCCGCGTTGAACTGGCCGACGCCAGCACCGAGGTAGAAGCCGGAAACTTCCTGTTGTTCCTGCGCCATGGCCACGGGCACCAGCGCGCCGCACAGGAGTGCGAATGCTGCGATCGATTTCAGGTTCATGTGTGACGTCCTCAGGTTGCTCGAACTGCGGCGCAAGCTACGCGCGGCATCCGCAGCGCAACACCCGGCACGCGCAACGCATCGCTGTGGGCCGGCTCCGTCGGCCGGTCGCGTGGGGACGCTCCGTCGGCCTGCGTGAAATCCGTGGTTTTCCGCCCACGCGTCAGCCGGCCGCGGCCGGAGGATTCTTACCCGAAGCAGTCGCGCCCGGCGCTGGGTAATTCGATTGCCATGTTCCATCATCCCCTTCTAGCTACTTGATCGAGAGGGCCTCATCGTGTCAGTTCCAAGTTCGCAGATTTCGCCGCCACCCGAGGCGGCACGCCAGACCTACCCCTTCACGCTCGCCGACCTGCCCTATGCGTACGACGCACTCGAGCCGCACCTCGACCAGAAGACGCTGCAGATCCACCATCGCGGCCATCACGCGACCTACGTGAAGAAGCTGAACGAGGCGCTGGCGAAACACCAGCAGCTGCACAAGCACACGCTCGCGGACCTGCTGCGCGACGTGGACAGATTGCCGGCCGACATCCGCACCGCGGTCATCAACAACGGCGGCGGCCACATGAACCACGACATCTTCTGGAATTCGATGACGCCGCGGACGGCGCAGCAGCCGGAAGGCGCGCTCGCCGCGGCCATCGCGCGGGACTTCGGCTCGTTCGAGGAATTCCGCAAGAAGTTCAGCGCCTCCGCTGCGGGGCATTTCGCAAGCGGCTGGGTGGCGCTGTCGCTGGATGTCGCCGCGAAGCGGCTCGAGGTTTCCGAGCTGCACGAGCACACCGTGCTCGCGCCCGGCGCGAAGGAAACGCTGCTGATACTCGACGTCTGGGAGCACGCCTACTACGTGAAATACCAGAACCGCCGCGCGGAGTTCATCGAGGCGTGGTGGAATGTCGTGAACTGGCCCCGCGCCGCGGAAGTCTTCCGGCGCGCCGGCGCCGGAGGCTGAGCGGTTCGCGCATCGGTCACAGGGAGCACCTTACGGCGGGTGTAGGATAGTTCTTACTGAGGTATCGCCGGTACGCCGGACAGGCGGGATGCCTCGCAAATGTAGACTTCGGCAATGCACGAGAATACTCAACAACTTGTGGAGCAGGCCCGGCCCATGAATCGCACCAGAGTCATGATCGTGGACGATCACCAGGTCGTCCGTGCCGGCTTACGAACGATGATCAACGGACAGCCCGACCTGGCGGTGATCGCCGAGGCGGGGTCCGGCAGGGAAGCGATGGATCAGCTCAGACAGCACACCGTGGACGTGCTGCTCCTCGATCTCTCGTTGCCGGACGTCTCGGGGCTGGACGTCCTCAAACACGCCAAGGCGCACTATGAATCGGTCGGCGTGCTCATCCTGAGCGCCTTCCCCGAAGCGCAGTACGGGCTCAACGTGCTGCGCGGCGGCGCCAGTGGTTTCGTCGGCAAGGGCACCGAGGAATCGGAATTGTTCCGCGCCATCCGCACGGTGGCGCGCGGCGGCCGCTACGTCGGTCCGGACCTCGCCGACCTGCTGGTGGCGGGAGTGCGCGGCGATCCGAACGCGCCCTTGCACAGCATCCTCTCGGAGCGCGAATTCCAGATCTTCTGCAAGCTCGCGCAGGGCGAGTCGGTGTCGGAGATCGCGAATCGGCTCTTCCTGAGTGTCAAGACGGTGAGCACCTACCGCAGCCGCATCCTCGAGAAGATGTCCATGAAGAGCAATGCCGACATCACCACCTATGCCCTGCGGAATAACCTCGTCCAGTAGTTAGTTCCTCATGGATGAGGCCATGCAGCAGTCGACGCCCGCAGGTTCGCCGGCCGGACGCAGCAACGCCGCGGCCGGCGCGGCGCGCAAGAATGGTGCCCCCGGCAAACCATTGCGCATCCTGCTGGTGGAGGATTCGCCGCTGCTGCGCGGCAGACTGGAGAACATGCTCTCCCAGCACGCCGCCTTCAAGGTCACCGGCCTCGCCGCCGCCGAGGCCGAGGCCATCGAGAAGCTCGACACCGTGCCCTACGACGCCATCGTCGTCGACGTGGAGCTGCGGCCCGGCAGCGGCATCGGCGTGATCCGCCAGGCCCGCGCGCGCAACAAGGACGTCAAGGACGGCGGCCACGTGTGGATCATCGTGCTCACCAACTACGATCTGCCGACGGTGCGCGAGCGCTGCATGCAGGCCGGCGCCGACCATTTCCTCGACAAAATGCGCGAGATCGACCAGCTGATCCCGATCCTGCTCGGCATCGCCGGGCGCAAGTCCTGAGCGCGGCGCGCGTCAGGCCGGTGCCGCGGCGCGCGGCACGAACACCGTGATGCGGTTCCCCTGGCCCGCCACCGAGCGGGTATCGAGCCGCCCTCCCGCACCCTGCACCCGATGGCGCATGCCCACCAGTTCGCGCAGTTCGGCCGCATCCGCGGCCGGGGCGTCGTCGCCCAGGGTCATGAGATAGCCCGCGCCTTCCGGCTCGATCACCAGCTCCACGTGCCGCGCGCCGCCGCGCGCCAGTAGTTTGGCCAACGCCTCCTGGGCGACGCGGAACAACGTGAGCTGCACGGCCGGCTCCAGGTCGGGGATCTCCTCCGGCAGTGTCGCCACGTACTCGATGCCCGCCGCCGCGCAGTTCTCGTCGAAATGACTGCGCAGCGCCACGGCCAGGCCGAAGTGATCGAGCAGCGAGGGCCGCAGCGACTCGACCACGCGTCGTTTCAGCGTCATGGCCTGGTTCAGCATCTGCACGACGGAACGGAATTTTTCCTCGCTCGCCGCATCCAGCGAGCCGCCGATGTGCGAATGCAGCCAGGCCATGTCCATCTTCGCGGCGGTGATCAGCCCGCCGAGCTCGTCGTGCAGCTCCTTGGCGAGCTGCGAGCGTTCGTGTTCCATCATCCGCAGCAGGTTGGTCGACAGCGTCGACAACTCCTCGGTGCGCGCCGCGACGCGCGCCTCGAGATCTGCCTCGTGCTGCACGACTTCCGGGACCGAGCCCGGCTCCTTCGCCGTCATCATCGCCTCGCGAGCCCCTCCGGGCGTTCAGTCTTTCGGGACGTCTTCGAGCAGGTCGACCAGGTCCTCGG
>DASTRL010000081.1:0-42596 GCA_035761265.1 Steroidobacteraceae bacterium
ACGCTGATTTGTGCGGGCTGCGTACCGGTCCTGGCAGCGCGGGAACCCGACCGCCTCCACTCGCCACAGAATTGCAGGCGCCACGTCGTGGCACGTGCTTGCAAGGACCGATATGCACCCGTCTTCCCGTCGAATCGCCGCACTGGTGACCGCAGCCGCGCTTCTCGCGGCACACGATGCGCCAGCGCAGGAATTCAATCCGGTCGCGCATGAACCGCGCGCCGAGGCCGCCGAAGCCAGCCTCCCGGTGATCATCAAGCTGCGGCCGGAGTCTGGTATCGGCGGCACGCAAAAGCTGTCGAACGCCGATCGAGGTTCCGCGCTGGCCAAACGCACGGGCCTGGCGCTGCAAGCCGAGCGCGAGATTTCGGATCGCATGCTGGCGACGCGCATCGAGCTCAATGGGCAGGCCCGGGACCTGGCGCTCGCGACGCTGCGTGCCGACCCGCAGGTCGAGTACGTGGCCGTGGACCACCGCCGCTACGCGCACGCCACGACACCCAACGACGCACTGTTCGGGGGCCAGTGGTTCCTCCAGGCCACGGAGGCCTCGGCGGTGAACGCCATCGGCGCCTGGGACCGAGAGCGCGGCTCGAGCGGTGTCGTGATCGCCGTGCTGGATACGGGCGTGCTCTACGATCATCCGGACCTCGGCCGCAGCGGCAATGCCGGCAAGCTCCTTCCGGGATTCGATTTCGTCACGGACCCGGCCCATGCCAACGATGGCGATGGCCGGGATGCGGACCCTGCCGACCCGGGCGACTGGGTCAGTGACAGCGACCGCGCGGGCAGCGGTTTTGGCACGTGCGCGCTCTCGGACAGTAGCTGGCACGGCACGCGTGTCGCCGGAATGATCGGTGCGCTCACCAACAATGGCGCGGGCGTCGCGGGACTTTCCTGGGGCTCGTCCATCCTGCCGGTGCGCGTGTTGGGCAAATGCGGCGGCACCGACAGCGACATCCTCGCCGGCATGCGCTGGGCGGCTGGCTTGCACGTGAACGGCGTGACCGACAATCCCACTCCGGCACGCATCCTGAACATGAGCCTGGGGTCATCGGGCGTGTGCGAGCCGAGCTATCGCGACGTGATCGCCGAATTGACCGCCCGCAAGGTGCTGGTGGTCATCTCGGCCGGCAATGAAGGCACCGTGGTCTCCTCACCTGCGAATTGCCCGGGGGTCGCCGCGGTCGCCGCGATCCGCCACGCCGGGAGCAAGGTGGGATTCAGCAGCCTGGGTCCGGAGGTGACGCTGGCCGCCCCCGGCGGCAATTGTGTGAACGTGAACGGCGGCCCCTGCCTGTTCTCACTGGATACCACCTCGAACAGTGGCACGACCACGCCTGGCGCCTTCACCTTCACCAACCAGTTCAACAACAACCTGGGCACGAGCTTTTCCGCTCCCATCGTCTCGGGCATCGCGGCGCTCATGCTTTCGCGGAACAACAACCTGTCCACGGCGCAGTTGCTGGCACGCCTGCGTGAGGGCGCTCGACCCTTTCCGACCACGGTCAGCGACGCACCGACGATCCAGGCCTGCCACGTGCCGGTGAGCGATGCCGACTTCCAGCTCGAGCAATGCCTGTGCACGACGGCGACCTGCGGCGCCGGCATGGCCGACGCGCAGAATTCCGTACTGGCCGCCGAGCGGCCCATCGCCGCGGTGTCCTTGCCGGCGAACGTCAGCCTCGGGCAGCCCGTGGTGATGGACGCGAGCGGCAGCACCGCTGCCTGTGGCAGCACGATCACGAGCTTCGCGTGGACCGTGGTCTCTCCGACCGTCAATCCTCCGGCCATCACCGGGGCCAATACCGCCAATGCCTCGGTGATCGCGCCCGCGTTCACGCCGTACACGCTACGGGTGACGGTGACCGACGATCAGAATCGCAGCGACAACGCCGACATCCTGGTCGAACAGGACCGCGCGAGCAGCCAGGCGCCGGCTTCTGCCGGCGTGGCGGCGTGTCCTTCAGGATCCCCGGCACCGCCGCCGCCCTCGGGTGGTGGTTCCCCTCCGCCGCCATCCTCCCCGCCCTCCACTCCCACCCTTCCCCAGGGCGGGGGCGGTGGTGGTGGCGGTTCGCTCGAGCTGGTGACCCTGCTCCTTCTGGGCGCGCTCGCAGGTTCGCGGCGCCAGCACCGGCTCCGTACGCGTTTCGCCCGTTGCATTTGAGAGACGCCGCGCTATATTTGCGCCGTACGCCATTGACGGATCAGGGTCTCCGCTACAACTACAACTAAAGGCGTTACGTCAGGTTTGCCGCGCAAGCAGGAGTGATGTGCGCCGGGCCTCGCGATAACGAAGCTTGCTCATGACGCGTATCTACGACCGGCTCGAATCGGCCACGCTGCATTTTGCCCGCTCCGGCGCGATCAAGGATCGCCTCGAACGTGCCTGGCGACAGTCCCTCGCCAGCATCGAAGCCGACGACCTGCCCCACGAGCTGCGCCTGCAGTTCCTGGAGCTCGCCTCGCAGATGCAGCGTGAACGGCCGCTGCGCGGCGAGGACGCGGTGCGCGCCACGATCCGCAAGATGTCGAACGAGGAAGCCGAGCGCCACGCCGCGCACATCGTGCGCATGTTCTGCCGCATGACCCGCCAGCAGGAGCTGGAGCTGCACCTGCCCACGCTGCCCAACTCGAGCGCGCACGTGGTGCAGCTGTTCGCCGCCGAGGGCTAGTAGCTAGTCGAGCTTGAACTCGATCGTGTCCCAGCGGTGCGACTCCTCGTGGCGCGCCTGCTTCTTGACGGCATCCACGAGCGCCCTGCCGTCCCATTCCACCGTCTGATCCGACAGTGAGGTGATGGCCGTGGGCAGCACGGCATTCGCCCCGAAGGGCCGCATCAGGATCACCGGCTTGTCGGAGGCCTTCGCGAAGTTCAACTCGAACAGCAGCAGCTCGCTGTGCTGCCGATACAAACCCGGAAGGGCGATCACGCATTCGGCCTGCGCGATCTGCTTGCGCAGCTCCTCGCGGTCCGCTTCCTTGCCGCCGGCCGGGGCCTTGTCGGGGGCGGAGAGGTTCTTGTAGAAGAAGTTCCGCGCGCTCTCGAGGTACTCGAAGATGCGCAGGTACTCGTCGGAGGTCTCCCACGCGTGCGTTACGAACAATCGAATTGGATTGTTTTGTGACATGTCCATCGATCCGGAGCGTTGCCTGAGTGTAGTTTAGTCGCGTGCTGGCGCGCCTACTCCACATTTGTGCGTCGCAACGCTAGCATCCATCCGCTTGCGCCTCCTCGTCTACAACATTCGATATGCCACCGGCACCGGGCCGGCATTTCACCTGCCGTTCCCCGGGGCCGGCTACCTGCGCTCCAGCCGCCGCGTGCTCGATGGCATCACGAAGTTCGTCAAGGAACAGGACCCGGACATCGTCGGCCTGATCGAGGTGGACATCGGCTCGGTGCGCAGCGGCATGTTGAACCAGGCGGAGCACATCGCCGACTCGCTCGGCCACTACAGCACGTACGAGTGCAAGTACGGCAAGAGCTCGATCAACAACCTCATGCCCATCGTGCGCAAGCAGGGCAATGCCTTCCTGGCGGCGCCGCGCGTCGAGGGTGAGCGCTTCCACTACTTCGACACCGGCATCAAGCGGCTCATCATCGAGCTCGAGCTGGACGACGTCTGCATCTTCCTCGTGCACCTGGCGCTGAAGTACCGCCAACGCCAGTACCAGCTGCGCTACCTGCACGACCTGATCGCCAAGTCGCACAAGCCGGTGATCGTGACCGGCGACTTCAATACTTTCTGGGGCACGCACGAGATATACCTCTTCATGCGCGCCGCGGGATTGCGCAGTGCAAACGACAAGAACCTGCCTTCCTTCCCGGCGCGCATTCCCCGCATCGAGCTCGATTTCGTGCTGGTCAGCAAGGAGATCGAAGTCACGAACTTCCAGGTGCCGGACGTGCGCTTCTCCGATCATCGCCCGATACTCTGCGACTTCAACGTCCGCGGTGCCATGGCGTCGCAGCCCGCCGTGGCTTAAGTTGCGGGCATGAGCACTCCCGCCCCGGCTTCCTGGGCAGTCGAAACCGATGCCGGCGGCATCGTCTGGCTGAGCTTCGACAAGCCCGGCACGTCGACCAACGTGCTTTCGGGCGACACGCTGCTCGAGCTCGACACGCACGTCGCGCGCCTCGCGCAGTCGCCGCCGCGCGGCCTCGTGATCCGCTCGGCGAAGGCCGGCGGTTTCATCGCGGGCGCGGACGTCAGGGAATTCGCGGCGCTCGAAAACGAGCAGCGGGCCGTGGAGATGGTGCGCAGCGCTCAGCACATCCTCGACCGGATCGAATCGCTGCCCTGCCCCACGGTTGCCATCATCAACGGCTTCGCGCTCGGCGGCGGGTTCGAACTCGCGCTGGCCTGCCGCTACCGGATCGGCATCCGCAGCGACAAGCTCTCCGTCGGGCTGCCGGAAGTGATGCTCGGAATCCATCCCGGCTTCGGTGGCACCGTGCGTGCGGTGCGGCTCGCCGGAGTGCGCGCGGCAATGCAGATGATGCTCACCGGCAAGAACTTGCGCGGCGAGCAGGCGAAACGCGCCGGATTGCTCGACCGGCTCGTGTATCCGGCGGATGCCGAGGCGGCGGCGCGCGAATTCATCGCACGGCGGCCGAAGCCGCGGCGGGCGCCGTTTCTCGATCGGCTCTTGTCGCTGCCGCTGCTGCGCAGCTTCGTGCGGCGCACGCTCCTCGCGCAGGTCCGTGCCAGGGCGCGTCGCGAACACTACCCGGCACCCTACGCCATCATCGATCTGTGGGCTCGCCACGGCGCCCGCGGCGAACGCGCCTACGAGGCCGAGGCGCGCTCGATCGCCGCGCTGCTGGTCGGCGAGACTTCACGCAATCTCGTGCGCGTGTTCACGCTGCAGGAGCGGCTCAAGAACCTCGGCGGCAAGTCCAGCTTGCCCATCGAGCGTGTGCACGTGGTCGGCGCCGGTGTCATGGGCGGCGACATTGCCGCGTGGTGCGCGCAGCGTGGACTCAACGTGACGTTGCAGGACCGTGAACTGAAATTCATCGAGCCCGCGCTGGCGCGCGCGCGCGACGCCTTCACCAAGCGCCTCAAGGACGCAACCCGCGCGGGCGAGCTCATGGCGCGCATGACCGCCGACGTCGCCGGCGACGGCGTGCCCGGTGCGGACGTGATCGTCGAAGCGATCTTCGAGAATGCCGAGGCCAAACACGAGCTGTTCGCGCGCGTCGAGCCGCGAATGAAATCCGGCGCCATCCTGACCACGAACACTTCTTCGATCATGCTCGAGCAGCTCGACGACCGGCTGCCGGATCCCGGCCGGCTGGTCGGCGTGCATTTCTTCAACCCGGTATCACAGTTGCCGCTGGTGGAGATCGTGCGCGGCGAGAACAGCAGCGACGATGCCGTGCAGAAGGCGATCGCATTCGCGCGCAGGATCGACAAGCTGCCCCTGCCCTGCAAGAGCTCGCCAGGTTTTCTGGTCAACCGCGTCCTGGTGCCGTACCTGTACGAGGCGATGTTCGCGCTGCAGGACGGCATTGCGATGGGGACCATCGACGAGGCGGCGCTGCGCTACGGCATGCCGGTGGGACCGGTGGAGCTCGCCGACGTGGTGGGACTCGACGTCTGCAAGCACGTCGGTGACATCGTGAGCACGGCACTGCGCAAGCAGCAACCCGACACCTCCAAGCTCGACGCGCTCATCGCCGCGAAGAAGCTCGGGCGCAAGAGCGGCGAAGGCTTCTATGTCTGGCGCGACGGCAAGGCGGTGAAGTCGCCGGGGCCGGCGCCGGAGCCGCCCGCGGACCTGGAGGACCGGCTCATCCTGGCGATGGCGAATGAGTGCGTCGCGGTATTGCGGGAAGGAATCGTCGACGACGCCGATCTCGTCGACGCCGGCGTGATATTCGGTTCCGGTTTTGCGCCATTTCGTGGCGGGCCGATGACCTATGCGCGCAAACGCGGCGTCGCTGCCGTGGTCGCGCGGCTGACCGAGCTCGCGCGCACACATGGATCGCGCTTCACTCCCGATGAAGGATGGTCGGCGATCCGTGACGCCTGAGTCGTTCGACATGGCGTGCTAGCATCCGGCGCATGTCCGAATCCGAAGAAGTCAGCGTGGAACTGCTGCGCTCCCTGACCCCGCTCGAAGGGATGAAGCGGGAAAACCTGCATGCGCTCGCGAAGAAGGTCAACGTCAAACAGATGACGGCGGGCCGTACGTTGTTCAAGGAAGGCGAAACCGACAAGCGCACCATCTGGGTCATCAAGGGCATGGTCGAGCTCAGCGAACACGGTCGCACCGTGGGCATGGTCGAAGGCGGCAGCGCCGATGCCCGTGCGCCGCTCAACCAGAGCGTGCCGCGCCGGATGACGGCGCGCGCGGTGGAAGACGTCGACTATCTGGCCATCGATTCAGATCTGCTGGATGTGATGATCACCTGGGACCAGACCGGCAGCTACGAGGTGGGCGAGCTGCAGGCTTCCTTCGGCAGCGGCGTGGACGACAACGACTGGATGACGACGCTGCTGCAGACCAAGGCCTTTCATCGCATCCCGCCGGCCAACCTGCAGGCCATCTTCATGCGCATGAATCGCCAGCAGTACCGCGCCGGCGAAGTGGTCATCAAGCAGGGCGATGAAGGCGACTATTTCTACGCCATCGTGAAGGGCCGCTGCCTGGTGACACGCGAGTCGCCGCTCAACCAGAAGGGCATCAAGCTCGCCGAGCTCGGCGTCGGTGAAACCTTCGGCGAAGAGGCACTGATCGCCGAGGCCAAGCGCAATGCCACCGTGACCATGCTCACGGACGGCGTGCTGATGCGGCTCAACAAGCAGGACTTCCGCGACCTGATGCACGAGCCGTTGCTGCGCTGGGTGGACGAGAGCCAGGCGCTCAAGATCATCCAGAACAAGGGCCAGTGGCTGGACGTGCGCCTGCCGTCCGAGTACCAGAACATGGCGATCGAGAGCTCGATCAACATCCCGCTCTACTTCGTGCGTCTGAAACTCAATGCGCTCGACCGCAAGACGCCATATGTCGTGGTCTGCGATACGGGCCGGCGCTCGTCCGCCGCGGCCTTCATCCTCTCCGAGCGCGGCTTCGATGCCTACGTGCTGAAAGGCGGCATCACGACGTCCAACCTGCCGATGCGCAGACCGGGCTGAGCCCGGCTTTCACGGACGGCGGCGAAGCCGTTGCTCGCCGGGAATCAGCAGGCAGGGTTCCGGCACGCGCAAGTCCCTCGAAGCTGCCGGCTCGAGCCTGTCGACCAGCGCGGGATGATGGGATTCGAGAAATTTGCGCGCCGCCTCGAGATCAAGAGTCACTTCGAAGCGCGGGCCGGCCGGCCCGGCCTCGAGGTGATAGTCGCCCAGGTAGAGCACGCGGCCACCCGGCAGGTCCTCATACACCGGCACTTCGGTATCGCACACGAAAGCGGGCATACCGTCCTTCACGATGGAGCGCAACGAGATGGTCTCGCCGATGCCAGCGGTGCCCATGAAGTAACCATCCGTCTGCGCGCGCAGCTCGTCGGGGCCGGAAAACGCCTGGCGCATGCGGCTTGCCTTGAACCACAGGTGGCGGACCGTCCCCTGCAGGAATGCAGGTTCGCCACCGCCCGAGACGCGCACCAGCACCTTCGATTCACGCTGTGCTGCCGGCACGCCCCGGCGGGACTTGTTGGCCGTCGGCGACGGGGCGACATCGCGCTCGGTTGCGGTGACGTCTTCGATGGTCGGTGAGAATCCGGTCTCCAGCGACAGCTTCACGCGATACACGTGCTGGTCGAAGGCTTCGAACTCCACGAGGCGGTCGCGCTCGCATCGGTAATGCGTGAGGACGTTCGTCGTGCCGGACATCGCCAGGCCGAGTCCCTCGGCGCAGACCTTGACCACGTGCCGACCCGCGGAAAACGGAATTTCGCAGTCGGTGAAGGCACCGCCCTGCAGCGCGGAAACCTTCCGAGCCCGGCCATCGATGGCCTTGATGACCGTCCAGGGATCGCATCGCAGGAGCGCGGCGGAAGGATCGGCCTGAGCATCGGCGCGCGCGTGCATGAGAAGCAGCGGCATGGCCATGAAAGCCATGCGCGTGAAGACGCCTGTCATCGGCGGACTCTACATGATGTGACTTTTGATGGCTGGCGCCTGTGCGCGCGTGAGCCAGAGCCCCGCAGATCCGGGGCCGCTACATCGTGTGCGTGGCTTTGTCGCCCGCGAGCGCGCCGGCCAGATAGGTCTCGATCTTCTTCTGTGTCTGCCCGCGATCCTGGTCGGAGAACTGTACGCCGATGCCGGCGGTGCGCTTGCCCTGAGCGCCCTTCGGCGTCAGCCAGATCACGCGGCCCGCGACCGGCAGCTTTTCATCCTCGCCCATGAGGTTGAGCAACATGAACACCTCATCGCCGAGGCGGTAGTTGCTGTTGGTGGGAATGAACAGGCCGCCGTTCTTCACGAATGGCATGTACGCCAGGTACAGCGCGCTCTTGTCCTTGATGGTGAGCGTGAGCAATCCTGGCTTGTTCGCGCCCGTGCGCCCGGTGCGTCCCTCGCTCATGCGACTTCCCTCATGGACGGGCCCAGCGCCACAGCAGCGTTTCGACCGCCATGGTCTTGTTGATGGAAGTAGGGGCCAGCATGCGCATGTCGCGAATCGCGTCCGAGAGCTCGAATAGGCGACATATATTCGATGGCCGGCCCCCGGCTGACAAGTGAGTTACGTCGCGGATTCCCGCGTTTTCCAGGATGCGTTCTGTGACCCAGCTCTCAAGGCATGCCAGGCGCACGGCGAGGTCGCCCCGCGCCCAGCGATCCGCCACCGCGGGCGGCTGCAACTTGCCGCTGCCGATTTCATTCAGTGTCGCGATCGTTTCGCCACGCAATTGCGCGAGCGCCGCCGGATCCGCATCCAGCAGCCCGAACGGTCCCGCGCCCGTGGCGGCCAGCGCCTCGCTCCACGGACCGGCGCCGCGCACCGTAGCGAGGAATTTCGCCGCCTCCTCGCGCGTGGGGCCGGCCAGCCGGATACGCGAGCAGCGGCTGCGGATCGTGGGCAGCAGGCGCGACGGCTGGCTGGTCACGAGCAACAGCATGGTGCGCGGCGGCGGTTCCTCCAGGGTCTTGAGGAGCGACTGCGCTGCGTGCGGATACAACGCATCGGCAGGCGTGAGTATCGCGACCTTGTAACCCTGCCCGTGCGCGGTCAGCGACATGTCCTCGATCAGCGCCCGCACCTGTTCGATGCGGATGTACTGCGAGTCCTCTTCCGGCGAAAGGCGCGTGACGTCCGGATGCTGGTCGGCGGCGATCCAGCGGCATTGCCGGCATTCTCCGCAGGGTGCCCGCGCGCGATCCGTGCAGTTGACGAGCTGCGCGATCCAGCGCGCGAACTCGAGCCCGCCGGCGCCCCGATCTTCGTGGAGCAGCAAGCCATGCGCGAGGCGGCCCGCGGCAAGTGCGCTCGCGATCTCGCGTTGCGGGCGTTCGAACCAGGCGGGCCGCACGTCGGTCATGACAACGCCAGCGGCTGCAGGCCCAGCGCGTCCTCGAGCGCCGCGATGGCCGCCGCGCTCACCTGCTCGAGCGGCTGTGTCGCATCGATGATGCGGAACCGCCCCGGCGCGGCGCGCGCCAGTTCCAGGTAGCGCGTGCGCACGCGATCGAAGAACTGCGCCGACTCGACCTCGAACCGGTCCACCGCGCCACGACGCGCCTGCATGCGCTCCAGGCCCACGCGCACGGGCACGTCGAGCAGCAGCGTGCAATCGGGCATGAGATCACCGTGCACCGCCTGTGCGATGCGGTCGATCAGCGTGCGATCGACGCCGCGGCCGCCACCCTGGTAAGCATGCGTCGCGTCGGTGAACCGGTCGCACAGCACCCACTCGCCGCGCTGCAGCGCGGGCCGGATCAGGTTGTCGATGTGCACCTGGCGAGCGCCGAACATGAGCAGAGTCTCGGCCGTCGCGCTGATGTGTTCCTCTCCGCGGTCCAGCACCAAGGCTCTAATCCGTTCCGCGAGCTTGGTACCCCCGGGTTCGCGCGTGGCGTGCACCACGATGCCGCGTTCGCGCAATGCACGCGTGATGCGATCCGCCACGGTGGTCTTGCCCGCGCCCTCGATTCCTTCGAGCGTGATGAAGCGTGCCGCCGTCATCGGGTTCCATTGCCTTTCAATCGTTCGCCTCTCAGTCGCGACAGATAGCGCGCGACGGCGGCATTGTGCGCCTCGAGCGTCGCCGAAAACACATGCGAGCCGTCGCCCGCGCCCGTGGCGACGAAGAAGATGTCGCCGGTTTCCATGGGATGCGTCACGGCCTCGATGGCTTCGCGCGACGGCAACGCGATTGGCGTCGGCGGCAGGCCGGCGCGCGTGTAGGTGTTGTAGGGCGTGTCCGTTCGCAGGTCGCGTTCGCGGATGTTGCCGTCATAGCCCGGGCCGATGCCGTAGATGACCGTGGGATCGGTCTGCAGCCGCATGTTGCGGCGGAGCCGCGTGATGAACACACCGGCGATGCGCGGCCGCTCGGCCGCGAGCCCGGTCTCCTTCTCCACGATGGAAGCGAGCGTCAGCGCCTCGTACGCGTCCTTGAGCGGAAGTCCTGCGACGCGCGACGACCAGGCGGACTCGAGTGCCTCGGCCATCTTTCGGTACGCCAGCGCATAGAGATCGCGGTCGGTGGTGCCGGCGGCGAAGCGGTACGTGTCCGGAAAGAACCGGCCCTCGGGGTGCTCGCCGCGATGCCCGATGGCATCCATGATCTCGGCGGTGTCCCGGCCGCGCAGTGTGATCCGCAGCTGCGGATGCGCCTCCACGACGCGCCGCATGTCGGCGAACGTCCAGCCTTCGACCACGGTCAGAGTTTCGAGCACCACCCGGCCCTCCCCGAGCTGCCGCAGGATCTCCGCGGGACTGGCCCCGGCGGGGATGCTGTAGCGCCCCGTTCTGATGGGTGGGGCACCACGAACGCGCAGCTGCAGTTCGACGGCGCGGCGGTCCGCGAGCGCGCCCCTGGCGTCCAGCTCGGCGAGCACCGACCGGACGCTCGCACCCGGCTTCACTTCGAGGGAGAGGGGTTCGCGGTTGGGTCCCGCCGCCTGCATGACACCGTTGGTGTACCGCCAGTAGATAGCCGCCGCCGCGGCAGTGAGCAGCAGCACGCCGACGACGAACACCAGCACCTTACGCATCGAGCGCCTCGATGGCATTGCGCAGACGGTTCGCGATCTCGGTCATGCCGAAGGCATGCTCGCGCACGCGCCGCACGGGCACAACTCCCATGCGTGCATTGGTGATGAACATCCCGTCGGCCGACCACACATCCTCGAGCGCCAGCACCTGCTCGCGTGCAGCGATGCCGAGGCGCGGCGCCTCGCGCAGCACGATCTGGCGCATGACGCCGGCCACGCCCGTGCGATCCACCGGTGGCGTGAGGACGACACCCGCTCTCACGATGAACACATTGCAGGAAATCCCCGACACCACGCGCTCGTGTCCGTCCAGCAGCAGTGCTTCGAAAGCGTCGCCGCCCGAGATCTCCCGGGCAGCCATGACGTTTTCCAGCCGGTTGAGATGCTTGAGTCCGGCGAAGGGCGAAAACTCCGGCACGCGCAGCTTCGCGACGTCCAGCACCGCGCCTCGGGTCACGACCTCGTCGGCCAGCGGCGTCGCATGCCACAACGACACGATGCGCCGTGCGCGGATCTCGCCGCCCGGCGCGTAACCGCGCCGCGCGCTGCCACGCGTGACGATGACCTTGAGGATCGCGAGCGCCGGCGCCATGGCAGCGGCCGCGGCGATTTCCGCGTTCAGCTCCGCGTCCGCCTCGAACGGTATGCCGAGCTGATGCAGGCCGCGCCCCAGTCGCGCGCGATGCACGGCGAGGAAACGCGGGATGCCGCGACGGATGAGCACGGTCTCGAACACACCGTCGCCGTATTGCAGGCCGCGGTCGTCCGCGGGCACCTGGGCGCCGGCGACGCCATCGATCCAGGTACCGAGGGCTTCGCTCATGTGGGCTCGAAGGCGCGCAACAGGCCGAGTGCCTTGGCGCGTGTCTCTTCCAGTTCGCGCTCCGGCACCGAGTCGGCCACGATGCCGGCACCGGCGCGCAGCTCGACGTCCTGGCCGCGCACGGTGAGCGTGCGGATCAGGATGTTGAAGTCCGCGTCGCCGTCGGTTCCGATCCAGCCGAGCGAGCCGGTGTATGCGCCGCGTCCCTCGCCTTCCAGTTCCGCGATGATCTGCATGCATCGGATCTTGGGACAACCCGTGATCGTGCCGCCCGGAAACAGCGCGCGCAGCGCCGACACCGCATTCGCATCGCGGCGCAACGTACCCCGCACGTTGGAGACGATGTGATGCACGTGCGCGTAGCTCTCCGTGACCATGTACTCGTCCACGTGCACGCTGCCCGCTTCGCAGACCCGGCCCACGTCATTGCGCTCGAGGTCGATCAGCATGACGTGCTCGGCACGCTCCTTGGGATGTGCGATGAGCTCGGCCGTGTCGCGCGCATCCTGCTCGGCATCGCCGGTGCGCCGGCGGGTGCCGGCGATGGGACGCGTCGAAATCGAACGGCCCTCCACCTGCAACAAGCGCTCGGGTGAGGACGACAGCAGCGACATGCCACCGAAATGCACGCTGGCCGCGAAGGGTGCGGGATTGGCGCGACGCAGGGCCGGATACACGAGCTGCGCGTCTTCGGCGGTGCGCAGATGCAGGCGCCAGGGCCTCGACAGGTTTGCCTGGTAAATGTCGCCCGCGGCGATGTATTCCTTCGCGCGGCACACGCGTTCGATGAACCGCTCCGGCGGCTCCTCCGACCAGCGATCCACGCGCGGATTGTCGGTCGCCTCGACGAAGGGCTCCCGCGCGGCCGTCTCCAGCAATGCAATCAGGCGGGCGTGGCTTTCGCGGTCGCCATTCTGCGAGATGGCATAGGTGTCGCCGGACGCGTGCTCATGCACCGCCAGGTGTTCGATGCGCAGCGCGAATGCGGAACAGGGATCCACGGCCGCCGGCAGCCGCAGCACGGGCTCGACCTCTTGCGCCAGCTCGTAAGAAAGGTACACGAACCAGCCGCCGAGGAATGGCAGCGACTTCGTCGCATCGCGCGGCGTGCGCTCCCGCCGCAGCCAGTCGTCCAGGTTGTCGAGAAAGCCGCCCGCGCGGGGCTCGAAGCCTCGCCCCGACACCCTGCCCCGCGACTCACGGACCAGGGCGGGCCCCGGCTCGAAGGCGAGCAGGCTGTGACGCGTGAGCGGGCCGTGCGCGGCACTGTCGAGCAGGATGGGAAACTGCCCCGGCCGCGAATGCGCCAGCGCACGCAGCGTCGCACCGGGTACCGCGACCTTGCTGACGAGAGGCGCGCGGACGTCCAAGACCGCGAGGCGCCTCAGCCCTTGAAGCGACGAAAGATCAGCGAGCCGTTGGTGCCACCGAAGCCGAACGAGTTCGACAACGCGGCGTCGATCTGCACCTGGCGTGCCGTGTTTGGCACGTAGTCGAGATCGCAGTCCGGATCGGGCGTGTGGTAGTTGGTCGTCGGCGGCGCCACGTTGTCGCGGATGGCCAGTACCGAGAAGATGGCCTCGACCACGCCGGCGGCACCCAGCAGGTGCCCCGTCATCGACTTGGTCGAGCTCACCGGCAACTTGTAGGCGTAGTCGCCGAATGCGTGCTTGATCGCCACGGTTTCGGCCTTGTCGCCGAGCGGCGTCGAGGTGGCGTGTGCATTCAGGTAGTGGATGTCGGTGGGAGTCATCTGCGCGTCGCGTAGCGCATTGACCATCGCGAGCCTGGCGCCCGCGCCATCTTCCGGAGGCGCGGTGATGTGGTAGGCGTCGCTGCTCATGCCAAAGCCCAGGCACTCGGCATAGATGCGCGCGCCGCGCGCCCTGGCGTGTTCCAGTTCCTCGAGGATCACGGCGCCGCCGCCATCGCCCATGACGAAGCCATCGCGATCCTTGTCCCAGGGGCGGCTGGCGCTCGCCGGATCGTCGTTGCGTTCGGAGAGGGCGCGCGCCTGGCTGAATCCAGCCAGAGCCGTGGGCGTGGTGGCGCACTCGGAGCCGCCCGCGATGATGATGTCGGCGTCACCGTACTGGATGCAGCGCATCCCGAAGCCGATGGCGTGCGTGGAGGTGGTGCAGGCGCTGACGACGCCCAGGTTCGGCCCCTTGAGACCGAACCTGATGGTCAGATGGCCGGCAACCATGTTGCCAATGGTGCTCGGGATGTAGAACGGTGAAGTCTTCTTGGGATTGTGCGTGCGCTCCCAGTTGATGGCCTCGTCCTCGATACCCGCGAGGCCACCGATACCCGAGCCCATGATGGCGCCGCAGCGCGCCCCGTCTTCCTTCGTGAAGTCGAGGCCCGAATCCGCCACCGCCTGGATACCCGCGCCCATGCCGTAGTGCATGAACGGATCCATGCGCCGGGCTTCCTTGGGTGCGATGTACGCGGCGACGTCGAATCCGACCACTTCGCCCGCGAATCGCGTGGCGAACGGGGTCGCATCGATGCGGGTGATCGGCTTGATGCCGCTCTTGCCCGCGAGAATCGCGGCCCAGGCGGTGGCCACATCACTGCCGACTGGCGAAACGATACCGAGCCCGGTCACGACGACACGTCGCTTGGACACACTATCCTCGTTGTTGAGTAGATGCGATGCCGGCGCGGGTCACAGCCGCACGCGCCCCATCCTTAGGAACGGAAAATCAGGACTTGCGGCGATCAGAGATGTAGCTGATTGCCTGGCTGACGGTGGTGATCTTCTCGGCGTCTTCGTCCGGGATTTCGATCTCGAACTCTTCTTCGAGCGCCATCACCAGTTCGACCGTGTCGAGCGAATCGGCGCCGAGGTCATCGACGAACGAAGCGTCATTCACCACCTGCTCCGCCTTGACGCCCAACTGTTCGGCGACAATCGCCTTGACCTGCTGTTCAACCGTGCTCATTGCTGATTCGCCCTCAATAGAGATGTTTGTACGCCCGGTATCCGGGGGACCCGCGGCGGGCGCGTATTCTAGGGCAACACTTTCCCCGCCGCCACGCTGTCAAATCGTGAGTGCTTGTTTTTGTTTGTTTTTCGCGGGTTTGGTTGTTGCAAAGGCCCCACGACCGGGGTATGCGCGCTCCGCTGTCAGGCCATGTACATGCCGCCATTCACGTGCAGCGTCTCGCCGGTGATGTAGTTGGCCCCGGGGCCGCACAAGAACAGCACGGCGGCGGCGATGTCATCCACGCTGCCGAGGCGCGCCATCGGAACCTGCGCGGTGAGCGCGGCGCGTTGCTCCTCGTTCAAGGCCCGTGTCATGTCCGTATCGATGAAACCGGGCGCCACCGCGTTCACCGTGATGCCCCGCGAGGCGATTTCCCTGGCAAGCGACTTGGTGAATCCGAGGATGCCGGCCTTCGCGGCCGCGTAATTGGCCTGCCCCGGGTTGCCGGTGAGACCGACGATGGACGTGAGCGAAACGATGCGGCCCCGCCGCTCCTTCATCATGCGCTTCAAGCAACCCTTGGACAGGCGAAAGACGCTGGTGAGATTGGTGGCGATGACGGCATCCCAATCCTCGGGTTTCATGCGCAGCAGCAAGGTGTCGCGCGTGATCGCCGCGTTGTTCACCAGGATCGTCGGCATCTCGCCACGTGTCTCGAGGTCGCCTAACAGCGCCTCGATGGAAGCCGCGTTCCCGACGTCGAGTACCGCGCCGCGTCCGTTGTTTCCAAGCCACGAACTGATGCTTTCCGCGCCTGCGGGCGAAGTGGCGGTGCCGATCACCCGCGCGCCGGCAGCCGCCAGTGCGCGCGCGATGGCCTGGCCAATTCCTCGGGATGCGCCGGTGACCAGCGCGACGTCATTTTGAAGCATGCAGGTACTCGTCAGGCAGCGAGCGCCGAGGTGGCGGCGGAGAACGATTCGGGAGATTCGAGCGCAAACACCTGTGTGTCGCGGCGGCGTTCGATGCGCTTGACCAGGCTCGTGAGCACCTGCCCGGGGCCGCACTCGACTACGGTCCTGATGCCGCCGCCGGTCGTGATACTTGCGATGGTGTTCGTCCAGCGCACCGGGCTCGACAATTGGCTGACGAGCAGTGCGCGCAAGTCGTCGGGATCGGAGTGCGTGCGCGCATCCACCGCGCTCACGAAGCGGATTTTCGGGGGGCGGATTTCCGTGGCGGCCAGACGTTCACCGAGTCGCGATCCCGCGGCGCGCATCAGGCTGCTGTGCGCCGGTACGCTCACTGGAAGTTCCACCGCCTTTTTGGCGCCGCGCGCTTTGGCGATTTCGATCGCGCGCAACACGGGCCCGCGCTCTCCGGCGATGACGACCTGGCCCTGCGCGTTGAAATTGACCGCTTCGACCACGCCACCGCCGGCTTCTGCCTCGGCGCAGGCGGCTTCTGCCTCGGCGTCCTCGAGGCCTAACAGCGCCGCCATTGCGCCCTGCCCCGTGGGTACCGCGGCCTGCATCACCTGCCCGCGGAATCTCACCAGCTCGACGCAGGTACTGAAATCGATGGCTTGTGCTGCAACCAGCGCGGTGAATTCACCCAGGCTGTGACCCGTGACGATGGCGGGCGCCGGCCCGCCGCGCTCGCACCACATCCGCCACGTCGCGATGCCCGCCGTCAGCATAGCCGGCTGCGTGCGCTCGGTGGAATTCAGCTCCTCGGCCGGCCCCTGTTGGCACAAGGCCCAGAGGTCGTAGCCAAGAACCCTGGAGGCTTCGTCGAAGGTGGCACGCACGATCGGGGACTCCGCTTCAAGCGTCGCCATCATTCCGATCGATTGTGAGCCCTGACCGGGAAATACGAATGCGATGTTTGTCATGGGCGCGGAGTATAACCACTCGCCTCAGCGCGGCTCGCGCCGGGAACGCAGCAGGGAGGCGACCGCCAGTCCGCCGATGGCGCCGTACAGGTGCGCATCCACCACCGTATTCACGCTGCCCGCGAACGGCATCGAGCCCACAAACTGCTCGTAGGACAGTTTCGCGACGGTGAAAACGGCGAGGATCCATCCGTCGAGATCGCGGCGCCGCAGGTGCGCCAGCGTGCCTGCGGCCATCACGCCGTGCAGCGTACCGGACGCGCCGACGTACCACTCGATCTGCGGGTCGAGGATCCACAGTCCGGCGCTGATGGTCAGTGCCGCGGCCAAATAGATAGCCAGCCACCGCCAGGGTGAATAGTCGCGCGCGAACAAGGCCCACATCAGCACGAGGCCGAGCGAGTTGAGCAAGGCGTGCCCGGCATCCAGGTGCACGAAGTGCGCGGTGAGCACCCGCCACCACTGGCCGGCGGCAATGGCGTCGCGCTGATAGCTCAGGGCATCCCGCAGCTGGCCGCCGCCCAGCTCCGGAAGCAGCAGCAGCGCG
Organism: Steroidobacteraceae bacterium; assembly: GCA_035761265.1. Taxonomy (GTDB): domain Bacteria; phylum Pseudomonadota; class Gammaproteobacteria; order Steroidobacterales; family Steroidobacteraceae; genus CADEED01. Next base: position 17,375 of record DASTRL010000081.1, read on the forward strand.
CAGGCGCCCAGCAGTCCCCAGCCGTAGGCGCGGTCGCAATTGAGCGACTCGAGGAAACCGGCTAACCCGCGCGCCGGGGCTTCAGCGTTCATTTGCTATCATCCGCCACCGGCTTTTCATCCACTTTCTCGCTCCACGGTGTCTCCATGATCTCGCGACTGCATCGCTCCACCCGCGGCTTCACGCTCATCGAAATCATGGTGGTGGTGGTCATCATCGGCTTGCTGGCGGCCGTCATTCTGCCCAACGTCTTCGGCAACGTCGAAAAGGCGCAGATCACCAAGGCCAAGAGCGACATCCAGGCGATCGAAGCCGGCCTGACCATGTACAAGCTGGACAACTACAAATATCCGAGCACGGACATCGGGCTGCAGGGGCTGGTGCAGCGGCCCAACGACCCGACGGTGCGCAACTGGCGTGAAGGCGGCTATCTGCGGCGCATCAGCCCCGATCCGTGGGGCAATCCCTACCAGTACGTCTACCCGGGAACGCACGGCCAGGAATTCGATCTGTACTCCTTCGGAGCCGACGGACAGGAAGGCGGCGAAGGCAAAAATGCCGACATCGGAAACTGGAACCTGGACCAATAGTCCCTCGCGCGCGGGCCGGGCGCGTGCGCGCGGTTTCACGTTGATGGAGATCATGGCCGTGGTCGCCATCGTCGGGCTGGTCAGCGCGGTATTCCTGATCAATTTCACCGGCAAGAGCCGCGACACGGCGCTCGAGGAGGCCGCGCAGCGGCTCAGCACGCTGTTCGACTACGTGCGCGAGCAGGCGGAGCTGCAGACGCGCGACTATGGATTTCGCGTGACCGGCAAGGGCTATTCGTTCGTCGTGTTCGACATCCTGGCCAATCAATGGCGGCCCGCCGACGAGGACGATTCACTGCGCGAACGGAATTTCCCGGACGGCATCGAGCCGCAGGTGGTGGTGGAAGGCCGCCCCATAGTGCTGGATTCCCGCAACCGCGAAAAGGGCAAGGACACCGAGGACTTCACGCCGCAGATCATGATCTTCGCCAACGGTGACCTGTCCTCGTTCGAGATCGCCCTGCGACGCCAGGGCACCCAGGACCGGGCGCGGATCTATTCCGACGAGCAATCCGAAATCCGCCTGTTGCTGCCCGGGGAAGAGGAACAGAAAGGTCCCCCGGTGCGCACGGCGGCGGCACGGTGAAAGCGCGCGGGTTCACGCTGCTGGAAGTGCTGATCGCGCTGGCGATCGTGGCTCTGGCGGTGAGTGCGTTGCTCGGCACCGTCACCTCCTCCGCCAGCAACATCTCCTATCTCAAGGACAAGACCCTGGCGCAATGGGTGGCCTTCAACCGGCTCACCGAGATCCGCATCTCGAAGCAGATGCCGGATGTGGGCAAGCGGCTGTGCAAGACCGTCATGAGCGGCATGCGCTGGCAGACCGAGGAGGAAGTGACCGAGCTGCCGATCAAGGGCATGTTTCGCATCGACGTGCACGCGCGCCCCACGGGGGAGTCGGTCGACGATTCGCGCGAACCGGACAAGCCCGCCGCACAGCAGGATCCCCAGTGCGATTCTGCCAGCGACGCCGACGACAAGCTCGCCTGGACCACCACGGTCACTGGCGTGATCTCCAGCGCGCGCTCGGATCGGCATGACGCCATCGCCGCGGCGCTGCACGGCCAGCCCGGACAGAACGGTCCCGGTGGACCGAACAATCCCGGCGGTCCGAATACCCCGGGCGCACCCACCGTCCCCGGCGGCAAGCCAGGCAATCCGGGCAATCCGGGAGCCCCCGGCGGTGGCCGCGTCCCGCCGCCTTCGTCACCGGAGGGTTGATGCGCCGCGCGGGATTCACGCTCATCGAAGTGGTCATCGCGATCTTCATCGCGGCGATCATGTTCGCCATCGGCTACCGCACGCTCAGCCAGGCGCTGAATGACCGCGAAGCGCTGAACACTTCGCAGGCGCGCGTGAACGAAATCCAGCGCGGCATGCGGATCGTGGCCCAGGACTTCGCACAGATCGTGGCGCGCGGCGCGCGCGACACGCAGGGCAACGGTGAGCTGCAGCCGGCCATCAGCGCCAACAATCGCGACAATGTGCTGCTGACCTTCTCGCGCACCGGCTGGAGCAATCCGGCCGGTCTGCAACGTCCGGCCGAGGAGCGCGTGCGCTATCTCTTCGTGGATGGCTCGCTGGTGCGCGAGCACTGGGTGTCGATGGACCCGGCGTTGAACAATGAACCGCGGCAACGCGTGGTGCTCACGCGCGTCAAGTCCATCGAGGTGCGCTTCCTCGATCCGGTCACGCGCAACTGGCGTACCGATTGGCCGCCGGTCGCGCCCAACGGTCCGATCGGTCCACTGCAGGTGGATGAAGTGCTGCTGCTGCGACCGTTGGCGATCGAGGTCTCCCTGGTTCTCGAAGACTGGGGGCGCGTACGACGCCTGTTCGAGATCCCCACATGAAGCGCCGCTCGCCGCAACGCGGCGTGGCGCTGCTGGTCGCCATCATCATCTTCGCGGTGGCGACCACGGTCGCCGCCGCCATCACGTACAACAAGGCAATGGCGGCGCGGCGCGCGGCGGCCACCTTCACGATGGAGCAGGCACTGCAGGCCGGGATGGCCGCCGAATCGCTGGCCGCGATCGCGCTCGAGAATGACGGCCCGAAACCCAGGACCGAGACCACGCAGGACTGGGCCCAGGTGCAGCCGCCCATCGAGATCGAGGGCACGGGCGTGTGGATCCAGGCGCAGGTCGAGGACCTGCAGGGCCGGTTCAATCTCAACAGCCTGTTGTACTGGGACACCCAGAACAACGCCTTCCTGCCGGACCAGCATCAGCTGACGGTGTTTCGCACGCTGCTCAATGATCTCGACATCGACATGAACTACGCGGATCTGCTGGTGGACTGGATAGATCCGGACATCTCGCCTTCCAGCAACTCGGGGGGCGGCGGTGAGGATACCTTGTACATGTCGCAGGCGCCGCCGTACCGGCCGCCGAACTACTTCATCTGGCACACCTCGGAGCTGCTGGCCCTGCCCAATTTCGGGCGCGAGAACTATCAGAAGATCGCGCCCTTCGTGACGGCCCTGCCCTACGACGCGCAGGTGAACGTCTGCACCGCGAGCGGCCTGGTGCTCGACGCCACCCGCAACGACCCGGCGAACCAGCACGAGTACGTGAACATGGACCTCGGCAAGGCCCGCGAAGGCGGCTGCTTTCCACAAAGGAACGTGTACACCGGCGTCATCTCGGACCCGGTGAACCGCGGCCAGGTCGATCAGCGCACCACCGAGGACTCGAACTGGTTCCGCCTGCGCACCAACATTCGTATTGGCACTGCGGAGTTCGTTTTGTACAGTGTCCTCTTTCGCGAGCCCGGCAACAAAATCCGCACCGTGCAGCGCAGCTTTGGAAGTGAATGACGGATGGCTGAAACGCTGATCATTCAATTGCGCGACGGGCTCGCGCCGCACTGGATGGTGTGCAATGACGACGGGCAGGTGCTCGTCAATGCCGTGTCGGGCGAGCTGGCGCAGGCGGTGCCGCTGGCGGCCGGCCGCCGCGTCGCGGTCATCGTTCCGGCCACCGACGTGCTCACCACCGAATGCGAAGCGCCGGCCAAGAGCGCCGCCAAGCTCGCGCAGGTGATCCCGTTCGCGCTCGAGGAGCGGGTCGCCGACGAAATCGAAGACCTGCACTTCGCCATCGGCGAGCGCAACTCCGCCACCGGGCGTGTGCCGGTCATGGTCGTGGCGCGCGCGCGTATCGACGCCTGGCTCGCCGAGCTGCGCGGCGCGGGCCTCAATCCGCAGGCTATCTACCCGGATGCGTCGCTGCTGCCGGCGATGCCCGGTCAGCTGATCGGCTTGCTGGACGGGGATGCGCTGATGCTGCGCGCGGCCGAGGGCCCGCCCATGGTGATGCCGGCGCTGTCCATCACGGACGGGCTCGAGATGGCGCTGGCCGCGCAGGTTTCGCAGGTCGCAGGCCTCGAGCCGCCGCCGCTGGGTTTGCTGCTGTATGCGGGGCACGACGAATGGCAGGCGCACCAGCAGCAGGTCGACGCGTTGCGTGACCGGTTCACGGGGGTCAAGGTGCAGCTGCTGCCCTCGGGTCCGTTGAGCGTGCTCGCGCCCGCGGCCGCGAGCGCCGAGGCCATCAACCTCTTGCAGGGCGCGCTCGCTGTGAGCACGCCCATGCAGCAGAGCTGGAAATCCTGGCGAGTGGCCGCGGTGCTCGCAGCCTGCCTGCTCTGCCTGCACGTGGGCGCGCGCTACGTGGAGCTCATCCGCCTGCGCAAGACCGAGGCCGCGCTCGACTCCAGCATCCAGGATGCGTTTCGCGCCGCCATGCCCGACCAGCACAACCCGATGAACGCGCGGCGGCGCGTGGAAGCGCGACTCACGGAGTTGCACGGCGGCGGCGGCGGCGGCGCGCTGTTGCCGGCGCTGGCGGCGCTCGCCAATGCACGCAGCGCGGCGCCGGCCGCCACCATCGAAGGCATCAATTTCCGCGATGGCACGCTTGAATTGCGCATCAATGCGCCGGATGCCGCCAGCCTCGATGCCATCGGGCAGCAGATGCGCGCGGCGAACTGGCAGGCCGAGATCCAGGGCGGCAGTGCCAACGGCGACTCGTACCGCGGGCGCATGCAGATCCGCAAGGCGGGTGCCTGATGCGCGCGTGGTACGCGGGGCTCGCGGATCGCGAGCGGCGCTTCGTCAACATCGGCGCGGTGGTGGCGGCGGTGCTGCTGGTGTTGGGACTGGTGCTGCCGCTCAATCGCAACATCGCGCAGGCCCGCCAGCGCGTCGCCGCCAAGCAGGTCGACCTCGCCTTCATCCAGCAGGCGACGCCGGAGCTCAGGGCCGCGGGCCCCGCCGTGCAGGGCGGCAATGCCGCTTCCATCGTGGTGCTGATCGACAGCTCCGCGCGCGAGAGCGGCCTCGGCAAGTCATTGACGAGCAGCGAGCCGACGGGTGACGGCGGGTTGCGTATCCGCATGGACCGGGCGCCCTTCGACGGCCTGGTGGCCTGGCTGGCGCGCATCTCGCAGCAGCATGGAGTGCGCGTGCAGTCCGCGGAGATCGAATCGGCGGGTGAAGCCGGCCTGGTGAACGCCGGCCTGGTGCTGAAGACCGGTTGAGCGGCCCGATGAAGCGCGGCACGCTGATCATGACCGTCACGGCGGGCCTCGTGGTGTTCCTCGTGGTGCTCGCGTTCTATCTACCCGCGAGCTGGTTCGCCTCGATGCTGCCGCCGCAGGCCAGCTGCCGCGAGCTGGGCGGCTCGATCTGGCACGGCGAATGCCTCGGGCTGCGCGTGCAGGGAGCGCAGCTGGGTGACGCCACCTGGAACCTGGCGCCGCTGAGCGCCCTCACCGGCCGGTTGTCCGCAGACGTGGTGGTACGCGGTGCGGCGCTCGATGCAAGCGCCGATGTCGATACGCGTTTCTCCGGCGTCGGCGAGCTGCGCAACGTCAACCTGCGCCTGGAGCTGGATCCCGGCCTGCTGCCGCAGTTGCCGCGCGACCAGCGCGGCACCCTCACCGCCAAGCTCGAGCGCATGGAGTTGGCCGCGGGCCCCGTGCTGCACGCGCTGCAGGGGATCATCGAGCTTCGAAACCTGCGCCAGGTGGGATCCCAGCCCATGGACCTGGGCTCCTACCAGGTGAACTTCGATGGCAGTGCGCCGCAAGGAGGTCCGCTGACCGGCAAGCTGCGCGACCTCGGCGGCCCTTTCATCGTCGATGGCACGGTGCAGCTGACGGCGCCGAACGGCTACCTGGTGCAGGGATACATCACGGGACGCACGGCGGCCGCCGAACGCGTGGTGCGCGAGATCACGCTGGGCGCGACGCCGGATGCCTCCGGGCGCAGCACCTTTTCCTTCGAAGGCACCTATTAGCGGCGCGCCGGGAAGCTAGACGGCGACTTCGCGCCAGGCGGCGAGCAGCGGGAAGTACAGGCCGGCACGCACCGGCTCGGGACCGAGCTCGCGCGCCAGGTGCGCGTAGCGTTGCAGCTGCGATTCGTAGCGACGCGCCTCCTCGTCGAGGAAGGCCTGCAGGTTGCCGCCTTCGTGCGGACTGGTCTTGAAATCCACCACCCAGCGGATGCCCGCGGCGTCGACGAAGGTGCGGTCGATGACCGCGTTGATGATCAGCCCGCCGCGCAAGCCGGTGAGCTCGAGCTCCGAGCGGGCGTCCCGGTGCGAAGGATCGAACAGCCAGCGTCCGCGGGCGTCCGTGAGCGTGGCGCGCAACGCCGCCAATGCACGTTCCGCGCCGGCGCGCGCCGCCTCGGGCTCGACACCCAGCGCCTGCAGGCGCGATTCGAGGCGCGTGCGCAACCGTGGCAGGTCGCCGATCGCGGGCAACGGCATACCGCCGAACTTCTCGAGAACTTCGTGCACCACGGTGCCGATCCGCCGCGCCGTCTGCCGTACCCAGCTGAACTCGATCTCTTCCTCTTCCGTCGCCAGCGGCACCAGCTCGCCGCGTGCGCCCACGTCGGGCGGCGGGGCCGGCGGCGTGAAGCGCCGCGTCAGGCGCTGACGCAGTTGTGACGGCGTCGCCGGTTCATCGACGGCCTCGGCGCGGATCACCGGCAGGTCGTCGATGACATCACCGATCGCGGGCCACAGGCTGTGCAGCAGTGAGCGCGAATCCGCGCTGAACTCCAGGTTCCCTTGCGTCTCGCGCTGGCGAGGATGCAGGTACAGATGCAGCGAGCGCCGCGCGCGCGTCAGCGCGACGTACGCCAGGCGGGCGCGCTCCGCCCGCGTGCGCTCCTTGTGCAATCCCTCGATGAAACGGTTGATGGCATCGTGCTCCTCGTCAGCGGCGTCGCGCACCCGGATCGGCGCCATCAGCAGGTGATCGCCACCGCTCGGGCGCGGCAGCTCCAGCCAGTTGAGCAGGCGTGCATCGTCGCCGCGGCCGTGCAGGCCGACACCGAGCACGAACACGTGGTCGAACTCCAGACCCTTGGCGCCATGGATGGTCATCAGCTGCACGGCGCCGTCCGCCGCCGGGTCCTGCGCATACAGCCGGTACATCATCCGCTCCAGGTCGAGCGGGCGGCCACGCAGCCGCTTGCGGTCTTCCTCATCGAGCGCGAGCAGGAAGCGGCGCGCGCTCGCGATCTCACCGTGCTCCGCGCAGGCGGACGGTCCGCCGAGCGAGAGCCAGACGCGTTCGACGAGGTGCGCGCGCGGCTCGAGCTCGCGCTGACCGTAGGCCGCGAGCAGCAGGAACTTGGTGCGGATCAGCCGTTCCATCGCGTCCGGCGAGAGTCCGGGGATGTCTGCGCTGAGGGCTTCGGCGATGGTGCGGCCGCGCGCGGCCTCGGCGATCACCGTGAGGTCCGGGAGCGAAAGCCCGATGAACGGTGCACGCAAGGTCGCGAGCCAGGCGACCCGATCCAGTGGCGACTCGAGCGCGCGCGCCAGTGCCTCCAGATCGCGCACCACGGCGACATCGGCCAGGGGTTCCAGGTTCACGCCGATGAAAGGCACTTGCCGCGCGGCCAGCGCGGCGCGGATCTCGCGCAGGTGGGTGCGCGCACCCGCCAGCACGGCGATACTCTCCCCCGGCCGGGTACGCACCAGCTCCGCGATCTGCGTGGCGGCGGCGCCCGCCTCGCCGCGCGGTCCGCAGTCGGCATCGACGCGGTACATGCTCGGCGTACCTTCGAGCTCGGCACGCGCGGCCACGCTCGCCAGGTGGCGCACGGCGCTGCGCCGCACGTCGTCCGCCCCGGGAAACACGCGCGCGAAAGTGTCATTGCACCAGTGCACCAGCGCAGGTGCCGAACGGAAATTGCGCCGCAGCTCGAGCGGATGCAGCCGCACCCGGCCGAGCCCGCCCATGCGCACCGTGGAGAAGCGGCCCACTTCCGCGTTGCGGAAGCCGTAGATGGACTGCATCGGATCGCCCACGAGGAACAGCGAGCGGCCGTCGCCTTCGGACCAGTCCTGCGTGAGCGTCAACAGCAGTTCGTACTGGTCCCGCGAGGTGTCCTGGAATTCGTCGACCAGGATGTGGCTGATGCGCGTGCCCAGCCGTTCGGCGAGCGGTGTCGGCGCCGAATCCTCGGTGAGTGCGCGCCGCGCCGCACCGGCCACTTCGGGATGATCGCATTCGCCCTGCTCGGTGAAGATGCGCGTCAGCTGCGCCGCGGCCAGCACCAGCAACTGCGCGAGCGCGTCGAGTGCGCCGCGGGCGGTTTCCGGGATGACTGGATCCGGCAGCATGCCGATGTCCCGCAGCGCCGCGACATGACGCGCCTGCAGCGCGGCCAGCCGGTCCGCGAATGCAATTCCCAACGCCTTGGCGTCCGGGTCGTCGGCCGGAAATCCCTGGGTGCGGGTGAATTTGACGCGCGGTTGCGGTTGATCATCCGCCGTCAGTGACAGGGCGCGCAGCGCGCGCCACCGGGCCAGATCTGCGATCTGCGCCGCCAGTCCTCCGGCATGATCGCGCCATGCGGCCAGGTCCGCGTCCGCCGACTCACCCCGATGGCGCGCCGCCATGCGCGCCGCTTCGCTCGCCAGCGCGATGAAGTCGAGCGGCAGCGCCTGCACTGCGGCCGCGAGATCCTCGAGCACGATGTCCCGCAGACTGGCCTCGATCCTGGGTGCCAGGGCCTCGCCCGACAGTTGCGGCAGGTTCGGCAACCACTCGGCGCGCCGCGCCAGCATGCCGGCAATGAGCCGCTCGAGCATCGACCAGTTGTCATCGAGCCGGCGCAGGATGCGCTCGAACGGCACGCGCAATTCCGGATCGCTCTCGGCATCACGCAGCGTCTCGCGCGCGGCGATCGCGTACAGATCCTCGGGCGCGTCGGCGATGCCGCGACCGAACCCGGTGCGCGACGTGATCGGCATCGCGTTGGCCAGGTAGGCGTTGAATGCGTCGATGGTCTGGATGCGCAGCCGCGCCGCGCTTTCCTCGAGCCCCCAGCCGCGAGCGGCGGCGTGGCTGCGCACCTTCGCGGCCAGCTCCATCGTGATGCGGTCGGCTGCGGAGCGCGCCGGCGCTGTGCCCTCGAGCGCCTTCTGCACGCGTTCACGCATTTCGCCCGCGGCCTTGCGCGTGAAGGTGATGGCCAGCACCTGCTCGGGTTCCTCGACGGTGGTCAGCAGGCGCAGGTAGCGCTGCGTGAGTACCGTGGTCTTGCCGGAGCCCGCCGGTGCCTGGACGATGAAGGAGCGCACCGGATCCAGCGCTTCCTCGCGCGCGCGCGCATCGGCTTCCGCCCCCTGGGAGGGATCAATCACTGCCGTGCTCCGCGTCCGCGACGTCTGCGAGTTCCACGCGCCGGCACAGCACCGTCAGATGGCAGTTGCGGCACACGTCCGGCGCCGGCTGGACCGGCGCCTCGCCGTGCAGGTAACGCTGCGCCACGCCGTGAAGCGCGCCCAGCCAACCTTCGAGGTCCGCGTGCCAGGCGGCGTCGATCTGCGCGGCGGGAACCTTGTTGGGGTTCAGGCCGCCTACGTCTGGCAGCAGTCCGGTGCGCGCGGCCTTGCCGACGAACCTGGCGCGACCCCGGGTCAGGGCGATGTTGGCGAGCGCCTGCACGTCGCGCCCGCGCTCGGCCAGTAGATAGGCGAGCAGCTGCGGGTCGCGCACCGACTCGGCGCTCCAGCGCAACGGGCGCGGCTCGCCGGTCTTGTAGTCCAGAATTGCATAGCCGCCGCCCTGCAGGGAATCGATGCGATCGATGCGTACTTCGAACGTGCCGCCCGCAATGGTGACCTGGCGCAGCGCCTCGAGGCTTTCGATGTGGAAGGTCGCGCGCCGTGCCTCTTCCTGGAAAAGCACCTCGATGAGCCGCTCGAGTCGCAGCGCCTCGCGCTCCACCGCGAGCTGCAGCTCCGGCGGCACGTGGCCGTGATACACGTGCGTGATCGCGGCGCGCACCGAGTCGGCGATGGCAGGCCCGCGCGACAACGCGTCGCTGCCGGCGAGCGTGAGAAAATGCGCATCGAGCTTGCTCCAGACCAGCTCAAGCGCCTTGTGCAGCAATTTGCCACGATCGCGCGGATCGATGCCCGGCCGGGGTACCTCCATCCTCTCGGCCATCAACCGCATCTCGCCATAGGCATGGAAGCCGCATTCGGCCTGCAGGCGCAGCGGCGTCACGCCGCCGGGCACGATGAACGCGGTGTTCACGCGCACGCCCGCGGAATCGTCGAACTTCTCGAGCTGCGGCGCCTGCATGCGCGAGGCCAGAGGCGGTAGTCCTGCGCGCCGCGGTGGTGCGTGCACGCCCAGGTTTGCGATGCGCGCGAGCAACGGACTCGCCGTGCGGTGCGCATCCCCGTCGAGCTTTGCCCACGAGCAGATCAGCGCGGGCGTGGCGGCACGCCATGCGGCGAGCGACTCGCGCGCTCGCGCGCTCTGTCCGGCCGCGCTCGCCGCCGGAATGCCGGCCGCCACCTGCAGGCGCAGCGGGATGAACACGTCCGGGCGCGGCGGCGGAGGCCATTGCCCGGCATCGAGTCCGGCAACCCACACGCCGTCGTATCTGACCAGCGGGTCGTCCTGTGAGTCGCTCAGCGTGACCGGTGCCGCGACGCTGGCCGGATCGAAGCTGCGCTCGCGCGCCAGGTCTGCAAGGGTGGCCACCGCTTCGGTGGCCGTGGCGCGCGGCAGCCAGTTGCCGAGCGCCGAGAATTCATCGAGCAGCGAGTACCAGCGATCCACGGTCTGCTGTTCGTCGCTGCGCAACGGCCGTGATCCGTGCCAGCCGACCGCACGCAGTGCGGCGAGCAGCCGCGCTGCCCACTCGTGCGCGCTGCGGTGATCGTTGCCCAGCAACGCCAGGCCCTGTCGCAGGCGCGCCGCCAGCGCGCGCGACGCATCGTCGGTCCTGCGCTCCAGCACCGCGGCCAGTGACGCGGCGCTGAACTCGAGCTTGTGGCCTTCCCGGATCGTGGCTTCGAAGGCGGCGCCGGCGAACACATCGCCGGGTTGATCGAGGAACGGCATGCGCAGCCACAACACGACCTCGTCGAAACGCAGGCGGGAGGTGAGCAATCGCAGCGTCATCAGGGCATGCGCGATCAGCGGAAAGTCGGTCAGCGGCTGCCCGCCCTCGATCGAGAAAAACGTGGAAAATGCCCGCGCGTCGTGTGACAGCCATTCCGAAGGCGACAAGGCCTGCGACAGCACGCGTTCGTATTGCCGGCGACGCTGGCGCAGCTTCGCATCGATGATCAGCAGCCGCCGGCCGGGATCCTGCTCCAGGTGCCCGCGGCACCAGTCGGCGATCAGTGCCAACTCGTGCTCGTCGTCGTCGGCGGTGGCGATCGACACGGCTGCCGCGGGCGCGGTGTCGGCCGCGGCCTGAGAGCCGAGCCGCCGCAAGGCGCCGCGCTGCGCAATGGGCAGATCCGACAGGCCTGCGTGCCACAGCTGTTCGCGCGCGGGTTCGAGCTCTCCCAACCACTCCGCCAGCGGCTTGCGCCCGAGCTCGGCCGACAGCCGGTCGAGCGCTTCGAGTGTTTCGAGCAGCAGGTTCCCTTCGGGTGAGCCGCCGAGCGCGGCGCGGGTGCGCGGGATCTGCCAGTCGCGCATCGTGCGCACGGCACCGAGCAATGCCCGCGCCTCGCCACTGCCCCCCGCATCGCGGCGCTGCTCGCGCAGCAGCGCCCATTCCGCGCCCACCGGCAGCAGCCGGTCGGGCTGATCCGCGGCGCTCCACTGTGCATCCAGGCGCTCCTCGGCGAACTGCGCCAACGTGAGCACGCGAGGGGTGTTCCAGAGCCTGCGGCCGAGGTCGCGCTGGGTGGCGGACCAGGCGGTTCGCACCGCAGCCTGGCGCTGTGCGTTGGCGACGATCAGCGTCGCCCCCGAGCTCAATGCCTCGGAAATGGGATGTGAAAGTCTGTTTCGGTTCAATATGTTGTGTTGACTACTTCAACACTACTTGAAACGGCTCGCGGCCTGCACCACGCGCTCTCCGGAATCCGGCGTGCGCGCCGCATAGCTACCGAGCAGCTCCTCGATGCGCGCGAATACCTTCCTGAGCAGCGCCGCATCGGGCAACAACGTGGTGCGGAAATGATCGCGATACGGGACATTGAAGCTGGCGCCCGGCGCCAGCAGCACGTGCTTCTGCTCCAGCAGATCGAGCGCGAATGCCTGATCGTCGAAGTCCGGAATCTCCTCCGTCTTCACGCGCACGAAGGCATACATCGAACCCTTTGGCGGCGCCAGGTGCAGGAAGCGGCTGGTGGCGACGGCTTCCAGGATGGCACGGCGCGATTCGTACAGGCGCCCGCCCGGTGCGAGCAGCTCCTTGATGCTTTGATAGCCGCCGAGCGCGGTCTGCACGGCCCATTGTGCCGGCACGTTCGAGCACAGCCGCAGCGAACTCAGGAGCTCCAGCCCCGACAGGTAATCGCCCGCGCCGCGCAGATTCCCCGAGAACGCGGCCCAGCCCACGCGATAGCCGCAGGCGCGATAGATCTTGGAAAGTCCTGACATCGTGCAGCACACGGTGTCGCGCACGAGCGTGGCCATCGGGATGGACTCGACGCCGTCGTAGGTCATCTGGTCGTAGATCTCGTCGCTGAACACCACGAGCTTGTGGGTCTCGGCGAGCTTCGCGATGGCCTCGCACACGGCCCGTGGGTATACCGCGCCGGTGGGGTTGTTGGGATTGATGACGACGATGGCGCGCGTCTTGCGCGTGATCAGCGCCGCGATTTCCTCCGGGTCCGGCACGAAGTCGTTTTCGGGTCTGCAAGAATAGTAGACCGACTTGCCGCCGTTCAGCGTCACCGCCGCCGACCACAGCGGATAGTCCGGGCTGGGAATCAACACCTCGTCGCCGGGATTGAGCATGGCGCGCAAGCACAGGTCGATGAGCTCGCTCACGCCGTTGCCGATGAAGACCTCTTCGGCACTCATGCCGGTGACGCCGCGCATCTGCTGTTGCATGACCACCGCTTCACGCGCCGGGAAGATGCCCTTCTGGTGGCAATAACCCTCCGCCACGGCCATGTTCTCGATCATGGCGAGGCGCATGGTCTCGGGCGTGCGGAAGCCGAAGGCGCCGGGGTTGCCGATGTTCAGGGGGATGATCTCGTATCCCTGGCGCTCGAGTTCCTGCGCACGACGGGCGAGCTTGCCGCGGATCTCGTACTTGACGTGCCGCAGGCCTTCACTGGGTCGGATCTGGTTTTCTGACATGACCAGAGGATAGCGCGACACTCCGGGGTGCGCAGCCTTCGGTCATGCGAAATCCGCCTCAGTTCGCGAGTTCGCGCCATCGCAGGCAGGCCACCTGGCGCGATTCTTCGACCCTCTCCGGCTCTGGACGCCGCGCGGCGCAGGCGGGTACGGCTGCCGGGCAGCGCGTACGGAACACGCAGCCGGAGGGCCGCTCCACCTGCGACGGGGTCTCACCCAGTGCCGCCAGTCGCGCCAGGCGCGCGCGCTCGGCTGTCGGGTCCAGCAAGGGAACGGAATCTAACAACATGCGGGTGTACGGGTGGCGGGGAGTCGCGAACACCTGCGCCGTCGGCCCCGATTCGACGATGCGGCCGAGATACATCACCAGTACCCGCTCACACAGCCGCCGCACCACCGCCAGGTTGTGGCTGACGAACAGCAGGCTCGTGCCCTGCTCGCGCTTGATGTTCGCCAGCAGATCGAGGATCTGCGCCTGGATGGACACGTCGAGCGCGCTCACCGCCTCGTCGCAGACCAGTAGTTTGGGCGCGAGCGCCATGGCGCGCGCGATGGCCACGCGCTGGCACTGACCGCCGGACAGCGTCGTGCTGCGCCGCGCGCCGAAGCCCGCGTCGAGACCCACCCGCTCCAGCGCGCGCGTCACGGCGGCGCCGCGCGCGTCACGATCCATTCCCGGTTTCAGTGCGCGCAGCGGTTCCCCGATGCACTCCGCCACGCTCATCGTGGGATCGAGGCTGGCGAACGGATCCTGGAACACGATCTGCAGGGTCTCGCGCAGCGCGCGCAGGGGGCGGCCCTCCATCTGGCGCAATGAATTGCCCAGCCAGACCACCTCGCCCGCCGAGGCCGGGCCGAGCCTCAGCAAGGCACGCGCCAGCGTGGACTTGCCGGAGCCCGATTCGCCGACGACACCGAGCGCCTCGCCATCGTCGAGCTGGAACGAGACATCGTCGACGGCCACGAGCTGCTCGGCGCGACGCGACCAGTGCCGGCGCACCCGATAACGCACGGTGAGGCCGCGCACCGCGAGCGGCGCGTCGCCGCCGGCGCGCACCGGCGCGGGCGCCGGTCCATCCAGCCGCGGAGTCGCCGCCAGCAAGGCGCGCGTGTACTCGTGCGCCGGCTGCTCGAGTATCCGGCCGACCGGCCCGCACTCCACGACGCCGCCGTCACGCATCACCAGCACATCGTCGGCGAGCGCGGCGATCACGCCCATGTCGTGCGTGATCAGCGCCAGCCCCATGCGGCGCTCGTCCAGCAATTCGCGCAGCAGCGCGAGCAGCTGCGCCTGCACCGACACGTCGAGCGCGGTCGTGGGCTCGTCGGCGATCAGCAATCGCGGATCACAGGCCAGCGCCATCGCGATCATGGCGCGCTGGCGCATGCCGCCGGAGAGCTCGTGCGGATATTGCCGCAGGCGCCGCGCCACGTCGTTCATGCGCACCTGGTCGAGCAGTCGCGCGGCCTGCCGCCGCGCCTCCTTCCAGCCGAGGCCGCGATGTGCGACCAGCGGTTCGGCCACCTGCTCGCCGATGGTCATGTGCGGCGTCAGCGAGCTCAACGGATCCTGGAAGATCATGGCGGCCTCGCGGCCACGCAATGCCGCGCCGGCGCCACCGAGCAGCGGCCGCCCGCGAAGCATCGCCTGCCCCGTGACGCGCGCGCGTTCCGGCAGCAGATTCATCAGGGCCAGGAACGCCTGTGTCTTGCCGGCGCCGGATTCGCCGATCACGCCCAGGCAGCGCGCGGGCTGCAGCGTGAATGTCAGGTCCTGCACTGCCACGGCCTCGCCGTACGACACGCGCAGGTTCTGCACCTCGAGCAGGGCGGGATCAGTCATCGTCCGATTGCACGCGCCGCCGCAGGCCATCGCCGAGCGCGTTGAAGGCGCCGAGCACCACGGTGAGCAGCGTCGCCGGCACCAGCAGCATCCAGGGCGACGACTCCATTTCCTGCGCGCCTTCGTTGATCAAACTACCCAGGCTGGCGTATGGCTCCTGCACGCCCAGACCGAGAAAACTCAGGAAGCTCTCGAACAGGATGACCTGCGGAATCGTCAAGGTCGCATAGGCGATCACGGTGCCGATGACGTTCGGCACGATGTGCCGCCACAGGATCGCGGGAGTACCGACGCCGCCGGCGATGGCGGCGGTCACGAACTCGCGATGCCGCAGGCTCAGCGTCTGCCCGCGCACGATGCGCGCCATGGTCAGCCAGCCGACGGCACCGATGGCGATGAACAGCGCGGCCAGGCTGCCGCGCGGAAACAGCGTAGACAGGATGATGACGATGAACACATACGGCAGCGCATAGACGATGTCGACGAAACGCATCATCGCGGCGTCGACGCGCCCGCCGAGATAGCCGGCGGTCGCGCCCCAGCCGACGCCGATGCACACACTGACCAGCGTGGCCAGCAGCCCGAGCGCCAGCGACACGCGCAACGCCTGCATGCTGCGCGCGAACAGGTCGCGGCCCAGTCGATCCGTCCCGAGCCAGTGCGCGGCCTGCAGCTGCGGTGGCGCCGCCATGTGCTGCCAGTCGAGCGCCTCGTGCGACCAGGGCGTCAGCAGCGGCGCGGCCAGCGCCAGCAGCGCGAGTGTTCCGAGCACGAGCCACGCCCCGCGCATTCCCGCTTTCATGCCCGGCATCTCATTCGAAGCGCACGCGCGGATCGAGCCAGCCATGGAGCAGATCGGCCGCCAGGTTGCACAGCAGGGTGAACACGCCGTAGACCAGGATCATCCCCATCACCATCGTGTAGTCGCGATCGATCGCGCCCTGCACGAGGAATCGCCCGGAACCGGGCAGGCCGAACACCGACTCCACGACCAGCGACCCGGTGATCACGAAGGCGACGGCCGGACCAAGGTAGCTCACCACGGGGATCAGGCTGGGCCGCAGCGCGTGTCGCCACAGGATCACGCGCGACGTCAGCCCCTTGGCGCGCGCCGTGCGGATGAAATTCGAGCGCAGTACTTCGAGCAGGCTGTTGCGCGTGAGGCGGGCCACGTAGGCGCCGACCGGCAGCGCCAGCGTCACCACCGGCAAGACGAGGAAGCTGGGGTCGCCCGGCTCGTAGCCGCCCACGCGGAACAGCCGCCAATGGATGCCGAACGCGAGCGCCAGCACCGGTCCGACCACGAACGCCGGCAGCACCACGGCCAGCAGCGAAAAACTCATCGCCGCGCGCGCGAACAACGATCGCGGGTGCCACGCCGCGAATGCGCCCAGCGGCACGCCGGCGATGAAAGCCAGCGCCGCGGCGGCCACGCCGATAGTTAGGGAGAGCGGCAGTCCGCTGGCGATGAGCTCGGTCACGCGGAAATCCCGGTAGCGGAACGAGGGCCCGAGATCGCCGCGCGTGAGCCCCGCGAGGTAGCGACCGTATTGCACGAGCAGCGGTTGATCGAGTCCATACGCGGCATCGAGATTGGCGCGGATCGCCGCCGGCAGCTTCTCTTCCTGGTCGAAGGGGCCGCCCGGCGCCAGCCGGATCACGAAAAACGACAGCGACACCAGCACAAACAATGTCGGCACCAGTCCGACAATCCGCCGCAGTGCGTAGGCGAGCACTAGCGCGCGCCCCAGCTCTCGAACACGTCCACGTCTCCCGTTACACTCGCGACCAATGGAAACTTCTCAACCTCGACGGATTCTCGTCGCAATCAAACGCGTCGTCGACTACAACGTACGCATCCGCGTGAAGCCCGACGGCTCCGGCGTGATGCTCGACGGCGTCAAGCTCAGCATCAATCCCTTCGACCAGATCGCGGTCGAGGAGGCGTTGCGCATCAAGGAAAAGGGCCGCGCCGACGAGGTGGTCATCGCCACCATCGCGCCACCCGACGCCCAGGCGACGCTGCGCAACGCGCTCGCCATGGGCGCGCAGCGCGCGCTGCACGTGGTCGCGGAAGGCACGCCGGGGCCACTGGCCGCGGCGCGCGTGTTGCTCAAGCTCATCGAGAAGGAACATCCCTTCCTCGTGATCCTCGGCAAGCAGGCCATCGACGATGACAACAACCAGACGGGCCAGATGCTGGCCGCACTGTGGGACCGGCCGCAGGCCACGTTCGCGTCCAAGGTCGAGCTCACCGACGGCACGGCGCGCGTGACGCGCGAAGTGGACGCCGGTCTCGAGACGCTCGAGATCGATCTGCCCGCCGTCGTCACCACGGATCTGCGCCTGAACGAGCCGCGCTTCGTGAAATTGCCCGAGATCATGAAGGCCAAGACCAAGCCACTGGAGACGATCCCGTTGGCAAGCCTCGGGGTCACGCCGGACAACCGTGTGAAGGTCATCAGGACGGAGCCGCCCCCCACCCGCCAGCGCGGCATCATGGTCAAGGACACGCCCGCACTGTTCGCCGAGCTGCAAAAGCGGGGGCTGGTATGAACCAGGTGTTGGTGGTCGCCGAGCATGCTGGCGGCAAGCTCAACGTTTCCACGGCAAAGACCGTCAGGGCCGCCAGCTCGCTCGCCGGCGCGGAAGTGGTCGTCGCGGTGTTCACGAACGGAGGTTCGCCGGTCGTGGCGCAGGCCGCGCAGCTCGCGGGCGTCGCCCGCGTCATCGAAGTGACCCATGCCGCCAACGAGCACCAGCTCGCCGCGACGCTGGCGCCGCAGGTGGCCCAGGTCGGCCAGGACTTCACGCACCTGTTCGCCCCGTCCACCACGTTCGGCAAGGACCTGATGCCGCGCGTGGCGGCTCTGCTCGATGCGCCGCAGGTCTCGGACCTCATGAGCATCGAGAGCGCCACGCGCTTCCGCCGGCCGATCTACGCCGGCAACGCCATCACCACGGTGGAGGTCGCGGCGGGCACGAAGGTCGTCGCGACCATTCGCACGGCCTCGTTCGAAGCCGCCGCCGCCGGTGGCTCCGCGAGCGTCGAGACACGGCCTTTCTCCGCAGCGCTGCCCTCGCACACGCGCTTCGTGTCGCTCGCCGCCGCGAGCGGCGATCGCCCGGACCTGCAGAGCGCGTCGAAGGTGATTTCCGGCGGGCGCGCGCTGGCCAGTGCGGACGCCTTCAAGTTGATCTACTCGCTCGCCGACAAGATGGGCGCGGCGGTCGGCGCCTCGCGCGCGGCGGTGGATGCGGGCTATGCGCCGAACGACATGCAGGTCGGACAGACCGGCAAGATCATCGCTCCCGAGCTGTACATCGCCATCGGCATCTCCGGCGCCATCCAGCACCTGACCGGCATCAAGGATGCGCGCACCATTGTCGCCATCAACAAGGATGCCGAGGCACCGATCTTCGAGGTCGCCGACATCGGGATCGTCGGCGACCTCTTCACGATCGTTCCAGAGCTGGAAAAGCTGATCGACGCTGCGAAGAAATAGCGCTCAGAGATTCGCGAGCACGTGCTCGGCCGCCGAGACCTTGAACTCGCGTGGCGCCTCGACGAACACCTTCTTCGCGACGCCATCCTCGACGATGAGCGCGAAGCGCTGCCCGCGCACGCCCATGCCGAAGCCGGTGCCATCCATTTCGAGGCCCAGCGCCTTGGCATAGGTGCCGTTGCCGTCGGCGAGCATCACGATCTTCTCGCCGACGTTGGAGTGCTTGCCCCAGGCATTCATCACGAACACGTCGTTCACCGCCATGCATGCAATCGTATCGACGCCCTTGGCACGGATCTCGGCGGCCCTCTCGACGAAGCCCGGCAGGTGTTTCGCATCGCAGGTGGGCGTGAATGCGCCCGGGACGGAGAACAGCACCACCTTCTTGCCCTTGAAGAGCTGATCGGTGGTCAGGTCCTGCGGGCCTTCCTTGCTCATGACCTTGAACGTGCCCGCGGGCATCTTGTCGCCTGCCTTGATCGCCATTGCTGTCTCCTTGGGTTTATGCAGAACGGGGAAAGATTCCGGCCTTCACCAGCATGCCCGGCACCGGATGTCCCAGCGCCTGCTGCAGCCAGCGACTGGTGTCGATGAGCGACTGCAAGTCGACTCCGGTGTGCACGCCCATCCGGTGCAACATGTAGATCAGATCTTCGCTGGGGATATTGCCGGTCGCGGCAGGGGCGAACGGGCAGCCGCCGATGCCGCCGCAGCTGGCATCCAGCGCCGCGGCGCCGCTTTCGACGGCCGCATAGGCGTTGGCCAGGCCGGTGTTGCGGGTGTTGTGGAAGTGCGCGCGCAGTGAAACACCCGGCAGCGCGCGATGCAGGGCAGCGAGCAGCGTGCGCACCTGCGTCGGGGCGGCGACGCCGATGGTGTCGGCCACGGCGATCTCATCGGGCCGCCCGGCCGCCAATCGTTCGGCCAGCTGCACCACCTTTTCGGCGGACACCTCCCCTTCGAAAGGACAGCCGAAAGCCGTGGAAATGGTGATCTGCGCGCGCATGCCGGCAATGCGGGCGGCGTGCGCAATCTCGAGCCAGGAAGCCACGCCCTGCTCCACACTGCAGCCCTGGTTGCGCTGGCTGAAGCTCTCGCTCGCGGCGACCACCATGCCCACCTCGGCGCATCCTGCAGCCTGCGCCCGATCGAAGCCCTTGCGATTCAGCACCAGACCGATGAAACCGTCCGCGGCCTGCGGGCCCAGAGCGGCCATCACGGCTTCGGCATCGGCCATCTGTGGCACCCGCTTGGGATTCACGAAGCTGGCGACTTCGATCCTGCGCAGGCCCGCTCCTCTCAGGCGGCGAATGAGCTCCACCTTGATCGTGGTCGGCAGGACCTGCGCTTCGCTCTGCAGGCCGTCCCGCGGACTCACCTCGACGATGTGGATGTGCTCCTTCATGGCGTGAATCTTAGCCTCTGATGTTGTGATACAACGCGCCGCCATGAACGCCACCCCGCAGAGCAATCCAGGCGCGCTCGCCGACCTGCGAGTCCTCGAGCTCGGGACGCTGATCGCGGGTCCCTTCTGCGGGCAGCTGCTCGGGGACATGGGGGCCGAGGTCATCAAGATCGAGGCGCCCGGCCAGGGCGATCCAATGCGACAGTGGGGTCCACAGCCCAGAGGCAAACCGTCGGTGTGGTGGCCCGTCATCGGCCGCAACAAAAAGGGCGTGACGCTGGACCTGCGACAGCTCGAAGGGCAGCGGCTTTTCAAGGAGTTGGCACAGAAAGCTGACGTGGTCATCGAAAACTTCCGCCCCGGTACGCTCGAGAAGTGGGGGTGCGGATGGGCGGAGCTCTCGGCGCTGAATCCGCGGCTCATCCTGGTGCGCGTTTCCGGCTATGGACAAAGCGGTCCCTACTCGCAGCGCGCCGGATACGGGGGTATCGGCGAAGCCATGGGAGGTTTGCGCTACATCGTCGGCGAAGCGGATCGCCCGCCATCTCGCGTCGGCATCAGCATCGGCGATTCACTGGCGGCCGTGCATGCCTGCATGGGTACGCTGGCCGCCTTGCACCACCGCGAGCGCAGTGGCACTGGCCAGGTGGTCGACGCGGCCATCTACGAATCCGTACTCAACATGATGGAGTCGTTGATCACCGAATACGACCAGCTCGGGCACGTGCGCCAGCGCAGCGGCCCCATCCTGCCGCGCATCGCGCCTTCCAATGTCTATCCGACGCGGGATGGCATCGTGATGATCGGTGCCAACCAGGACACGGTGTTCGCCCGCCTTTGCGAGGCCATGGGCGCCCCCGACCTGGCGGGCGATGCGCGCTATCGCGACCACACGGCGCGTGGCGCCCATCAACGTGAACTCGATGAGCTGATCGCCGGCTGGACCGCGACGCTCGCTACCCAGGAACTGCTGGCCTTGCTGGAAAAGCACGGCGTGCCATCCGGGCTCATCTACAAAGCGGCGGACATGCTGCAGGATCCGCATTTCATCGCGCGTGGCGCTATTGCCACCACGCATCATCCGGACTTCGGGCAATTGCGGATGCAAAACGTCGCACCCCGGCTCTCGGCGACGCCGAGCTCCATTCGCATGCCTGCGCCCGCCCTGGGGCAGCACAACGGCGAGATCTACCGGGACCTGCTGGGACTTTCGCCCGAGCACATCGCGTCTCTGCAGGCTACCGGCGTGATCTGAACGCGCCAATGAAAAGGCCGGGCAATGCCCGGCCTCTCCTGCTCGGTGTCAGCCCCCGCTCAGGTGTTCAGCAGCCAGAGCTTGGCAATGCGCACCATGGTCGGGTCGCGCTTCACCGCCCGGAATGCCTTGGCGGCTTCGGCTTTGTTGTTCGCCTTGAGGTGGGCAATGCCGAGCAGCATGTTGGCCTCGTCGACACGCTCGGCTTCCTTGGGCTCGCCCTTGGCGAGACCGCCCTTGGCAATGCCGGCCTGGAGCAGCGGAATGGCCTTGGCCGCATCGCCGCAGGCGAGATACTGCGCGCCCACCTTGACCAGACCGTCGCCCGTGGCCGCCGACTTCGCCGCGGCTTCGTTCTGCGCCAGCGCCGCCTTCTCGACCGCCAGCTGCTTCTGCGCGGCCGCGAGCAGGCGCTTGTTCACGTCGATGTCACGCTGCTCGACGAATACTTTCTTCGCGAACCCCTGCTCCAGCACGCTCTCCGCCTCGCACGAGAGCTTTTCCTCGAGCGCGAGCTGCGCCATTTCCTTGAACTGGTCCGGGTCCTTCAGCACGTTGACGTACAGGGCCAGGCGCATGACGTTGTGCGCCTGGATGTCGTCCACGTCGGCCTGGCGCAATGCCACCATCAGGTTCTGCCAGTACTCGGGCTTCGGGTAATACACGACCAGCTTTTCGAAGATGCGGCTGACGCAGTTGTGGTCGCCCGCCCGCTCGCAGGCGGCGCGCGCCAGCAACAAGTGCTGCTCGGACGGCTTGCGACCGCCCTGCTCCATTCTGGCCAGCAAATCATTGATGATCCGCGCGGATTCCTTGTTGTTGCCCGACTGGTAATACGCCTGGGCAACGGCCACCTGGACCTCCGGGTCGTTCGAAATCTTCAGCGCCTGGGTGCCGTACTCGATGGCCTTGGGGTAGTTGCGCAGCGCGGTGTAGAGGCCCACGAGGTTCTTCAGCGTGTCCGCCCGCTTCGCCGCCGGATGGCAGGGCGAATTCAACTGCAGCTCGAGTTCGCGCGCGGCGTCCGCTTCCTGGCGCGTGCTCGAGTAGATGTAGGCGCGGAACTGGGCGATGGTGTAGTTATCGAAGGCAGTCCGGCTGAACGGCACCGCCTCGGCTTCCTTCATCTTGTTCAGTGACTCCTGCCACTTCCTGGCCTTCATCGCGTCCTGTGCCGCCGCCATCGGCTTGGCGATCTGCTTGCTGATCCGGCCAGCGCCCGTACAGGCGCCCTGGGCCGCCGCCGGCGCGCTGAAAGCCGCACCGAGAATGGCCGTCGCCGCGATCGCAATACCTAGCCCACTTCGAATTGACACGCACATGCTCCGCGTATGAGTTGAGTCACGAATCCAGGATCACGGCGCGGACGTCAGCCCGCCGCCTTCGGCGCGGCATCCGCGCCTTCCGAGTTCTTCAGCAGCCACATCTTCGCGATCCGCATCATGCCCGGATCCTTGTTCACCGCCTGGAAGGCCTTGGTGGCTTCCGGCTTGTTGCTGGAGCGCAGGTAGGCAATGCCCAGCAGCAGGTTTGCTTCGTCGGGGTTCTTCACGCCGCCCTTGCCGAGTCCGCGCTGGATGGCCTCGATCGCCTTGTCGTTCTCGCCGTAGCTGAGATAGGCGGCGCCGAGTTTGACGTCCGAGTCGCCGGTGGGCTTGGCGCGCGCCGAGGCGTCCTGCTTGTCGAGCGTCGACTTGTCAAGTGTCACGGCCGTCTTCGCGTCCGCCAGCAGGCGACTTGCATGATCCTTGTCGCGCTGCTGAGTGAAGGCGCCTTTCTGCTGTCCTTTCTCGAGGACTGCCTGTGCTTCGCCCGGAAGGCCCTGCGCCATGGCGAGCTGGGCCATTTCGATGTACTGCCCGCCTTCGGACATGATGTCGACGCCGTCCGCGAGCCGCAGGATGTTGAGCAGTTCCTTGTCGCTCTTGCTGGCGCGCAGCAGCGCATCCGTCATGTCCAGCCAGTACTTGGGCTTCGGGTAGTGGGCCACCAGCTTCTCGATCTGCGCCACGACACACTCGTTGTCCTTCAGCTGCAGGCAGGCGCTCTGCAGGATGCGGTAAGTCGGCTCGTCGGGCGTCTGGCCGCTGGCCTCGAGCTTGTTGATCGTGTCATTCATCACGGTCCGGGTGTTCTCGAAGTCGTTCTGAATGTAATAGGCGTTGCCCATGTAGATGCCGACGTCCGGATCGGTGGAACCGGCGGCCTGTGCCCGCTTGCCGTATTCGACGACCTTGGGGTAGTCCTTCGACTGGTAGGCGAGCTGCATCAGCAGCTTGACGCGGGTCGGCTTGTCCGCCTCGTTCATGCAGGGCGAGTTCAGCGCCGCCTCGAGATCCGCGATGGCATCGGGGTACTGCTTGAGGTTCGCATTCGCCACGCCCTTGAGCTCGTGGATCCAGAACTTGTCGTACTCCGACTTGTCGACCGGCACGGCCTCCAGCGCCTGCGCGTTCGAGAGCATCGCGGACCAGTCCTTGTGCTCGCGCGCCTGCTGCACTTCGTTCATCGGCTTCTCGAGCTTCTTGGTGAGCTTGCGGGTGCCGCAGGCGTCGCCCTGCGCCAGCGCAGCGGAGCTCATCCCGACGAAGCCGATTGCGGCGACCGCCGCTGCTGCAAGATTCATGCGGTTACGCACTTTCCGATGCTCCTTACAAATGAGCCGCGGTTTTTTCAGGACCGCGGCTCGGTGCGATTCAACCCACCGTCAAGGCATCCGTAAATTTGGATGCCTGCGCCGACGGAAAGTTTCTCAATGGTTTCAGGGGCTTGTCTAATCCCGGAACTCCGAGATGTTCACGAAGCCCATTTTCTTCATGTGGTTTCGCTGTGCCGCCGCCATGACCAATGCCGTGGTCTCATACCGCGAGCGGCGATCGGGCCGCAGGTGGATTTCGGGCTGCGGATCCTTGTCCCGCTCGGATCGGAAGAAGCTCTCGAGCTGCGGAATGCCGCTGACCACCGTGCCGTTCCAGACGATCGTGCCATCGAAATCGATGTCGATCTGGATCACCTCCGGACGAACCGGAGGCGGCGGATTGTTGGTCTGCGGCATGTCGAGCTTCGTCGCGTGCGTCATGATCGGAATCGACATGATCAGCACGATGATGAGCACCAGCATGACGTCGATGAGCGGAGTCGTGTTGATCTCCATCATCGGTGCACCTTCGCCGGCGCTTCCCACACTCATTGCCATGAAAAACTACCTCGATTGTCTCAGCGAGTGACGTGGATGCTCTTCGGGTCGGGTTCGGTGATGAAGCCGACTTTCACTATGCCGCCACGCTGCAGGCTGTAAATGACCCTGCCGATGTACTCCCAGCGGGCTTCCTTGTCGCCGCGCAGATGGAACTCCGGCTGCGGCACCTTGCGGGCTTCGGCGACGATTCGCTGGAAGAACACCTGCTTGTCGTTGAGCACGCCGCCGTTCCAGTAGATCGTGCCCTCCCTGTCCACCTGGAGCGTGATGTTTTCCGGCTTGGTCTGCGTCGGAATATTGACCGCCTTCGGAATCGTCACGTACGACTTCTTCAGCACCGGAACCGTGATCAGAAAGATGATCAGCAGCACCAGCATGATGTCCACGAGCGGGGTCGTGTTGATGTCCGCTATGGCAGTGGCCTCTTCGCCACTGTCCTGCCCGACACTCATTGCCATGTCGAATTACCTCAGCGAGTCTTGATACTGAAAACGCAAACCTGCCGGAGGCAGGTTTACTTCTTCACTCCGGCGACCGGGGCACCCTGCGTCACGCGCGCACCGCCCACGAGGTAGGCATGCAGGTCGGAGGCGAAGTTGCGCAGGCTCTCGCTGATGGACTTGTTACGACGCAGCAGCCAGTTGTAACCCATGACCGCGGGCACCGCGACGAACAGGCCGATGGCCGTCATGATGAGTGCCTCGCCGACGGGTCCGGCCACCTTGTCGATGGAGGCCTGGCCGCTGACGCCGATGGACACGAGGGCGTTCAGAATGCCCCACACCGTGCCGAACAGACCCACGAACGGAGCCGTCGATCCC
>DASTRL010000082.1:0-12219 GCA_035761265.1 Steroidobacteraceae bacterium
TACCGGCCTTCGCACGACATCTTCGGTGCATGCCGCGGTCCTGCCGGCCGCACCCTGGCGCGCGCCGATTCCCGCGACCGCACGCGCTGAGAGCCGCCTTGGCGTAAGGTAGCGGGCATGGAAAAGCCCAGTCTCAACATCGTGCGTGCCGCCGACATCGCGGCGCACGCGCAGGAATTCTCACATCCCTGGAATCCGGCTTCCCTGATGCGGGGCACGCAGCTCGGGCGCAGCGTCGGGCTGAAGCGCACGGGCGTGAACTTCATCCGCGTTCCGACCGGCCGCGAGTCCTACGTCTACCACTCGCATCGCTTCGAAGAGGAGTGGCTGTACATCCTCTCGGGCACGGGCGTCGCGCTCATCGACGGGCAGGAGTTCGCCGTCGCGGCCGGCGACTTCATCGGCTTTCCGACACCCTCGGTCGCGCACCTGCTGCGCAATACCGGTGCCGAGGACCTGGTCTATCTATCGGGCGGCGAGAATCGCGAGTTCGAAGTGGCGGAGTTCCCGACCCTGAAGAGGCGCATGGTGCGCATGGGCGAGCAGGTGGACGTCTACGACGCGGATGATGCCAGGGCTTTCGGGCCTATCTAGATTGCACCCGGCGGCCTCGGGATTCGGGCCGACTTCGCCTGCCACGCGCCGAGCACGGCGGCTTCCTTGTCGGGTGCGATGCCCGCCTTGAGTTTGTCCCGCTCCCCGGCGGGGCGGGTGAGATGCCAGGCCAGGGTGTCATCGACGGTCTTCTTGAGCGGCGAGATCACGAGCCCCTTGGCGAGCGCCGCGGCATTGCTGGTGCCTGCGAAGGCGGCCTCGTCACCTTTCGCGGGCAGCCAGACCGGCATTTCACTCCAGGGCTCGACCTTCTGCGCTTCGAGGAATTCGGCGGGAATCCAGACGGCCTTCGGGGAAGGCGTGGGCCGGGCCTGCTGCCTGGCGGCGGCGATGCAGGCGTCGGTGAGCTCGCCGAATCTGAACCCGTTCGGATTCGAAACCAGGTTGTAGGTGCCAGTGGTGTTGTCCTCGCAGGCCTTGATGACGAAGGCGGCGAGGTCCCGCACGTCGATGACCTGGAACGCATCGCCCGGCGCGCCGGGCGCGATGAATTCACCGCCGCGCGCGGCGCGCGCCGGCCAGTAGGTGAACCGGTCCGTGCTGTCGTCCGGGCCGACGATCAGGCCGGGCCGGATCACCAGCGTGCGGCCTGGCATGGCCTTCTGCACCGCCTGTTCGCACAGCGCCTTCAGCGGCCCGTAGGTCTCGCCATCCACCTTTTCGATGGTTTCATCCTGGAGTTTGCCGACCGCGGACTTCTCGTCGCGCGGCTTGGCGAAATCCGGATACACCGAGATCGAAGACGTGAAGATGTACTGGCGAACGTTCGGCGCGAGCAGCTCGGCGGTCAGTCGCGCGTGTCGTGGCACGTAGCCGGAATTGTCGATGACCACGTCCCACTGGCGGCCCGCGAGTCCGTCGATCTCGCCATTGCGGTCGCCCTTGATGCGCTCGACCGCTGGAAAGCGGTCCGTATGTGTCCTGCCGCGATTGAAGAAGGTCAGCGTGTGGCCGCGCTCGAGCGCCAGCGCCGTCATGTGCAGGCCGATGAAGCGCGTGCCGCCGAGGATGAGGATGCGCAGTGGCCTGATCTTGCGCCCGAAGGAAGGCATCGCGGCGCAAACCGCGCCCGCGGCGGCCAGCGTGAGCAGGGTTCGTCGTTTCATGGCCATGTCCTCTCGTTCAGGGTGCGTGCGCGGCGGCGTTGGCCCCGGGCGGCGCGTAAGTGGCGACCCAGTCGCGCACGGTCTGATACCAGAACAGCGAGTTCTGCGGCTTGAGCACCCAGTGGTTCTCGTCCGGGAAATACACGAGCTTCGACGGCACGCCGCGTTTCTGCAGCGTGTTGAACAGCTCGATGCCGTGATTCACCGGCACGCGCATGTCCTGCTGGTTGTGGATGATGAGCGTGGGTGTCCGGAAATTTCCCGCGAACGTGTGCGGCGAATACTTCGCGAATTCCTCCGGCCGGTCCCAGTAGTCGAAGAACCGCTCCTTCTCCGCGCCGTAGTCCGCGCCGATCTGCGTGAAGGAGTTGTACACCGCGGCGTGCGCCACCAGCGCCTTGAAAGGATGCGGGCGGCCCAACAACGTGGTGGCGAGAAAACCGCCATAGCTCGCGCCCGCGGCCACCATGCGCTCCTTGTCGATGAAGGGCTTCGCCATCAGCCACTGCGCGGCCCTGATCGTGTCTTCGTAGGGCAGGCTGATGCGGTCCGGGTTGATGGAGTCCGCGAAATCGTTGCCGAAGCCGCTCGAGCCGTGGAAGTTGTGCCACGTCACGACGTAGCCCCAGCCCGCGAACACCTGCGCGTTCCAGCGCCACTGCACGGCATCGACGATGGCGTTGTGCGGGCCGCCGTGCAGCAGCATCAGCGCGGGATACTGCCTGGTCGCGTCGAAGCCGGGTGGATAGAACACCCACATCTGGATGTCGTCGCCACCGGCGCCCGGGTAGCTGATGCTTTCGTACTTGCCGAAGTCGAGCGCGGCCAGCGCCGCATCGTTGAAATGGCTGAGCGGCGTGGCGGCGCCGGTGCGTGCGTCGAGCCGCACGACGGTCGGCGGCTCGACGAAGTTCTGCCGGATCGCGACCAGGCTCGCGCCGTTGGCCGAGAAGGCCAGCGAACCGAACGAGGAGTCCTTCGTCACGGCCTTCGGCGGCGTGCCATCGAGGCGGAAGCGGTACACGCGAATGGTGCCGGCGTCGTCGATGGTGCCCAACAAGCTGCGCGAGCCCGGCTCCCAGGCCAGGCCGTCGGCGGAGCGATCCCAGCTCTCGCTGAGGCCGGTGGTGGTACCGGACTTGCGGTCGTGGATCATCAGCCGTGCGCGATCGGCGTAGAAACCGACCAGCCGCTGCTGCGAGAACGCCAGGTAGCGGCCATCGGGGCTGTAGTGCGGTGCGAAGTCGTCGGCCTTGTTCGCCTCGCTGAGGTTGTGCGCCGGCTTGCAACCGCAGGTGGGCAGCACGATGACGTCGTAGTTGGGCTCGATGCCGCTGCGATCGACATTCGCTGCGAATGCCACCTCGAGCCCGTCGGGAGAGACGTCGAAGGCAGACCCATCGAGATCGGCCTTCGACAACCAGTAGCCGGAGAGTCGCGTGATCGCCGTGGGTTCACCGCCGTCGATCGAAATCGAGAACAGGTGCGGCTGGCGATCATCGAGCAGGTGATCGAAGTACGCGATCGGCGCGCGGGTCCACACCCGCGCCGTCATCTTCGAGGAGTCGCGCTCCTTCCTGCGTGCAGCCTGGTCTTCCCAGCGCACCAGGTCTGGCCAGACCTCGCTCACGAACATGAGCCGCCTGCTGTCCGGAAACCATTTCGGCAGCGACGCGCCGGTGGGCAGGTTGGTGACGCGCCGCGCCTCGCCGCCATCCGTGGCGATCACGTACAGCTGGCTGTCCGTGTCGTCGCCGCGCTTCGACACGAACGCGATCCACTTGCCGTCTGGGCTCGCCGCGGCCTGCGTGTCGCTGGCCTTGTCGCTGGTGAGCTGGCGCGCGGCGCCGCCGGCCACGGGCAGCATCCACAGGTCGGTGAAACCCTTGTTCTCGGGAATGTCGTAGGTGGTCACGGGGACGACGGCGAACTTCCCGTCCGGCGTGATGGCCGGGTCGCCGAGGCGCTTCAGCGCCCACATGCGTTCCGCGGTGAATTGCCGCGCGGAGGACGGCTGCTGCGCGTTCGCTGCCACCGAACAACAGAGGGCCGCGAGTATCCACCCGATGCGTCGCATGAGGATCCTGCAAGAGATTGCGCGGTGCGCGTTGCATCGATTCTGCCGAGCGGCAAAATGTCGAGGCAAGCTTTTCACCAACGTTCCGCCGTGGTGGCCCGTCGGCTGGTCTCGGAGCGTGCCAGAATCGCACGCATGAAAGAGGAATCGCGCGAGCCGCCGCGCATCGATGAATTCGGCCAACCCATCGGCCGTGCGCTGCCGGACTGGAAGCCGCCGCCGTTTCCGCCGCACGTCGGGATCTCGGGGCGCTATTGCCGCGTGGAGCCGCTGGATGCCGCACGGCACGCGCGCCAGGTGTGGGAAGCGCAGGCCGACGATCCCCATGGAATCCGCTGGACCTACGGGTTCCACGGCCCGTACCCGCAGTACGAGCCCTATGAAAGATGGTGTATCGCCGCCCAGGACTCGCGCGATCCGCAGTTCTACGCGATCGTCGATGCGGGCAGCGGCCAGGCGGTCGGAACCTGCGCCAACATGCGCATCGATCCGGCGAACGGCGTGGTCGAGATCGGCAACATCCACTTCACGCAGCGGCTGGCGCGCACGCGCGCCGCCACCGAGGCGTTGTACCTGCTGATGGCGCGCGCCTTCGATCTCGGCTATCGCCGCTACGAATGGAAGTGCGACAGCTGCAACCTGCCGTCGCGCGCGGCCGCGACGCGCCTGGGCTTCACCTACGAAGGCACGTTCCGCCAGGCCATCGTCGTCAAGGGCCGCAATCGCGACACCACCTGGTTCGCCATCGTCGACGGCGACTGGCGCGGCGGACTGCAGGACGCCTATCTACGCTGGCTGGATCCCGGCAATTTCGACGCGGCGGGACGGCAGAAGCTCAGGCTGTCGAAACTCACGGCGCCGTTCGTGTCGCGCGATTCGGCCGAGGCGTGGCCGCCCTTGCCGCGGCGCTCAGGTCAGGAAGCCTGAAACCTGCCGCGCCACCAGTTCGGGCGCTTTCTCGAGCAGGTGGCGGTCCTGCTCCGGCAGGTCCACCACTTTTGCGCCCGGTACCAGCCGGCCGACGCGCGCGCCGGCTTCCCAGAAGTTGTCGCGCGGCCGCAGTACCAGCAGGGGTTGCTTGAGCAATGGCAGGCGCGCGTCCGGGTCCCAATCGATGAGCGCGGCCCGCGCCCACTGCGCGCCGCGCGGGGTGCCTTCGGGGGCCGACAGGTCGCGATGGCTGCGGCGCGCATCGGCGTCCAGCGCCGGGGCGCCGACCATGACCACGCGCCGCACCTGCTTCGGCCGGCTGATGGCGAGCTCGGCGGCCACCGCCGCGCCGGAGTGCGCGCCCAACAGATCCACCTGCCGAAAGCGCATGGAATCCAGGAAATCCCCGATGGCGTCGGCATAGCCGGCGATCGAAAGCGCCCTGGGAGGCGCATCGGACTCGCCGCATCCGGGCGTATCCGGGCTGTACACCGAGCGGCTCGCGCCCAGGAGTCGGGACACTTCGAGGAACACCCGCCCGGTGGTGCTGCTGGCATGCAGGCAGATCAGAGTCGTGAGCTCATCGAAACCGCCGCCTGCCGGAATGGCGTTGTGGACGTGAAGCTGTCCATAGCGGCACTCGAAATAGGCACGGCGCAGTCGCGGCGGAGCAGGGGTCTGGTTCATCGCAGCGCAACGATACCTGAAAGGGCCACCGAGGCTGCCGGGGTCAGGCTGTTCCGGCGCCGCGCGAGGTCGCGGATGCCGGATTTGACAGAAATGAGAAGCGCCTTCGCATTTCGTGTGGTGGCCCGGAAGTGTAAGGCCCGGACCCCGGGACCGGGCGCTAGAATCGCCGCCACAAGAAGGACTCAGGGGATCTCCCGCGATGCCACCGGTCAAGACGGTCGCGTCCTCGTCGGACGTCGACAATGACGCCACTGCAGAATTGCCGGTGCTCGACGTGGCCGCCTACGAGGCGACGCTCGGCGAATCCATCGCCAACACCGACACCTGGACCGTACCGGCCGTCGCTGCCACTCCGGCGAGCACGTCCGGCGCCTCGGTTGCGGTGAGCGCGGACGCGATCCCGACCCTGCAAGCCGCCGCGCTGCAGGACAGCCTCGACCTGAGCGGTACGCACGAGATGCCGCCCTTCAGTCCGTCGTCTAACAAGGTCATCAAGGCGACGCCCCTGCCTCCGCCGGCGACCACCGCCGCGCGCCCTGCGGCACCGCATTCGACCGTGGCGCTGCCGCCGTCGCCCCCCTTGATCGAGGAATTGCGCGGCGCCCTGGCTATCGCCGAGCGGCGCATCGAGGAACTGCACGAGCGCGCCCGCATCGCCGATGCCGAGCGCGGCATGGCGATCGCGCGCATCAGTGCCGAAAATTCACAACTGCGCGAGCAGCTGGCACAGCACCTCGAATCTCTGCAGTCGGTGCGCGCGCGACTCGATGCCGAGCGCGCCGACCTCCCCGCGATGCAGGACGAGCTGCTCGCGCGCGCCGACCGCATCGCCGCGCTCGAGCGCGAGCTCGTCGCGCACTCGCAGATGCTCGTCCAGGTGCGCGCCGCACTGGATGCCAGCGAGCAGCGCGCATCGGGCCTCGACGCCGAGATCGCCAACCTGCGCGCCGCGACCGCGCGCCGTGACGGCCAGATCGGCACGCTGGAGGCGGACCTCGCCGCCCGCCAGCAACGCGAACAGTTGCTGCGCACGCGCCTCGATGAGGCGCTGGCCGCCGTGAATCCGGACGTGCCGGCGCTGCGATCACAGCTGCAGATTCGCGACGAACAGATTCGCAGGCTCAGCCAGGAGCTGGCCGCCGCGCAGGCGCTGATCGCCGAGAAGGATGCCGACCTCGAAGTCGCCGAGGAGAGCATCCGCAACCTCGAGATCGAGGTGCGCGACAAGTCCGGCAAGCTCGAGGAAGCCAACGTCACGGTCGAGGAATGGCGCGCGGTGATCGCCGAGAGCCAGCGTTCCATCCTGCAACGGGACGGACGCATCCAGCAGCTCGAAGCCGACCTGCAGAAGCGGCTGGCGTCGACCCTGGATACGGCCGCGCAGACCGGCGAAGAGGTGGCGCTGGAAGGACCCGCACGGGTACTGATCCGCACCGACGGCAACACGGATTTCGTGCACGTGCTCGGGCGCCGCACGCGCATCGGCCGCGGTTCCGACAACGAGCTGGTGATCGATACCAAACATGTGAGCCGCTATCACGCGGTGCTGCTCGCCGGGCCGGTGCACACCTCCATCGAGGACCTGAACAGCACCAACGGCGTGTTCGTCAACGGCAAGCGGGTGGCCCGGCAGGTGCTCAAGGATGGCGATCGGGTGACCATCGGCCGCACGCGTTTCCGGTTCACGGTGCGCACGTAGCGAGCTTCGGCGCCTAACCGCTACTATGTCGGTCCCTCTATGGCGACCGACAACTACATCGAGCGAATCCTCAAGGCCCGCGTCTACGACGTGGCCTCCGAGACGCCGCTGGATCATGCGCCGCGCCTCTCGCAGCGCCTCGACAACCGCGTGATGCTCAAGCGCGAGGACCTGCAGCCGGTGTTCTCGTTCAAGCTGCGCGGCGCATACAACAAGATCGCGCACCTGTCCGAGTCGGTGGCCCGCCGCGGGGTGATCTGCGCCTCCGCCGGCAACCATGCGCAGGGCGTGGCGCTGGCCGCGCAGCGACGCGGGATTCCGGCGATCGTGGTGATGCCGCTCACCACGCCCAGCATCAAGGTGAACGCGGTACGCAATCTCGGCGGCGAGGTGGTGCTGCACGGCGACGACTACGACAGCGCCTACGAGCACGCGCAAACCATCGTGCGCGAGCGCAACCTGGCGTTCGTGCACCCGTTCGACGATCCGGACGTGATTGCCGGCCAAGGCACGATCGCCACGGAGATCCTGCGCCAGTCGCGCGGCGAGCTGGACGCCATCTTCGTGCCGGTGGGTGGCGGCGGCCTGATCTCGGGCATCGCCGTGTATGCCAAGTACCTGAACCCCAAGATCCGCATCATCGGCGTCGAGCCCGTCGATGCGGCGGCCATGCACGACAGCCTGCGTGCGAAGAAGCGCATCACGCTGGAGCGCGTCGGCATCTTCGCCGACGGCGTGGCCGTGAAGCGCGTGGGCGAGGAAACCTTCCGCCTGTGCCGCGAGCACGTGGATGAAGTGGTGCTGGTGGATACCGACGAGATCTGCGCCGGCATCCAGGACATCTTCGAGGACACGCGTTCGATCGTGGAAGGCGCCGGTGCGCTGGCCGTCGCCGGACTCAAGAAATACGTCGCGCTCAACCATTGGCAGGGCAAGCGGCTCGCCGCGATCAACAGCGGCGCGAACATGAACTTCGACCAGCTGCGCTACGTCGCCGAGCGTTCCGATCTGGGACAGGCGCGCGAGGCGCTGCTGGCCGTGGAGATCCCGGAGCAGCCGGGCAGCTTCCTGAAATTTTGCGAGATCCTGGGTTCGCGCCAGGTCACCGAGTTCAACTACCGCTTCGGCATGCGCGAGCGCGCGCAGATCTTCGTCGGCTTCGGCCTGTCGCGCGGCCGCGAGGAACGCGACGAGGTCATCGCGTCATTGCGTGCCGCCGGCTACGGCGTCACGGACATGACCGACAACGAGATCGCCAAGCTGCACGTGCGTTACATGGTCGGCGGTCACGTCAACGGCAGCGTCGCCAATGAGCGACTGTACCGGTTCGAATTTCCGGAACGCAAAGGCGCGCTGTTGAAATTCCTGCAAGCCGTCGGCACGCGCTGGAACATCACGCTGTTCCACTATCGGAACCACGGCTCGGACTACGGGCGCGTGCTGGCCGGCATCGACGTGCCGGCGTCCGACACGGGCGAGTTCCTCGATCACCTGAACGTATTGCACTATTCCTACAGCGACGAAACTAACAACCCGGTGTACCGGATCTTCCTCGGCTCGTGAGAATCGCGTCGAAATGATGGCCGGGGCGGGAACCGCGCCCCGGCGACCCGTGTCTCACGTAACATGCCGCCCGACGCCGTCTTCAGGTCTCTATTGGTGTTCGACGACAAGCACCCGTTGTTCACGCCGTACAAGCTCGCGAAACGCATCGTGATCGGCGTCGTGGGCGGTTCCGTGCTCATCGTCGGCGTCGCGATGATCGTGCTCCCCGGGCCGGCGTTCGTGGTCATCCCGCTGGGACTCGGCATCCTCAGCCTCGAGTTCGCCTGGGCGCGCAACTGGCTGCGCAAGGTGAAGGCCAAGGCGCAGGCCGTCGCCAGCGGCTTCGGCCAGAGGAACCCGCCCCCGGCGCCCTGACCAGGCCGGCCTGAATCCAACTACTCGATCGGCAGGTCCAGCAGGAGCTCGCGCGCAAACCTCACCGGCGGCGAACCGAAGGAAAGCAGGCGATCGTGGTATTGCCGCATGTCGAACGACGCGCCGGCGCGCTGCTCGGCCTCGGCGCGCAACGCGAAGTGTTCCTGCGCGCCCACGAAGTACACGGGCAACTGCGCCGAGGTGAGTTGGGCGCGCGTCCACTTGCCCGCCGCTTCGCGCTCCTCCTGGAATCCGGTTTCGGTCAGCAGCTTCATCGCCGCGGCGCGCGAGATGTCGTCGGCGTGCACGGCCTGGTCGAGCAGTGCATTGATGATGCTGCGCAGGTACCACTTGAGCTGCACCAGCTTCATCAGCGGGTCGCCGTAGCCGTTGTCGGCCATGAGTCGCTCCGCGTACACGGCCCAGCCTTCGATGAACGGGCCCGATCCCAGCACGGCGCGCAATGCGGACGGATACGCGTTCGCGTGCGCGAGCTGCAGGTAGTGGCCAGGCATGGCCTCGTGCACCGTCAGATTGCGGATCGAGCGCGAGTTGTATTCCCGCAGGAATGACTCGGCCTGGGCGCGCGTCCACGAGTCCGGGATGGGCGAGACCGCGTAGAAGGTCTTCTGCTTCGCGTCGAGCGGGCCCGGCGGATCGCAATAGGCCAGGGCGACCCCCTGCTGGAACGCCGGCATTTCCACGATGTCGACGGGCTCGGCCGGCAATGAGACGAGCTGCTTTTCACGCACGAAGTTGGTCGTGTCGGCGAGCGCGACGCGAGCGGCTTCGAGCACCCCATCGCGTGGCGGGTGGTCTTTCGCCGCGATCTCGAGTGCCGCGCGGATCGCGCGTTGCTGCTGGGCCTCGGTGGGCTTTTCCGGAAGTGGCGGCGCGCCGCGACGGCCCTTGAGCACCTGGCGCGCGATGTCGTACATCGCGGCGCGCGTCGACTGCAGCTCGGCCTCTGCACGCGCGCGGATTTCCTGACGAGTCAGCGGTGAGAACAGGGCATAGGAGAGCTTCTGGTCGTAGAGCTTCTCGCCGAGTCGGAAGTCGCCGTGCGCCTCCGGCACCAGTTTCTTCTCCAGCCAGATCTGGTGCTGGGTGAGCGCGCTGCGCGCGCGCGCGAGGCTGGCGCGCAACGCCTCCTGCGCGTCGGCCGGCATGGTCGCGATGCGCTGCGCGATCTCGCCATCCAGCATCGAGATGAGACCGGCGTTCTGCCGGGCCGCAGTCTCGGCATGGATCTTCGGCACGCGCGCAGGATCGAGCGCCTCGCGCACCTGCGCGAGGAAGCGCGGCATCTCCTCGAGGCGTTTGCCGAGATTGCCGAGCCGTTCGGCCTCGGGCGCGAAATCACGCGCGATCAGCTTGTACAACGCGTCGCCGGCGAGCGCCGTATATATGAGTGGGTCCCAGCGCCAGTCCTCGAGCGTCGTGATCTTCCAGCGCTGGTATTCGAGCTCGTGGCGCAGCAGCAGCGAGTCCACCTGGTGGGCGCGGGAGAGCGCGTGCCGATCGATGGGTTCGAGGGCGGCGAGGTATTTTTCGGCGAAGGCAAGCCTGGCGTCCCAGCCGGCGGCGCCGACATCGTCGAGGCGGTCGTCGAAGCGATGGTCGCCGAGCGCGGTCCCGTCCACCGGCGTGAGCCGTGGAAGCTCGTCGAGATAGCGTGCCGCCAGGGCTTCGAACTGCTGGTCCGGCGTCGGCGGGGGTGGCGCCGGCGGTGGCGCGGGCGCGGGGGGCGGCGGCGCGGCCGCACACGCCCCGAGCAGCAAGGCCGCCATTGCGACAACGATTCGGCTGTTCATCGAATACCCCACGAAGAAAAACCGGCGCGCGAGCCGACGGAGCTCGACGTTAGCAGTTAAAGTGCGCATCCCCCAAAACCCGAAGACCCGCTCCGACCCATTTGAGCAGCAATTCCCTTTCGCCGGCGCGGCAGGCGCTGAGCCATCCGGACTTTGCGCGCTACGCGTACGGCCGGTTCGCCGCCACCCTCGCCTGGCAGATGATCGACGTGGTGCTCGGCTACCAGATGTGGAAGCTGACGCGCAACGAGGCCTATCTCGGCTATATCGGCCTCGCGCAATTCCTGCCGTTCGTGGTGCTGCTGCTGCCCGGCGGGCAGATCGCCGATCGCTTCGACCGCCGGCTCATCATTGCGCTGGCCTATTCGCTCGAGCTCGTGGCGGCGGCGGCACTGCTGCTGTTCACCTTGCTCGGCCGGACCGAGGCCTATCTTCTCTTCTTCATCGCCGCGTTGCTGGGCGTCGGCCGCAGTTTCTGGGCGCCGGCGGGCCAGGCCATGGTGCCGAACCTCGTGCCCAAGGAACTGCTTTCCGGCGCGATCTCCTTCAACACGTTGATCTTCACCATCGCGACCATCACCGGTCCGGCGCTCGCCGGGCTCACGATCATCCTGGGCATCGATTGGTCGTATGGCATCGCCGTGGCGCTGCTGCTGGCGGCGATGCTCCTGATCCTGGGCGTGAAGCCGGTGCGCGCCAAGTCGACCTCCGAGTGGCGCTGGCACGACTTCCTCGGCGGCTTCGTGTTCGTCTGGCGCAAGAAGCCGGTGCTGGGAGCCATCTCGCTGGATCTGTTCGCCGTGCTGTTCGGTGGCGTGGTCGCGTTGCTGCCGGCGTATGCGGACAAGATCCTGCACGTCGACAGCGTGGGACTCGGGCTGATGCGCGCAGCGCCGGGCGTGGGCGCCGCGATCGTGGCGTTCTCGCTCGGCGTGCGGCCGATCACGCGGCATGCGGGCACGTGGATGTTCGGCGGCGTGGCGCTGTTCGGGCTGTGCATGGTCACCGTCGGACTATCTACCAGCCTGTGGCTGTCGGTCATCGTGCTGGCGCTCGCGGGGGCGGGCGACATGGTCAGCGTGTTCGTGCGCGGCATGCTCGTGCAGCTCGAGACGCCGGATTCGATCCGCGGCCGCGTCAGTGCGGTGAATTCGATGTTCATCGGCGCCTCGAACGAGCTCGGCGCGTTCCGCGCCGGCTTGCAGGCCGCATGGATCGGCATCGTCCCCTCGATGATCTGGGGCGGTGTGTGCACGCTCGCGGTCGTCGGCAGCTATCTCGGGCTGTTCCCGCAACTGCGCAAGCTCGACCGCTTTCCGGAGCCGGTGCATTAGGAAAATGGGGACATTCCTCGTTTCCTAGCAAACG